>CAZEFK010000325.1:0-5232 GCA_964511405.1 uncultured Comamonadaceae bacterium | reverse complement strand
GGGCTTCTCGAACCGGATGATCGACACCGCGGTCGAGATGGCCAAGCACCTCTAGGCGGCGATGGCGGCGGCGCCCGGGCCCGCGCTGCCGCGGGCGCTCGTCGTCCACGACCTGGCCCAGGCGCGGACGGCGCTGGCCGCGGCGCGGGCCGCCCACCGGCCGGTCCTGCTGCTGTCGGCGCCCTCGGCGGCGGGGGCCGTGGGCCCGGCCTGGTTCGCCGAGATGGTGCGCCAGGCCCGGGCCGAGTTCCCCGACGTCCGCGCCCTGGGCGTCCTGGACTGTGCCAAGGCCGCCGGCCGTGCCATGGCGGCGCTGCGGGTCGGCCTGGATGCCGTGATCTTCACCGGCTCCTACGCCATGCTGATGAAGCTGGGCGACGTCGCCGACGGCACCGGCACGTCGCTGATCGACCACCGGCCCAAGGCCCTGGACCTCGCCGACCGCCGCGACGCCTTACTCGAGGCGACGGAGTACTTGGCGCGGGGATGAGGCGATCCCGACTGGAGGGCGCGCATGGCGGAGCTTGAGCGGCTGACCATCACGGTGCCGTCAGAGATGGCCGCCGCCGTAGAGCGCGCGGTCGAGGCCGGCGACTATGCGTCCACGAGCGAGGTGGTGCGCGAGGCGCTTCGCGATTGGACGGTGAAACGCACCGTGCAGGCGGAAGAGCTTGCGGCGCTCAAAGCAGACATCGACAAGGGACTGGCTGACCTGGCGTCCGGCCGGGTGCGAAACTTCAATGCCGAGCGCATCATCGAGCGAGGGCGCCAGCTATTAGCCGCCCGCTCCCGTTCCGTCTGACCGAAACGGCCGAAGCCGATCTGGCCGAGATCCGGTACCGCGCCCCCGCGCCCGCCACGATTGCAATCGCGGCACGTTTCCGATAATCCCGCGCCCAATCGCGAAACCCCCGAGGGTCACCATGCGGATCAGCCAGCGCGTCAAGAAAATCCTCTCGGCCTATGAGAGCGACAATCCCGGGACCAAGGCCAACCTTGCCCGCATCCTGATGGAAGGCCGCCTGGGCGGCAGCGGCAAGCTGGTGATCCTGCCGGTCGACCAGGGCTTCGAGCACGGGCCCGCGCGCAGCTTCGCGCCCAATCCGGCCGCCTACGACCCGCACTACCATTTCCAGCTCGCCATCGATGCCGGCCTGTCGGCCTATGCCGCCCCGCTCGGCATGCTGGAGGCCGGCGCCGACAGCTTCGCGGGCTCGCTGCCGCTGATCCTCAAGGTCAACAGCGCCAACAGCCTGTCCCGGGCCAAGGAGGACGCGACGCAGGCGGTGACCGGCTCGGTCCAGGACGCGCTCCGGCTTGGCTGCAGCGCCATCGGCATGACCATCTATCCGGGCTCGGACCAGGCCTATGCGATGATGGAGGATCTGCGCGATCTCGCCGAGGAGGCCAAGGCCGCCGGCCTGGCCGTGGTGGTGTGGTCCTACCCGCGCGGCGGCACCCTGTCCAAGGCCGGCGAGACCGCGCTCGACATCATCGCCTACGGCGCGCACATGGCGGCGCTGCTCGGCGCCCACATCATCAAGGTCAAGCTGCCGACCGCGGCCCTGGAGCTTGATGCCGCCAAGAAGGTCTACGAAGGCCAGAAGATCGACGGCAGCACGCTCACCGCCCGCGTCCAGCATGTGGTGCAGAGCTGCTTCAGCGGCCGCCGGCTGGTCGTGTTCTCGGGTGGCGAGGCCAAGGACCTGGAGGGCCTGTACACCGAGGTCCGTGCCATCCGTGACGGCGGCGGCACCGGCTCGATCATCGGCCGCAACACCTTCCAGCGGCCGCGCGAGGAGGCTCTGGCGATGCTCGATACCATCGTGCGCATCTTCCAGGGCAAGGCCTGATGCTGGGGGCCTGACCCTGGCCGCGACCCGACCGGCGGCGGCCGATCCCGGCTGCCGCCTCTACCTGATCACGCCGCCGGCCTTCGATCCGGCGGCATTCGCCGACCTCATGGCCGCGGCGCTCGACGCCGGCGACGTCGGCGCCGTACAGATCCGCCTGAAGGATGTCGACGACGACACGGTCCGGCGCGCGACCGACCGGTTGCGCCCGGTCGTCCATGCCCGCGACGTCGCCCTGATCATGAACGACCGGCCCGACCTGGCGATCGAAACCGGCTGCGACGGCGTCCACGTCGGCCAGTCCGACGCCGGCTATGCCGACGCCCGGCGCCTGGTCGGCCACGACCGCACGGTCGGGGTCACCTGCCACAACAGCCTGCACCTGGCCATGGAGGCCGGCGAGGCCGGCGCCGATTATGTCGCGTTCGGCGCCTTCTTCCCGACCACGACCAAGGCGGTCCAGCACCGCGCCGAGCTCGAGACCCTGCAGGCCTGGGCCCAGGGCACCGTGGTGCCGTCGGTCGCGATCGGCGGCATCACCGCCGCCAACTGCGCGCCGCTGGTCAAGGCCGGCGCCGACTTCCTGGCCGTCGTCAGCTTCGTGTGGGCCCATCCCGAGGGCCCGGCCGCGGGCGTGCGGACCATGAACGCGGCCATCCAGGCGGCTGCAGCCGAACGGTGAGGCCGGCCGACGCCCTCGACGCCCTGATCGAGGCCGCCGCCGGCCACCTTGCGGCCGGCGAGCCTGCCGACGCCGAGCGGATCTATGGCCGGGTCCTGCAGGCTTGGCCGAACCACCCGGTCGCGGCCTACAACTTGGCATTGCTGCTGATCGCGGGCGGCCGCGCCGCCCGCGCCCGGCAGCTGCTGACGAACCTGGTCAAGGCACAACCGGGGCTCGGCCCCGCCCACTACACGCTGGGCAAGCTGTTCCAGCGCGACGGCGCCATGGTCAAGAGCCTCTACCATCTGCGCCGGGCGGCCGAGCTGGAGCCCGACCGGGTGGATGCGCGCATCGAGCTGATTTCGGCGCTCGCCGCAGCCGGACGGCTGGACGAGGCGGCAGCGGCCGCCGACCAAGCCGCGGCGCGGCTGCCCGATCGGCCGGAGATCCCGACCCAGCTGGGCGTGGCGCTGGCGGCGGCCGGCCAGGCCGATCGGGCCCGCGCCGCCTTCCGGACGGCCCTGGCGATCGCGCCCGACTTCCTGTCGGCTCTCTACAACGACGCCAAGATGGCCGAGGAGCAGGGCGACCTGGCCGCTGCACTCGACGGCTACCGCCGGGTCGTGGCGATTGATCCCGGCTTCGAGACCGGCCTGGTCAACCTGGGCAACGCCGAACTGCAGGCCGGCGACGTCGAGGCGGCGATCGCGACCCTGGATCGGGCACTGGCGCGCAATCCGGCCGATTCGATCGCCCTGTCCAACCGGCTGATGGCCGCGCAGTACCAACCCGGCGTCACCGCCGCCGAGCTACGGACGCTGCACGAACCCTGGCAGGCCCGCATCGGCGCCGCCACGGCCGTCCCGGCCCGGCCCTGGCCGGCGCCGGGGCGGCGGCTGCGCATCGGCCTGGTGTCGTCGGACCTGCGCCAGCACCCGGTCGGCTATTTCACGATCGGGGCGGTCGAGCGGCTGGACCCCGAGCGCTTCGAGGTGGTCGCCTATGCCGCCCATGACTGCGACGACGCGATCGCCCGGCGCTTCAAGCGGGCGCTGAAGGCTTGGACCGTCATCGGCCAGCTCGGCGACGACGCGGCCGCCGCGGTGATCGCCCGCGACCGTCCCGATGTGCTGATCGACCTGGCCGGCCACACCCGCGGCGCCCGGCTGGAGCTGTTCGCGCGCCGTCTGGCCCCGGTGCAGGCGACCTGGGCCGGCTATGTCGGCACCACCGGGGTCGCGGCCATGGACGCGCTGATCGCCGACCGCTTCCACGTGCCGCCGGGCGAGGACGGCGCCTATGTCGAGCAGGTGGTGCGCCTGCCCGACGGCTATGTCGCCTTCGATCCGCCTGCCGATGCCCCCGACGTCGCCCCCCTGCCCGCCGGCGACGCCGGCCCGGTCACCTTCGGCAGCTTCAGCAATCCCGCCAAGATCAATCCCGACGTCGTCCGGCTGTGGGCCCGGCTGCTGGCGGCCGAGCCCGCGGCCCGGCTGCGGCTGGCCTATGGCGGCTATCAGGTGCCGGCGGTGCAGGCGCGCATCGCCGGCTGGTTCGCAGAGGCCGGGATCGACCCCGCCCGCATCGGCTTCGAGGGCGCGCGGCCGCGTCAGGCGCTGCTGGCCGCCTATGGCGACATCGACATCGCCCTCGACCCCTTCCCCTATTCCGGCGGCCTGACCACCCTCGAGGCGCTGTGGATGGGTGTGCCGGTCGTGACCCTGCCGGGCCGGACCTTTGCCGGGCGCCACGCCTCGAGCCATCTCTCGGTGGCCGGATTGGGGGACCTGGTCGCCGCCGACGCCGACGGCTATGTCGCGATCGCGCTCGGGCTCGCCGGCGACCGCCGCCGGCTGGCCGCGCTGCGCGCCGGCCTGCGCGCGCAGGTGGCGGCCTCGCCGCTGTGCGATGCCGCCCGCTTCGCCGGCAATCTGGGTGCCGCCCTCCAGGCGCTGCGCCAGTCGCGGACCGGCTGAGTTCAGGCTATCCTGCCCCGGCCCTGCTTCCGGAGGCCGCGATGTCCAGCTTCCTGCCCTTCTCGAGCGGCGCCCAACCGGCGTCCGCGCCGATGCCCGACCCGGTGCGCAGCGCGATCGGCGGCGCGATCGTGCCGACCCTGACCATCGAGCTGCCGCCCGGACGCTCGGTGTTCTTCGAGCACCACATCCTGCTGTGGAAGACCACCGGCCTGGACATCCGCCTGCGCAACCTGTCGGGCCTGTTCAAGCGCATGATCGCCGGCATGGACATCCTGGTGACCGAGGCCTTCGGTCCGGGCGCCATCGCCTTCAGCCGCGACGTCCCCGGCGAGATCCGGGCCTTCGAGCTGGCGCCCGGCCAGGAGCTGCAGGTCCGCGAGCATGCGTTCCTCGCGGCGTCGGGCGACATCGACTACACCTGGGAGCGCGCCGGCGGCATCGCGACCATGATGTTCGGCGGCACCGGCCTGATCATCGACCGCTTCGTCGCCGGCCCCGGCGGCGGCACGGTCTGGGTCCATGGCGGCGGCAACATCATCGAGATGACGCTGGAGGCCGGCCAGCAGCTCGACGTCGAGCCCGGCGGCTGGCTGTACAAGGAGCCGACGGTGGCGATCGAAACCGCGTTTCAGGGTCTGAGCCAGGGCCTGCTGGCGGCGCAGAACCTGGCGATCACGCGCCTGACCGGGCCGGGCCGCATCGGCCTCCAGAGCCTGTACGCGCCGCCGGCGGCGGC
>CAZEFK010000324.1:0-5245 GCA_964511405.1 uncultured Comamonadaceae bacterium | reverse complement strand
GGCCGGCGCCCAGCAGCGGCCGGCCGCGGCACCACCCGCCGCCCCGCAAGCCCCCCAGGGCGCGCCGCCGGGGCCGATCAAGCCGGCGGTGATCGCCGTCGTCGACATCCAGCAGATCATGCGCGAAGTGCCGGCGGTCAAAGGCATTCGCGATCAGATCGAGAAGCAGCGCTCGGTCTATCAGGGCGAGATCACCAAGCGCGAGACCGAGCTCCGGACCGCCGAGCAGGATCTCGGCAAACAACGGTCGGTGCTGGCCGAGCAGGCCTTCAACGACCGGGTCAAGGCCTTCGAGCAGCAGGTCGGGGAATTCCAGCGCCAGGTCAACGCCAAGCGCGTCCAGCTCGATCAGGGATTCGGCAGCGCCATGAAGGTGGTCGAGGACGCCATGGCCCAGGTCATGACCCAGGTCGCCACCGAGCGGAACATCAACATCATCATGGACAAGCGCTTCGTCATCCTGAGCGCCAACGACCTGGACGTGACCCGCGACGTCGAGACCCGGCTGGCCCAGAAGCTGCCGAGCGTCACGGTCAAACTGCCGCCGCTGCAGACCCAATAGCGCCGACGCCGCGATGGCGGACCTTCGCTTCTACGACCGGGCCGGGCCCTTCCGCCTGGGGGACCTGGCCCAGCGCCTGGGCGCTGCCGTGGCGCCCGGCGGCGATCCGGACGCTTGGGTCCTGGACGTCGCCGGACTGGCCGAGGCCGGTCCCGGCGACCTGAGCTATTTCGCCGACCCGCGCTACGACACGGCGTTCACCGCCAGCGCGGCCGGTTTCTGCCTGGTCGCCGAGCGGACAGAAGCCCGGACAGGCGTCGCGCTGCTGGTCGCACCGACGCCGCAGCAGGCGTTCGCCGCCGCGGCGCGGCTGTTCTACCCCGATGTCGACGGTGGCGCGCCCTATGGCCCCGGTGTCGATCCGACCGCGTCGCTGGGCGAGGGGGTTCTGGTCGGCGGCGGCGCGGTCATCGGCCCCGGCGCAGAGCTGGGGCCCGGGGTCATGGTCGAGCCGGGCGCCGTCATCGGCCGCGGCTGCGTGATCGGCGCGGGCTCCCGCATCGGCGCCGGCTGCACGATCAGCCATGCGGTGCTGGGGCAGCGGGTGACGGTCAAGCCAGGCGCGCGCATCGGTCAGGCCGGCTTCGGCTTCGCCAACGGCACCAACGGGGCGGTGAAGATGCCCCAGCTCGGCCGCACCCTGATCGAGGATGACGTCGAGATCGGCGCGAACACCACCGTCGACCGCGGCGCGATGGGCGATACCGTGATCGGCGCCGGGACCAAGCTCGACAACCAAGTGCAGGTCGCCCACAACGTGCGCATCGGGCGGAGTTGCCTGATCGCGGCTCAGATCGGCATATCCGGGTCGAGCCGGATCGACGATTACGTAGTCATGGGCGGCCAGGTCGGGGTGGGCGGCCATATCAAGATCGGTAAAGGAGCGCGCGTGGCGGCGAAGAGCGGAATTTTCCGGGATATCGAACCAGGGGCCGAGGTTGGCGGCTTCCCCGCCGTGCCCGTCCGCGACTGGCACCGTCAGAACGTGGCGCTGGCACGGCTCGGCAAGCGAAAGGGCAGTTCCGATGGGCGGTGAGCAGCAGCCGGAGCGGGTTGCCGACATCGATATCGTGCGGGTGATGGAGATGATTCCCCATCGCTACCCGATGCTGATGATCGACCGGGTCGTCGAGGTGGTGCCCAACGTCAGTGCCGTCGGCATCAAGAACGTCACGATCAACGAGCCGTTCTTCCAGGGCCACTTCCCGCGCCGGCCGGTGATGCCGGGGGTCCTGCTCATCGAAGCAATGGCACAGACCTCGGCCGTGCTGGTGGTCCAGACCCTCGGACCCGATGCCGAGGGCAAGCTGGTCTATTTCATGACCGTGGACAGCGCGCGCTTCCGCAAGCCGGTGGTGCCGGGCGACACCGTGCATATTCACGTGCACAAGGAGCGCCAGCGCGGCACCGTCTGGAAGTTCAACGCGGAGGCCAAGGTGGGCGACCAACTCGTGGCCGAGGCGACCTACGCCGCCATGATCATGGACAACGACCGATGACCAAGCCGGTGTCTGCCGCCGTCCATCCCTCCGCGATCGTCGAGCCCGGTGCCGAACTGGGGGCCGGGGTCCAGATCGGTCCCTATTGTCATGTCGGCCCGCATGCCGTGCTGCAGGACGGGGTACGGCTGATCAGCCATGTCGTCGTGGCCGGACGGACCCGGATCGGCACGGGCACGACGATCTATCCCTTCGCCTCGGTCGGCCATCCGCCGCAGGCCCTGAAATACGCCGGCGAGCCGTCCGAGCTGCATATCGGGGCGCGCTGCACCATCCGCGAGCATGTGACGCTCAATCCCGGCACGGCGTTCGGCCGCATGCTGACGTCGGTCGGCGACGACTGCCTGTTCATGGTCGGCGTCCACATCGCCCATGACTGCATCGTCGGCAACAACGTCACCATGGCCAACAACGCGACGCTGGGCGGCCATGTCGAGGTCGGCGACTACGCGATCTTCGGCGGGCTGGCGGCGGTCCACCAGTTCGTCCGGATCGGTCGCTACGCCATGATCGGCGGCATGTCCGGCGTCGAGAACGACGTCATTCCCTATGGCTCGGTCATGGGCGACCGCGCCCGGCTATCGGGGCTCAACATCGTGGGCCTGAAGCGGCGCGGCTTCAGCCGCGAGGTCATCCACTCGCTGCGCAACGCCTATCGGCTGCTGTTCGCCCAGGAAGGCACCATGTCCGAGCGCTTGGACGACGTTGCCGAGCTGTTCGTCGACAACGGCCCGGTCATGGACATCATCTCGTTCATCCGCGCCGACAGCAGCCGGGCGATCTGCCAGCCACGCGGGTAAGCGCCGATGGGCGCGCTCGGGATCCTGGCCGGCGGCGGGGCGCTGCCGCGCCGCCTGATCGCGGCTTGCCGCGCGACCGGGCGCGCGTGTTTCGTGGTCGCGTTCGACGGCCAGACCGACGCCGAGACCGTGGCCGCGGTCCCGCACGCCTGGAACCGGCTGGGGGCTGCGGGCGCGACGCTGGATCACCTGCGCGCCGCCGGCTGCGCCGACGTGGTGATGGCGGGCACCATCAAACGTCCATCGATAGCAGCCCTGGCGCCCGACCTGCGCGGGGCGGCGCTGCTGGCGCGCATCGGTTGGCGCGCCGTCGGCGACGACGGCATGCTCCGGGCGGTCGCGGCCGAGCTCGACAAGGAGGGGTTCCGCGTGGTGTCGCCCCTGGAGGTGCTGGCCGATCTGGCGGCGCTTGCCGGCGTGTGGGGCCGCGTTGCGCCCGAGGCAGCGCACATGGACGACATCGCCCGCGGCGCCGACGTGGCGCGCGTGCTCGGGCAAGCCGACGTCGGGCAGGCGGTCGTGGTGCAGCAAGGGTTGGTGCTGGCGGTCGAGGCGATCGAGGGCACGGATGCGCTGGTCCGGCGGTCCGCGGCGCTGGCGCAGCCAGGCCAGGCTCCGGTCCTGGTCAAGCGGGCCAAGCCGCAGCAGGATCGGCGCCTCGATCCGCCGGTGATCGGACCGCAGACGGTGGCGGTGGCCGCCGCGAGCGGGTTCGCCGGGCTGGCCGTCGAGGCCGGGACAACCTTGGTGGTGGACCGGCCGGCGACGATCGCGGCGGCCGACCAGACCGGCCTGTTCCTGTTCGGATTCGAGTCGGCATGGCCCGCCTCTTCCTGATCGCCGGCGAGCCGTCCGGGGATCGGCTGGGCGCTGCCCTGATGCGGAGCCTGCGCGCCCTTGCGGCCGACGGCGTGGCGTTCGACGGCATCGGCGGCGAGGCGATGGCAGCCGAAGGCCTGCAGAGCCGGTTCCCGATGGCGGAGCTGTCGCTGGTCGGCGTGGCCGAGGTGCTGCCGCACCTGCCGCGGCTGCTGCGGCGGATCGCCGAGACCGCCGCCGCGGTGCGCGCACAGCGGCCGGCCGCGCTCGTGACCATCGACGCGCCGTCGTTCAGCCTGCGGGTCGGCCGGCGCCTGGCCGGCGCCGGGATTCCCCGGATCCACTATGTGGCACCCCAGGTCTGGGCCTGGCGGCCGGGTCGAGCCCGGCATCTCGGCGGTGCCGTGGACCATCTGCTGGCGCTGCTGCCGTTCGAGCCGCCGTTCTTCACGCGCTACGGCGTCGATTGCCGGTTCGTCGGTCATCCGGCGGTCGAGCGCCCGGCCGGCGACGGCCCGGCGTTCCGGCAGCGCCACGGGATCGACCCGGCGGCGCGGCTGCTGTGCCTGCTACCGGGCAGCCGCGGCGGTGAAGTGCGCCGGCTGTTGCCGCTGTTCGGCGAGGTCGCCGGCCGGTTGACTGCGGGCCGGCCCGATCTGCGGCTGGTGGTTCCGACCGTACGGCCGGTCGCGGCAGCGGTCGCGGCGGCGGCCGCGGCATGGCCCGGGCGTCCGGTCGTGGTCGAAGGCCAGGGCGCTGACGCGTTCGCCGCATCCGATGCGGCGCTGGCGGCTTCGGGAACCGTGTCGTTGGAACTGGCCCTGGCCGGCACGCCGACCGTGGTGACCTATCGGGCCAACCCGATAACCGCGGCGATCGTCATGCCGCTGGTCACGGTCGACCATGTCTCGATCCCCAATCTGATCGCCGAGCGACGCGTGATGCCGGAGCTGGTGCAGGGCGCCGCCCGGCCCGAAACGCTGGCGGCGGAAGTGGCGCCGCTGCTCGACCGGACCGCGGCGGCGGCACGGCAGCAGGCGGCCCTGACCGGCGTCGCCGCGGCGCTGGGCGCCGGCGCGGAGGCGCCGAGCCGGCGGGCCGCGCGCGCAATCCTGGAGCGGATCGGGGTTCCGGTGGCGGCGCTGTCTTAGGGCAGCGCCACCCGGGTCGCGAACAGGGTCATCGCCAGCAGGGCCGCGAGCGGCACGGCCAAGCCGATCAGGGCAACCAGCGCCGCGCCACGCAGTCGGCGCGGCAGGTGCCGGCGGTTGTCGTTGGCGGGCGCGCGCGGCCGGACCGGCCGCGCGATGTAGGGAAGCACGCGCGGAACGGGCCGGCTGTCGCCGGCACCGTCCGGATTGACGAAGGACGAGCTGTTGCGGCTAGCCACGGTGCGACAGCGGAACATAGTCCCGCTGCACGGCGCCGGTGTAGAGCTGGCGCGGCCGGCCGATCTTCTGGCCCGGATCCTCGATCATCTCCTTCCACTGCGCGATCCAGCCCACGGTGCGCGCCACGGCGAACAGCACCGTGAACATGGCGGTCGGGAATCCCATCGCCCGCAG
>CAZEFK010000323.1:0-5374 GCA_964511405.1 uncultured Comamonadaceae bacterium | reverse complement strand
CCACCGAGCAGGAGGGGCGACCATCCTGGATGGCATGTCGATGGATCGCCTCACGGAGAAATTGATTGTAGCTGGTCTGGAGCTTGCCGTCTGCTCCGTTGGTTGTGGACGGGTCAAAGGTGGCGCGAGGCACAAGCGGCAAACCTTCCCGGCCAAAAAGGCCGAGGGTCAGCGCCTCGAAGAACGAGGTCTTGCCAAAACCGTTCGGCGCACCGATTAGGATGATGTTGCGGGTGCCCTCAGCGGCCGGGAACAGAAAGCGCGCGTGCCGATAGGCCTTCCAGTCTCGCAGCTCGATTCGCCTCAGGTTCATGTGCCCAGCTCTTCGTCCGCGGCGTGGTCAAGAATCTCATCGAATTCCTCCCAGAGCCCGGCCCGGCGCTTCATGCCTTGCTTGTCGAGCTCGGCATCCACCAGTTCCTCGAAGGTGCTGATCTTAATCCCGATAGCCTTGCATTTTGTCCGGACGAGTCGCCGGCTTTCGTCCTTGTTCAATAGGACGACCACGTTCCTAGGCAACGCCTTAGATCTCCCCACTCAGCGTCAGGGCTGCCTGCCGTTGGTCGTGTAGGCGTGCACTGACTAAGGCATCCTCCGCCCAGATCTCCCGAATACGGGCGACTTCGTCGTCGGAGATCAGCTCATGGCCGACTTGGTTTTGAAGTGCAATTACCCTGTCCAGAATCTCCCTTCGGGTGTCCATGGTATAAGGCCCGGGCACATGCACGCCACCGATGACGGTGATCCTACCATCCCGTCGTCGAGCCATGCGCTTTGACGGATCCTTACGGATGCCGGCCAACCAGTCTCGGAAGTCGAGGAGCGGCGTGAACTCAGAGAAACCGGCCGTGACGAAGCCCTCCAGACTGCGATCCTTTTCGACCACTGTGCAGGTCCAACAGCCGAAGCGAGATGACGTGGTGCCACACGAGGGCGCATCGGATTTCTGAGTGACGACGGGGCACTCGCCGCCCGAGGCGTTCCGGTACAGTTTGATAAGATCTTGGTGTGAGCCGCCCCAGGGCGGTGGATTTTCCCCTAAGAATTCCCAAATTTGTTCGGTCGTGACATCGACGATCGGCCGGAACACCATGCAATTGACCAGATCGTTATGTCGGTTAAGCCGTTGGCCGTTATCGTAGCGCGCGACGCTCCCCGCTCGTGTCGCACTCTCGTCCCGCCGAACACCAAGGAGCAGGATGACCTGCCCAGCGGCGTCCGCTTCCTTGCGGATGTAGCGGCTAGTTGGCTGGATCTTCATCCTGTCCGTACACCACCGGAAGCTTCGGTTGGGCGACGGGTACCCTCGCCCGATGAGGCTCACCCAAAAAGTTTGGTCGAGGGTGGGCCGCGTCATCTCCACTTTGACGGGTAGATCGAAAGCGATCGCAGCTTGGCGTAGTTCCGCGACCAACTTTTCGATGTGACCTAGGACAAGAGGGCTCTCCACGAGAGTGTTGTTCGAGACGATATGAACCCACCTGCGCCGGGCGCTGCGAGGCAGCGACAGCAGGTGCTCTATGACGAGGTGACAGACGACTGTGCTGTCCTTGCCACCGGAGAAGCCGACGATCCAGGGATACGTGTGGGGCTCGGCATATTCCTCGGCGATCACCGTTCGTACCGCGGGCCAAGGGTCCGCGTCGCTTTCTGCGAAGGCTCTAGACGTCAAGACCGATGCGCTCACAGGAGCACGCCCCATCGCGAGCAGCGCAGCTGCCGAGTCCACGTCGGGCCGGTGTCGCGGGCCACCCGACCTAGCCAGGCGTGCCTGTCAGTCTCGGCCCGCTGCCCGCCTTGTTGGCCGGGTCGCGGAGATGTCGCCCTCATCGCGTCGCCCTCTCTTTCCTGCGCAGGTGTATGCTACTGCTCACATGATTCGCTAGTGTTGGCTGCGGTCTCGTGCTCGCGCTCGTGACGGCCCACTGTAGGACCCTGCTTGCTTGGTCGACCAAGCCGGCAGCGGACTACGGCAGAAGGCCAGCTCCTGCGGGCGAGGAGTGCCCCGGTAACCAGCAGCTTCTCTCGGCTCTAGCCTAGCTCTGCATGAACCCGTGCCGGAGGCTCCGGCTCAGCTTGGCGCTGGAGGTCGCATCGTTGGGCCCGTCGGAGCGGGAGCGGCGTTCGGATGGTATCCTGTCCATTCGCGAGACATCGATCAAGAGATCGGCTGGATCTACACCCCGAGATACCGCAGCCTCAGCGACTCGTCCGTCCGGAATGCCGCGCCCTCACCCTGCCACACCACCCGCCCCTTCTCCATGACGTAGTGGCGATCGGCCAGCTCCAGCAGGGCGTCGACGTTCTTGTCCGTGAACTGATCGTCATGACCGTGCTGGGCGCCGCCTACCTGCTGCTGGAGGGGGTGCTGTCGGACTGGACCGAGCACTGGCAGGTGGTGCTGGGGCCGCTGCTGCTGATCGGCTGATCGTGCTGTTCGCGCGCAGCGGCCTGTGGGGCTGGATCGCCGGCCGGGGGCGTGCCGATGGCTGAGGCGCCGATGCTCGAGACCCGCGGGCTGCAGAAGCGCTTCGCGCGGCCTACTGGCGACCGCCGCGGAGCATCTATGGTCAAATGCGGTGCTGCGGCCGACGACGTGCTGGCGTCGGCGGGCGGCATCACCGATCAGTCGCGGCGGCTGGCGACCGCAGTTGACCAGGTCCTGACGCGAGCATCGGGTGGCGGCCGATGATGATAGGGGGACCGGTTCCCCCTATTCGGGCCAGCTCTCCGGCTGCCAGTTCCGCGCCGCGTGAATTACGCGAAGGATCACGATGCTTTCGCGGCCGCCACGCGTCGTCAGCGCATAAGCGATGATGAAGGGCAGCCCCGTGACCGGCTTTTCATAAGTCCCGGTCACCCGGCCTGGCCGGCCGATCGCCCGTTGGCCCAACGCGGCGGCGGTGTCACGAAGCCGATCCGCGACGCGTTGCGCGGCGGCCCGGTTGTCCTTGGCGATGAAGGCTACCTGTTCCTTGAGGTCGTCCAGGGCCGTGCGCGACCACTGAACCGATCGCGTCACCTCTTGCCGGCCGGACTGGCGGAGTCGATCGCGGCATGAACCTCGGCCATCGCTTCGTCATGCGGTACGAGCCGGTTGGACTCCAGGTCGGCCAAGCCGCGCTTGATGCCCTCGATGATGTCCAGCTCGCGGTCCACATAGGCGGCAACGGCTTCGCCGGCGAGGAACGACCTGCTGCGGCGCGTATCCGCCGCGATCCGGTCCAGCTTCGCTTTCACATCCGGGCTGATCCGGATTGTCATCGTGGTGCTCGCGGGCATGGCGACCCCTGTGCTGGACTGTATACATCCTAGCACACGCGGGCTTGGCAAGATAGGCGCCTCATCGAAATCGGGACTTGCCATATACGCAAACCTGAGCTCGGAGGGCTTTGCCGAGTTCAGGGCGGTCCTGTCGGGACCCGCGACGGCGGTGTCTGGAATGGTGGATCTCGCGAAGCGTCCGGGGCCTTCGGAGGTCGGCTATGCCGCTACACGCCGAGCCTTGGAGCTCTCAGCGCCCGAACCGCTGATGGCGACGCGATCGCGGTATCTCTGGAGCAAGCCCGAAGCCAACTACGGTGCGAACAGGCGCGCGTCCCACCAGACCGGCTGGTGCAAGCCATGAGTGATGCGGTGAAACTCCGGATGGTTGTCATTGATCAGGATGTTCATCTCGGGCCGAGCGACGACGCTCGGGACGAACAGCAGGAACGACCGCCCGGATTTCTGCCACGCATCGCCGAAGGCTTTTGCGACCACGCAATCGGCGGCCGGCCAGTCCGGATGGTGATGCACCGAGAACACTTCGTAGGACACGCCAACCGGGATGTTGATCTCGATGAAGTGCTGGTTCGGCGGCATCCGCCCATTGCCAAGGACCAGCTTCTCCAGCACGGCCGTGGAGTAATGTTCACTGGTGTAGATCATCGGGCTCCCCGGCTCGTTCCACCGCCCCGGATACAGCCGCGAGCCGGTTGAATCGAAAATGGGGTAGGCGCCGGCCGGGTCCCCGATACGATAAGCCGTGAGCGCGCGGTGAAGCGCCGTCACACAGCCGATCCGTATTTAAGGCGCCCGAGAATTCCCTCCACCAGCGGCCGCCCCAGCTCGGTTTCCAACACCACGTCGATCGGCTTGCGGTTCCCAATGAGACCGTGGGGCTCGAACATGAACCGCCGCGCCGCATCTTCGCCGCCCCAGACATCAACGGCCATTGCCCAGACGCTGGCAACCCGTGCCAGGCGCGAACCCTGCTCGGGCGACAGTCGGCGCACGCTCCGATCCGCCTGCCCGCCAGCCTTCCGGCGTCGCGACAGCGTGGCGCGCGGGACGATCCGGTAGGCGAAGCTCTTGTCTGTCGGCGCGACCGAGCGCGCGACACCCGCCAGTGACGCGACCGGCAGGCCGCGCTCGACTGCCGTCAGCAGTGCCAGTTCGCCGGCTGAGGAAATTCCAAGGACCTCAGAAACCCGTTCCGCGAGGGTCGGCATCGATCTCCCGCCCTTGTATCGTACGATACAAAAAATATGCTCGGGCGAGACATCGATCAAGAGACCGGCTGGATCTACTGACCGGCCGGACCTACACCCCGAGATACCGCAGTCTCAGCGACTCGTCCGCCCGGAACGCCGCCGAGTCGCCCTGCCACACCACCCGCCCCTTCTCCATGACGTAATGGCGGTCGGCCAGGTCGAGCAGGGGCTCGACGTTCTTGTCGATGACCAGGATCGCCTGGCCGGCTTGCTTCAGCAGCCGCAGGCAGGCCCAGATCTCCTGCCGGATCAGCGGCGCCAGGCCCTCGGTCGCCTCGTCCAGGATCAGCAGGGCGGGATTGGTCATCAGCGCTCGGCCGATCGCCAGCATCTGCTGCTCGCCGCCTGACAGCTGGCTGCCCAGGTTGCCGGCGCGCTCGGCCAACCGCGGGAACAACCGGTGGATGCGCGCCAGCGTCCAGGGCTCGGCCCGGCCGCGCGCCTTGCGCGCTGTGGCGACCAGGTTCTCGCGCACTGTCAAGTTGGGGAACACCTGGCGACCCTCCGGCACCAAGCCGAGGCCTGCACGGGCGATGCGGAAGGACGGCAGGCCCCCGACCGGGCGGCCGTCGAAGCGGATCATGCCGGCGCGCGGCGGCGTCAGCCCGGCGATCGAGCGCACCGTGGTGGTCTTGCCCATGCCGTTGCGGCCGAGCAGGGTCACCACTTCGCCGGCCCCGATCGCCAGCGACACGCCGAACAGCACCTGGCTCGATCCGTAGCAGGTCTCGACGCCGTCCAGCTCCAGCAGCGCCGTCATGCCGCGTCCCCCAGATAGGCGGCGCGCACCTCGGCGTCGCCGCGGATCTGGTCGGGCGGGCCTGATGCGATCAGCCGGC
>CAZEFK010000322.1:0-5456 GCA_964511405.1 uncultured Comamonadaceae bacterium | reverse complement strand
GCGGCCGCGGGCGGCGCCCGGCGCGGCGCCGGAATGGCGATCTTGAGCGGCAGCGGCGCATCGCTGTCGAGCGCCGCCATCATGGCCGCCGGATCGACCGAGAAGTCGGGCACGTCGACCCGGTCGTCCTGGCCGAGCAGCAGCACCCGGATCGCCTCGAAGATCCGCCGGCACCGCTCTTCGGCGTCGCCGTCGGCCAGCTTGGGATCGGTGAAGATGATGACGAAGCCCTGGTCGGTGTGGGTCAGGAACAGGTCGTCCTCGGCAATCTCGCCGCGGATGATGCTCTCCGACATCAGCTCGACCTTGGGAAACGCCGCCGCCCAGCGCTCGCCCACCGCCACTCGGATCGGCTCCAGATTGACGAACTTGACCAGGCCGCCCTGCAGCGAGCCGTCAGGCCGCAGCATGGCCGCCAGGCGCTCGCGCATATCAAGCTTGCGCCGGCGGCGCGCCTCGGCGCGCAGGCTGCTGGCGCCACCCGGCCGTGATGCCGGCGCGGCGGGCGCGGCGGCCTCGCCGCCCGCGTCGAAGAGCTGACGCAACCGGCGCAGCCGGTCTCCGAAAGAAGGCATGGACCTGTCCGATACTCCCGCTCAACCCTATGCCGAACGCCGGACGTTCGGAAGGATCAGCTGTCCAGCCAGCGCATGTAATCGGCGAAGGCGGCGTCCAGGTCGAAGCGCGGCCGGAAGCCCAGCTCGTCGGCGATACGGTCGATGGCCAGGGCCGCGGGATCGCTTGCTGCGCCGAAATCGACGGTGGCGGCGGTGGGATCCGGCGACACGCCGAACGCCGTGCCGGGATAGCGGCGCGCCAGCCGGCCGCACCAGTCCTCGACCGACCAGCGCGCGCCGGAGCCCACATGATAGACCTCGTGGGCCAGGCGGTGGGCATCGAGCAGCCGGACGATGCCATCCGCGGCATCGCGGCTGTAGACCCAGTCGCGCAGGCCCGGCCGGGGCAACACGATCGGCCGGCCCTCGATGGCCAGCACCAGCGCCTGGTACGGCGCGCTCATCAGGTCGCGGTGCGGGCCCTGGGACTCCCACGGGCCGAACACCGGCCCGAGCCGGGCGACGACCACATCAAGGCCGCTGAGCGCTTTGGTGCGCAGCGCCACCCGCTCGGCCGCGAACTTCGACGTCCCGTAGATCCCGTCGGGCAGCGCCGGCGTGTCCTCGTCGAGTGCTCCCTGCCGGAAGGCATGGACGCCGTAGACGGCGGCCGAGCTCAGCAGCACCACCCGCCGGATCGGGTGGCGCTCGGCCGCCTGCAGCAGCGCCAGGGTGCCCAGCAGGTTGACCTCCAGCACCGCGCGGGCGTCGCGCCGCTCCCGTGCCGGGCCCGGCGCCACGGCCGCGGCGTGGACGATCTGGTCGATCTCGGCCGCCTGCATCAGGCGCTCCAGCGCCGGCTGGTCGCGGACGTCGCCCAGCTCGGCGATGACCCGGCCGGAGAGCCGCTCGAACGCGGCGCGCGCCGGCGGCGGCGGCGGATCGGCGGCGAACAGCGCCACCCGCTCGCCGCGCGCCACCAGCGCCTCGGCCAGGTTGAGCGCGACGAAGCCGGTACCTCCGGTGATCAGGATGGCCATGCCAGCCGTCCCTGTGGACATGCGACCGCGACAGTGGAGAAAGGCCGGCAGCCGCGCAAGCGGCTGACGCCGGTCTGTCTGACGCCGCTCAGGCCGGCAGGTGCAGGGTCGAGGTGTGGGGCCGGTCGTGGTCCAGCGTCTGGACCGTCACCAGGCCGGTTCCAGCATTCACCGAGACCGCCAGCCGCTGGCGGCGGGCGCCGGGGATGGCCCCGGGGATGGCGACGTGCAGCCAGGCGATGCCGCCGGCCGCGGCGGCCACCGGGGAGCGGCCCAGCGCCGCAGCCCGCCCGGGCATTCCTAGGCATACGGGCGCGCGGTGGATGACCAAAAAACCGTCGGACCAGTCGAGCACGGCGCCGTCGAGCCCGGCGTCGGCCAGCACGACCAGCGCGGGTGCCGCCAGCGGCTGGGCGGCCAGCCGGTCGATCACGCCATCGAGGTCGGCAGGGCCGGACAGGGCTTCGGCCAAGCGCTCGTCCAGGGTGGGCAGCCCCTGGCGCAGCGGTGCCCGACACCAGCCAAAGCGCCGCGCCCGGGCCGGCGGCTGATGCAGCGCCGCCGCCAACCGGCCGGGCGCCAGCGCCGCACTCACCTCGCCCAGACCGCGCCAGGTCAGCCGGCACCAGCCGCCGGCCATGCGCGACACCTGCACGCCTCGGCACAGGCCCGGGCGCGGCGCGGCCCCGAGATGGGGGTCGGGGCGGGACTCGACGCGCCCCATGGCCAAGCCGACGGTCATCTGCGGCCATCCGATTCGGTCATATCAGATCCATAGCGGGGAAATCTTAAGCAATCGGCGCAAGCGGGCCGGCAGCGTGGCGCGGCGCGCTTGCGCCGTGCGGGGCAGTTGCCGAGCATGCCGCCCCATGTCCACCCGCTTCGGCCGGCTGGCGACGCTTTGGGCGCTGCTGCTGGCGACCGCCTATGTCGGCCTGCGCATCGCCGAGGCCGTCGGCAACGGCCCGGGCGACGCCGAGCAGCACACCATCGCCCTGTTCGAGACCGCGGCGCCGTCGGTCGTGACCATCTTCGCCGACCTGCCCCCCAGCGGCACCCAGTCCCGCAATGGCGCGGGCTCCGGCTTCCTGTGGGATGCCGACGGCCATGTCGTGACCAACTACCATGTCATCGAAGGCGCGGTGCGGCTCCGGGTCCGCCTCGATACCGGGCAGTCGGCCGCGGCCACGGTGGTCGGCGTCGCGCCCGACCAGGATCTGGCGGTGCTGCAGCTGCCCGCCACGGGCGCCGGGCTGACGCCGCTGCCGCGGGGCCGCTCCGCGGGGCTCAAGGTCGGGCAGACCGTCTATGCGATCGGCAACCCGTTCGGTCTGAGCCGCACGCTGACCAAGGGCATCATCTCGGCGCTCGACCGCCGGCTGCCGACCGAGACGTCACGCGAGATCGCCGGGGTGATCCAGACCGACGCCGCCATCAATCCCGGCAACTCGGGCGGTCCGCTGCTCGATTCGTCCGGCCGGCTGATCGGCGTCACCACCGCGATCCTGTCCGGCACGGGGTCGTTCACCGGCATCGGCTTCGCCGTTCCGGTCGACGTGGTCGGGCGCACCATCCCGGCACTGATCCGCGACGGCCGCATGCCGAGGCCCGGGATCGGCGTACTGGCGGCTCCCGAGGAGGTTGCCGGCCGACATGGCGTCACCGGCGTGATCGTCGCCCAGGTCGAGCCGCGGTCAAGCGCCGCGGCCGCTGGCCTCGCCGGGTTCGATCGCGGCTCGACGCAGCCGCGCGACGTGATCACCGAGGTGGACGGGCGGCCGGTCCGCAGCATCGCGGAGTTCGCCGGCGCCCTGGAACGCGCCGGCGTCGGCCGCCAGGTTCAGCTGACCGTCCAGCGCGACGGGCGCAACCGGCAAGTCACCGTCACGGTGATGGACATCGCTGGGTAGGCGTCACACGATTGGGTGACGCGCGGATTTGGCGGCTTCGGGGTCCATCAGCGAGCGCAACCGCTGGCGGCCGCGGCTCAGGCGCGACTTCATGGTGCCGACCGGCAGGCCCGAGATGCCGGCGGCCTCCTCGTAGGACAGGTCCTGCAGGCCAAGCAGGGCCACCGCCTGCTGCTCGCCCGCCGACAGGGCCCCCATCAGCCTCAGGCTGTCCTTCAGCGCCACCACGTCGGTCTGGTTGGGCGCCTCGGTGCGGCGCTCCATGGCGATGCGCTCGCTGGCATAGACCCGGCGCAACTTGTCCTTGCGCGTCTGGGTGATCGCGATGTTGCGCATGATCGTGAACAACCAGGCGCGCAGGTTCGTATCCGGCTGATACAGGCTGGCGCGCGACAGCGCCCGTTCGACGCAGTCCTGCACCAGGTCGTCGGCTTGATCCACGGTTCGCGCCAGGACCCGCGCATAGCGGCGCAGGGCCGGGATGTGGTCGATGACCTGGTCGCCCAGGTCCACCGACCCACGGCCTGCGGCACGTTCCCCGTTGGCCGTCCCCGCGCTGGCCGTCCGGGTGCGGGTGCTCGCGTTCTCTTGGCTTGACATGCTCCACTCCAAGACCGTGCTGCGGACGTCGATTGGGTACGCGCAACTCTAACCAATCTCGGCTTAGTTTGTCTCGCGGAATAGCGTCTAGACGAGACGCTGTACCCATTCCTCACTGTCTAGCATCTCGGGATCGCAACGGTCAGATAAAGATTGTGACCAAAGAGGGACGCATTTGGCGCATCTCGGTCCACTTGCGTGCGCTGTGATTATTATCACCCAATATAAATTGGCTGGGATCAAGCCGGCATCGCAGCAGCCTGGCCGACCGCTGGCGGCTCAGGCCTCGCGCAGGGGTTTCCGGGCGGTAAACGCCGGCGCCCAATTTTTTGCGCTGCCGCAGATTTTTCCCCTTGCGCTGGGGCCTGGTTGGCATATGTATGCCGCCAGACGCACGCACGTGCCTATGGCCCCTTCCGGGTTATGTAACGACGTAACGCGTCCTTTTTGGATCGTCTGGCAATCGCTGGTGCCGAGAGGGAAGTGGCCATGTGCTCCGACCAACCGAGAGATCGGCATCGCCGACCCGTCCCCGCTCGCCGGGACGCCGTGAGCCCGCTGTTGATGGCGGCTGCGAACAGTACCAGCAGTATGCGCTCCGGCGCTGAGGGCCCTAGGCCCTAGACGCCGGCGCCGATCCGTTGCGCACACCCCCGGCTGAGGCCGGGCGGGTGGCGGTCGGCTTGTCTGCTGGTTTTTCTGCTTTCGTTCGCTTTCTGCCCGAACCCGTGCGCTCCGCGCTCGGGCTTGGAGTGCCGCCATGACCAAGAAGATTGCCCGTTTCCTCGCCGAGCAGCGCCCCGAGACCCCGTGCCTGATCGTCGACCTCGACGTCATCGAGGACTGCTATGCCAAGCTGCGCCAGCTGCTGCCGCTGGCCACCGTGTACTACGCGGTCAAGGCCAATCCGGCCGACGCGGTGGTCGCGCGCCTGGCGCGGCTGGGCTCGAGCTTCGACACCGCCAGCCGCGGCGAGATCGACCTGGTCCTGAGCCATGGCGTGCCGGGCAGCCGCATCTCGTTCGGCAACACCATCAAGAAGGAGCGCGACATCGGCTACGCCTTCGAGAAGGGCGTGACGCTGTTCGCCTTCGACAGCGAGCAGGAGCTGGCCAAGATTGCCCGCGTCGCCCCCGGGGCACGCGTGTTCTGCCGCATCCTGATGGAATGCGCCGGCGCCGAATGGCCGCTCAGCCGCAAGTTCGGCTGCTCGCCGGAGATGGCCGCCGACCTGCTGGTCAAGGCCCGCGAGGCCGGCCTCGACCCCTATGGCGTGTCGTTCCATGTCGGCTCGCAGCAGACCGACCTCGGCCAGTGGGACATTGCGGTCGGCCGCGCCGCCCGCATGT
>CAZEFK010000321.1:0-5475 GCA_964511405.1 uncultured Comamonadaceae bacterium | reverse complement strand
GTCGCTCGCCCAGGCGGCGCCGGGCGGCCGGCCCAGCGTCGCGATCATCATCGACGATTTGGGCATCGACAAGCGCCGCACCGACCGCACGGTCGCGCTGCCGCCGGAGGTGACGCTCGCCTACATGACCTATGCCAGCGACCTGCCGCGCCAGACCCAGCGCGCCGCGGCGGCGCGCCACGAGCTGCTGCTGCATGTGCCGATGCAGCCCACGGGCCGCGAGGATCCCGGCCCCAACGCCCTGGTCGAGGGCCTGCCCCGGGCCGAGATCCTGAACCGGCTGCGCTGGGGGCTGGCGCGCTTCGACGGCTATCTTGGCGTCAACAACCACATGGGCAGCCGCTTCACCGCCGACCCCGACGGCATGCGCGTGGTCATGGACGAGCTGCGCGCCCGCGGCCTGGTGTTCGTGGACAGCCGCACTTCGGCCAGCACCACCGGCGCCCGGGTCGCCGCCGCGGCCGGCGTGCCGGCCCTGGAGCGCAACGTCTTCATCGACAATGTCGACGAGATCGGCGCCATCCGCCGGCAGCTCGCGGTGCTGGAAGCGCTGGCGCACAAGCACGGCCTCGCCGTAGCCATCGGCCACCCGCGCGACGCCACCCTGGCCGCCCTGGAAGGCTGGCTCGCCGGCCCCGGCGCCGCCGGCCTGACCCTGGTCCCGGTCTCGACCCTGCTGCGCCGCCAGGTGTAACCGCAGGCGGCGTCAAGCAGCCTCCAGCTTGTCCTCCAGCGTTTCCCGCGGCAGATAGCCCTTGTTGACCAGGAGGGTGCGCACGACGCTGCGATTCACGTGATACCGCTTTGCGGCTTGATCGATCTCCTGCTCGGTCGGGTTGTCCAGGTCCATCGTCTGCGCGAGGTCACTGAACGGACAGAGCAAACTTTGGGCGAACGCCCTCTGGAACTTCTGCCGGTCGGTCTTGGCGCGCGTGATGGGGCCAAAATGGGCATCGCGGAGCCAGATTGCGTCGCCAAGGGCACGGGCCACGCTGAACCGTCGATCACGTGCTGGGCTCTTCCGCAGCGACAGCCTCGACTCCGTACCGCGGACAAGCAGCCGCGACCCGTAACCGGCGGGTCCGACCGTGGGCTGCGCCTCAGCCACGGCCGTCTCGCTGACGCACAGCAGATCGCCGAGCGCTCGATTGAGCAGCGGTCCGCTCGGACGCCCGATCACGTCGCGCACGTGGCTGGCAGCCCGCTCGGCGACTCGCCACGGCGTCGACTGGGCCAGTTGCGGGCGGACAGGCGGCACTTGGTCAGCCACTCCGAAATTGACGACCAACTTCGACTCCCGAGCGGCGGCGAGCGCCTGCTCCAAGGCGGTGGCCGCCCCCACGCCTGGCGCCGCCACCGCGGCCTCCTCAACGGCGGCTTGGCCCAAGCCGGACTCATGGGCCGCCAGCGCCTCGATCAGCCCATCCGGCGCTTGGTCGGCATCGTATCCCAGCATTGCCTCCAACCGGCGCCAGGCTGCCGTGTCCGTGTCGTCGCGCTCACGCTCGAGCTGCGCGCGCAGGGCCTGGAGCGCATGGCCCTCGGCCGCGAATGCCGCATACCCGAGCACTTGGTCGAGGAACTGGTCTACGCCGCGTTCGAAGTCGTCGCCTGGGACAATTGCAGGAGCCTGTGGCGGCAGGTAGCGCAGTGGACCGACCTCGCTGGCCCAGCTCGCCACCGGCGCTAGGACGACCCTTGCGCCGACACCGTAAATCATGAGCGGCGGCCATAGCTGTCCGCCCGAGACGCTGGAAAGCTCATGGCTCAATCGCCAATCCGTCGAGCGGGCGCGGTAGTCCGGTATCGGCTCCCACCGCAGGCGCCACCAATGATCGACCAGCCACAGCCCGAGCGTCACTGCCGAGCCTCGGACGTGGTCCCGAACATTGCCACTGGCAGCATCGCGCCATGATGTGAACATCTGGTCGCCAATTGTCAGGCCAATGGCCGACAGATCGGGGCAGTCGTGCTGGACGGGCACGAGCGCTCGAGCGGTCAAGTCGAAGGCGCGGCCGGTCACCGGGCGTATCGCTCCTGCGCGTTGGCGAGAGCCGCATGATGCGCGGAGCCGGCGCCGGCATAAACATAATCCGCGAAGGCTTCGATCACCTTGTGCGCGAACGCGTCCCCGGGAAGCAGCGGATAGGCGTGGTAGAGGGCCTGACCGGCCAACGTCAGCCGCGCTTCGAAGATCCAGCCGTCGTCTGCGATCGTCCAAATCATCGCGGGATCGCCTTGGCGATCCTTGTCGGAAACCAAGCTCGCCTGCACGCCGCGACGCAGCAGCGCCACGACGCGCCGCATGTCCGTGGGACGGAATTTGGCGTGGGCATCGCAAAAGGTGCGGTCCTCCGACGGTTCCGGGATCGGCTCCAGGCCGAACCGGCGGGGCTCCCACTTGTGCTTGGCGTATCCCTCGTACCGCACGCGCCGGCCGAGGGCTTTCCGCTCGGCGGCCGAGAGCTTGCCTGCTCGCAAAGCTCGCTTCGGATTGTCGGAGCTACGTTCGATGACGACGCGCGGCGTCGGTCTTTGGCGAGGCATGGTGCTGTCGTCGGCGCGCGGCTCAGCGCACGCGGACGGCGATTGAGGTCGCGAACCGAGCAACGTCGAGCCGCGAACCGGCGGCTCCCGGATATAGGTCCGAGATGGTCCGGCACGTCCGGCTGCGGCGGCGTTCCATGGCTACCCACGATCTGGTCGGATCGACCTTAGCACGCGCCGACGGGGCGCCGGGACGCCGCGCTGGACGGCGCCCGCAGGCGGCGATCCGTCCACCGCATCGCAAATCGTGCTATGACGGCGCGCCGCCGCGGGCTTCGGCGGCGGTCGGATGGGAGGCGTGCATGCAGCCGATCAATCTTCGCGCGGCGCTCGACGGCGTCACCGAATACTGGTCCCCGAAGGTCGTCGGGCGGGTCAACGACCAGTATGTCAAGGTCGCGAAGCTGAAGGGCCAGTTGGCCTGGCATGCGCATGACGACGAGGACGAGCTGTTCCAGGTGCTGACCGGCACCCTGGTCATCGAGCTGGAGGGACGCGATCCCGTCCGGCTGGGGCCCGGGGACGTGTTCGTGGTGCCGCGTGGCGTCCGGCACAACCCGATCGCCGAGGACGAGTGCGGGATCGCGCTGATCGAGACCGTGACGACCAAACACACCGGCGATGTCGAGACGCCCCTGACGAAGACCATCGCCCAGCAGCTGGCCTAGGCGGTCCAATCGGCAGGCTCGTCAGCCCGATGCATCCGGATATCACGACCGACGCCGCCGTCACGCCGCAGCAGGTGCGGCAGGTGGTGGTCGGCACGCTGCTGGCGCTGTTCCTGGCCGCGCTGGATTCGACCATCGTGGCCACGGCGCTGCCGCCGATCGCCCGCGACCTGGGGGACTTCCACCTGATCGCCTGGGTGGTCACCGCCTACCTGCTGACCTCGACCGTCAGCACCCCGATCGTCGGCAAGCTCAGCGACCTGTACGGCCGGCGCCGGATGCTGCTGGCCTGCCTGATCCTGTTCGTCGGCGCCTCGGCCCTGTGCGCGCTGGCGCCCGGCATGGTCCTGCTGATCGCGGCCCGGGCGCTGCAGGGGATCGGCGGCGGCGGCCTCATGACCTTGTCCCAGGCAGTGATCGGCGACGTGGTGCCCCCGCGCGAGCGCGGCCGCTATGCCGGCTATTTCTCGGTGGTCTGGGCCACCGCCTCGGTGCTCGGCCCGACCTTGGGCGGCACGCTGACCGAGCGCTTCGGCTGGCCCTGGATCTTCTGGATCAACCTGCCGCTGGGCGCCGTCGCCGTCGTGATCGCCGAGCGGGCGCTGCGCATCCTGCCGCGGCCGCGCGGCCGTTCGCGCCTGGACCTGGGCAGCATCGTGCTGCTGACGATCAGCACGGTGGCGCTGCTGATGCTCCTGTCAATGGGCGGCAAGGCGCTGAGCTGGACCGACCCCTGGGCCTTGGCCCTGGCTGCGATCGCGATCGTCCTGGGCAGCCTGTTCGCCCAGCGCCAGGTGACCGCGCCGGAGCCGATCCTGCCGCCGCGCTTCCTGGCCGACGGCGTGCTGCGGCCGATGCTGGCCGCCAGCTTCCTGGTCTATGGCAGCTACCTGGCCGTCGTCGTGGTGGCGCCGATCTATCTGCAGCTGGCCCTGGGCAGCTCGGTCAGCACCGCCGGCCTGCTGATGATCCCGCTGATGCTGAGCAGCACGCTCACCGCCAACATCGCCGGCCAATACACCCAGACCGCCGGCACCTACACCCGGCCGCCGGTGCTGGCGCTGCCCCTGTCGATCCTGGGCCTGGCGGTGCTGGCGGCGCTGGCCGGCCGGCTGTCGGCGCCGGCCGCATCGGCGGTCCTGGCGGTGATCGGTCTGGGCCTGGGGCCGACCTTCCCGTGCAGCACCATCGCCTGCCAGAACGCCGTCGACCAGGGCGACCTGGGCGCGGTCAGCGGCACGCTGACCTTCGTGCGGGCGCTGGGCGGCGCCATCCTGATCGCCGCCGCCTCGGCCTTGGTGCTGGGCCTGGCCGCCGCGGCGCTGCCCGGGACCGATGCCGCCGGCCTGGAGGACCTGGCGCGGCGGCAGCTGCCGCCGGAGGCCGCATCCGGCCTGGCCCGTGTCTTCGCCTGGACCTTCGGCGCCCTGGCGGCGGTGCTGGCCGCGGCCTGGGTGGCGCTGACCCGGGTCGAAGCGCGGCCGCTGCGCGGGCGGGTGTAGCGCGGGGACGACGCCCCGCGCCGGGCCTAGCCGCTACCCGGCCCGGACCTGGTCCAGATACTGCGCGAGCTCGCTGCGGAGCTCCCCGGTCTCGCCGGTCAGCGCGCGGGCGGCAGCCAGCACCTCGGCCGAGCCCGAGCGGGTGACGCCGGCGCCGTCGCAGATGCCGGCGACGTTGCCGCGCATCGCCTCGGCGTCGGCGGCGGCGCTGTCGGCGCTGCGGCCGATCTCCCGCGTCGCGTCGGCTTGGGCGGCGACGGCGCCGGCGATCGCGGTCGAGATCTGGTCGATCTCGCCGATCACGTCGGCGATGCCCCGGATCGCCGCGGCGGTGCCATCGGCGACGCGCTGGATGTCGGCGATCTGCGCCGCGATCTCGTCGGTGGCGCGGGCACTCTGGCCGGCCAGGGTCTTGACTTCGTTGGCCACGACGGCGAAGCCGCGGCCGGCCTCGCCGGCCCGGGCCGCCTCGATCGTGGCGTTCAGCGCCAGCAGGTTGGTCTGGCTGGCAATCTCGGCGATGACCCCGACCACGTCGCCGATGCGGCGGCTGGCGGCTTCCAGCTGCTCGACCGCGCTGGCGCCGGCCGCGGCGCGCTGCATGGCGTCGCCGGCGATGCTGCGGCTGCTGGCGGCCTGGCGGGCGATCTCGGCGATCGAGGCGTCGAGCGCGCGCGACGCCGCCGCCACGGCCTGGATGTCGCCGCTGGCGCGGTCCGACGCCGTGACGATGCCGATACGAGCGGCCCGCGGCGCGT
>CAZEFK010000320.1:0-5498 GCA_964511405.1 uncultured Comamonadaceae bacterium | reverse complement strand
GGCCGCGACCGCCGCCGGCACCCAGGCGCGCGCGGCGGCGGCCGCCGCGGCGGCGCGCCAGGCCACCCGCAATGTCGAGACCGTGGCCGCCGCGGCCGAGCAGCTCTCGGGCTCGATCGCCGAGATCAGCCGGCAGGTCGGCCAGGCCATGGCGGTGTCGGGCGATGCCGTGGTCGAGGCGCGCCGCACCAACCAGGCCGTCGACGGCCTGAGCGTCAGCGTCGAGCGCATCGGCACGGTGGCTGGCCTGATCGCCGAGATCGCCAGCCAGACCAACCTGTTGGCGCTGAACGCCACGATCGAAGCGGCGCGGGCCGGCGACGCCGGCCGGGGCTTCGCCGTGGTGGCGTCCGAGGTCAAGGCCCTGGCCACCCAGACCGGCCGGGCGACCGGCGAGATCGCCGACCAGATCGCGGCCATCCGGTCGGCGACCGGCGACAGCGTGGATGCCATCAAGCGCATCGGCGGCATCGTCGACCGCATCGCCGCCATCGCCGGCGCCATCGCCGCCGCCGTCGAGCAGCAGGCGGTGGCGACGCGCGAGATCGCGTGCAACGTCCAGGAGGCCGCGGCCGGGACTCAAGGCGTGGCCGGCAATGTCGATGCCCTGACCGACGCCGCCGTCGCGGCCGGCAGCGCCGCCGCCGAGCTGCAGTCGGCCGCCGACGAGCTGGTCGGCCAGGGTCGGGTGATGCGGACCCGCATGGACGCGTTCCTGCAGGCGATCCGGACGGCCTGAGTGGCGGTTCGCCCGATCCTCGCCTATCCCGACCCGCGGTTGCGCCGGCCGGCAGCGCCGGTGAACGCCTTCGATGCCGACCTGCGGCGGCTGGCGGGCGATTTGCTCGACACCCTGCGGGCGGCGCCCGGGATCGGCATCACCGCACCGCATGTCGGCGTACCGCTGCGTGTGGTGGTGCTCGAGCTGGACGCCGCGGACGGGGTGCGCACCCTGATCAATCCCGAGCTCCTGTGGGCGTCGCCGGACCGGGTGCGCCACGACGAGGGCAGCGTCTCGATGCCGGGCGCCGTCGACAGTGTCGAGCGCCCGGCCCGGGTGCGCGTCGGCTACCGGGACCTGGACGGCGCCGACCGCGACCTCGAGGCCGACGGCCTGCTGGCCGTATGCCTGCAGCACGAGATCGACCAGCTCGACGGCATCTTCTGGATCGACCGCCTGTCCCGGCTCCGGCGCGACCGGCTGCTCCGGCGCTGGGAGAAGCGGCGGCGCGGGTGAGGCCCGTGCGTTATCTGGCGTCCTTGAGCCCGGTCGGCCAACGAAACCCAAGTTCCACGGCTTCGGTCGTGCTCGCGAAGGCATAGCCACTGCGGCCGGATAATTCTATTCGCCGCATTTCCTTGAGGGCAGCCGCGATCAAGACGCCTGACGTATTCCCGTCGGCGGGAAACAGGCTGATCCCGATGTGGGCCGGCAATTGAATGTCGGAGCCGTCCCCGGAGGTCCGGATTGGCGCTTTCAAACTATCGAGGAGTTTCTGTGCCACCAGCGCAGCGTCGTTGCCATAGGGCAGCACCGGCAGAACCACCAGGAATTCACCGGCCCCGGCGGTGACAGGCCCAAGGCTGTCGCCCCGCCGCAATCCGCTTTGAAGCCGCCGGGCAACCTCGCACAACAGCGCGGTGTCGCCCGATTGAATCGGCCCCACCGACAGCAAGAGGACGCCGACGCGGCCCTTTCCCGCCCGCTCCGCCAACGCCACGGCCTGATCGATCCGGTCTTCCAACAAGGCGCAACTGGCCAATCCGGTTATGGGATCGCGAAACGCGGCGGGCAGCGCCCGTGCCGGCATCGGCGCGGCGCCGGCCGGGGGCGAGGGCTGGTCGTAATCGGAGCCGCCGGTCCAAAACCGCGTCAGCCGGGATAGCTTCAACATGTCAGGCTTCTCTAATGGTCAGAAGGAAATTGTGCACCTCATGGCGCAAATTTTCGGCCTCGCTGGCCATATTCTCGGCTGCGGACAAGACTTCGGTTGCGACCTGTTCGGTGGATCGCACCGAGACACTGACGCCCTCTATGCTCTCTGTCACTTCTTGGATTCCGGTCGCCGCTTTCAGCACATTTTCGGCAATTTCCTGCGTCGCGGCACCCTGCTGCTCCACGGCGGCGGCGATGACGCCGGAGATGTCGTCCATCTGACCGATGGTTTCGGTGATCTCGGCAATGGCGTTCACCGCCGCCACGGTTCGCTCCTGCACCAGATCGACATGGCCGGTGATCTCGCTGATGGCGTGCGCCGTCTGACCGGCCAGGTTCTTGACCTCGCCGGCGACCACGGCGAAGCCCTTGCCCGCCTCGCCGGCGCGCGCGGCTTCGATGGTCGCGTTGAGCGCCAGGAGATTGGTGTTCGACGCGATGTCATCGATCAGCCGGAGAACCTCGCCGATGCGCTGGGTCGCCTCGGCCAGACTGCGGACCACCGTGTCGGTCTGCCGGGACTTCTGGACGGCGCTGTCGGCGATGCGGTTCGACCGGCCGACCTGATCGCTGATTTCATGGATCGACGCGGCCAGCTGCTCGGCCGAAGCGGCGACAATTTGGACGTTGCGGGTCGCTTCTTGGGACGCCGTGGAAACGGAGACCGACCGGCGGTTGGTTTCGACCGCGGTCGCCGACATCGACTGCGCGGTGTCGCGCAATCGATTGGCGGCACCAGCGACCACCTCCAGCATCTCGGCGACGGCCGCCTCGAACTTTGCCGCCTGGTGCGCACGCTGGCTGCGCCATTGCTCCTTGGCGTCGGCGTCCCGCCGCTGGTCGGCTTCAAGCTGGTCGGCATGGCGCCGCGTGGCGCAAAACACCTCGACGGCGCGCGCCATTTCGCCGATTTCGTCACGCCGTTGATGGCCGATGACCGTCACCGAGGTGTCGCCGCCGGCCAGCCGGCTCATGGCTTGGGTGAGCGCCTTGATACCGCCGGATATGCTACGGCCGACCAGGCCGGTGATCACGATCACGGCGCCGTTGGCGGCCACCAGCACGATGAAATAGGCGATGAGCGACCGGTGCACGAGGCCTTGCGCCGCGTCGTACAAACCGTCATTCGTCAGCTTTTGCGCCGCGGCCAGGCTCGACATGGCCGTCTCGACCGCCGCGTAGTGGCGTTCGGCATCGTTGACCGCCGATGCCGCCAGCGCGGCATCGACGTCGACCAGCGAGAGGGCTTGGCGGACGTCGGTCCCATAGGCCTCGATCGCCTGGCGAAGCGTGATGAGCACGTCACCCGACGGGCTCGCCTTGAAGCTTGTTTCCAGCCGGTCCAGCTGGGGCGCAATGGAGTCGGTCAATCGAACCGTGGCGTCGGCCGACTCTTTGATCTGCTTGTCGGGAATGCCCGCGCTCTGCCAAGTAATGGTGCGATAAAGATCAGTCTGGACGGTCAGCAGAGCGGCGCCCAATTCGGACAGCGACTGCTGTTTCTGCAGGCCCTGATGGTACAAGGCGTCCAGCGCCGCATTCTGACCGGCCGCCATCTGCCAGGTGAGAATGCCGAGAACGGCGCCGGCCGCGACGATCAGGACCGGGGCGACCGCCAGCTTGACGGTCAATGTCAGATTATGAAGGACGGCCATTCTGCACCGAGCGCCAAGGCCAGCGAGGCGGCTGGACGGACCATATCACGAAGCCTGCCCAAGATAGGCGCCGACGCCGAGGGTAAAATCGCCCACACGCTTGATATAGGCATGCTTCTTTTCCACTTTTCCCGACGCCGGGCTTTTCCAAAGATAGTCGATCCACTCGGCGTCCTTGACCGCCACGATTTTGCGGATAATGGGAAATCCGGTAAAGTCCTTGAGCTCGAGCAGGTTTTTGCCAACCAGGGCGGGAGTGCCGCCATGGGCCTGGCAAATGCCACTGTCGTTATAGACGAAAACATATAGATCGCGGTCCTTGAACCCGTCCGTGCCCTGGGTGAAGGCGGCGAAGGCCTTTTGGGGGCCGTTGGCGGAGAGGAAGGCGGCGGCCTTTTCCGTCATGGCCTTGGCTTCGTCCGGAGAGCCGTAGTCTTCGGCTACTGCCGGCGCAATGGCGAAGAAGCAGGCGACGAGAACAGCCGAACAGTAGGCGGCAAGGCGCATGGGACACTCCAGCAGTTAGGGGCGCAAACCGAAAACATGCAACGCGATCACCGCCTGGACGGTAAACGGCAAAAGAATGGCGGTGATCAGTCCGTTCAGCACCATGGCGAGCCCGGAAAACGCGCCCGACTGCGGATCTTCGTGCAGCGCCCGCGCCGTGCCATTCCCGTGCGCGGCCACGCCATAGGCCAGACCGCGCGCCGTGCGATCGGTGACCCGGAACAGGTCCAGCACCCGGCCGCCAAAGACGTTGCCGACGATGCCGGTCAAGAGCACCAGGACGGCCGTGAGCGCCGGCTGGCCGCCGATCCGCTCCGAGATGCCCATGGCGATGGGAACCGTGACCGATTTGGGGGCCAGCGACAGCAGGATCTCGGGTGGACCGCCGAGCAGCCAGGCAATCGTCACCGCACTGGCGAACGCAAACACCGACCCGGTGGTCAGCGAGGCGAGAATGGCGCCCAGCGAGCGCCGCGTGGTCTCGACCTGACGGTAGAGCGGGATGGCCAGCGCAACAATGGCCGGCCCCAGGAGCGTGTTGATGAATTGCGCTCCCGACATATATGTCTGGTAATCCGTTCCAGTCAGATAGAGCAGGCCGATGAGAATGGCCACCGATGTGATAACCGGGTTGAGCAGAAGGGCTCCTTTGGCCCATTTGAACAGGTATTCGCATCCTTGAAAAACACTCAACGTCACCGTCAGCCAGAATAACGGCAGGCTCGATATATAAATCCAGAGCTCGTGCAGTGTGCTGGTCATGCGTTCTGTTCCGTCGGATGGACAGCGTCTCGCCTGGAAACGTGGCGAGTAATGAATTGCATGATCACTCCGGTGATGCCGATTGTCAGGATTGTACCGACCAATATTGCAGCAGCGATGGGGATGATTGCGGCGGTGAGGAGATGCCAGCGATCGTAGAGGCCGACGCCGGCGGGAACGAACAACAGCAACAGATAGCGCAGCAAGCCGGTGCTGGCGGCATCCAGACCCGCCGGCACCCGGCGGCGCACAATCAGCAAGCCGAGGAACAGAAGGATCATCCCGATGACCGAGCCCGGTACCGGCAACCCGCTCAATTTGGCGGCGATCTCACCGACCAATTGGCAAGCGAACAGCAATATGACATAGGCGAGCATCGCGATCACTCCACCGTTACGATTAATCCCTTATGTATACCTGAGCCAGGCCCCGTCTGCAATGGGTTACAGTTGCCAATATCGCAAAGGTCCGAAAAAAGTCATTCAAAACAACCTCATAGATCATCTGGGCGCGCCAGGCATCCAGATCGATGAGAAGCCATAGATCAAAATCCATCCCGGACTCGTTGGCGTGGGCGTGTGGCCTTAGAGCCGATCCCAAAAGGTCTTGAATCGGATCAATATGTTGTGATTCGGTGC
>CAZEFK010000319.1:0-5523 GCA_964511405.1 uncultured Comamonadaceae bacterium | reverse complement strand
GACTTCGGCCGGGCGCTGGAGGCGACGCGCGAGGACGCCGGCGCGGTGGCCCTGGTCGGCATCGACCGGAACCGGGTGTTCGCGCTCGGCTGGGGGCTGGGCGGGGCGCTGGTCGGCATGGCCGGCGCGATCATGGCCACCTTCTTCTACATCTATCCCGACGTCGGCGCGCCCTTCGCGCTGATCGCCTATGTCACCGTGGCGCTGGGCGGGTTCGGCAGCGTGTTCGGGGCGCTGGCCGCCGGCGTCGTGGTCGGGCTGGTCGAGGCCGGCGCCGCCCTGGTCATGGAGCCGGCCATGAAGAGCATGGCGATCTACGCGGTCTACCTGGCGGTGGTGTTCTTCCGGCCGCGCGGCCTGTTCGGGTCGCTATGAGCGGCGGCGACGTGCAGCGCCGGCGTCGGCGCGAGCTGGTGACGGCGGCGGTGATCGTGGCGGCGGTGGCGCTGCTGCCGCAGGTCATGACCAACGTCTATTACCAGAACATCCTGATCCTGGTTCTGCTGTACACCGCCCTGTCGCAGAGCTGGAACCTGCTGGGCGGCTATTGCGGCCAGATCTCGCTGGGTTATGCCCTGTATTTCGGGATCGGGGCCTATGCCACGGTGCTCCTGTACATGAAGGCCGACCTGTTGCCGTGGCTGGGCATGGTGGCGGGCGGCGGCGTGGCGGCGGTGGTGGCGCTGGCGATCGGCTGGCCCTGCTTCCGCATGCGTGGCCATTACTTCTCGATCGCGACCATCGTCATCGCCGAGATGGGTCTGCTGGCGGTGCTCAACTGGGACTGGGCCGGCGCCGCGATGGGCTTCGAGCTGCCCTTCGTGCCCGACAGCTGGTGGCTGCTGAGCTTCGGCCGCGACAAGGTCCCCTACATCCTGGTGGCGCTGGGCCTGGCGGCCGCGACCTGGGCCGCCGCGTGGATCATGGAGGATTCGACCTGGGGCTACTGGTGGCGGGCGGTCAAGGACAATCCCGAGGCGGCCGAGAGCCTGGGCGTCTCGGTGCTGCGCTCGAAGCTGGCGGCGGCCGCGATCTCGGCCTTCTTCACCGCGGTCGGCGGCGGCTTCTATGCCCTGTTCCTGCAGCATATCGACCCCGATGCGGTGATGGCCTTCCGCTTCTCGCTGCTGATGGCGCTGCCGGCGGTGCTGGGCGGCATCGGCACGCTGTGGGGACCGATGCTGGGGGCGGCCATCCTGGTCCCGCTGGACGAGCTGACCCGGTCCTACAGCTCCTACCTGGTCGGGTCGGGCCGCGGCGTCGAGCTCATCACCTATGGCGGCCTGGTCATGATCATCGCGCTCGCCCGTCCCGACGGCCTGATCGGGTTGGTCCGGGCGCGCCGGCCGGGGGTGGCGCGATGACCGCGCCGCTCCTGGAACTGGCCGGCATCACCCGGCGCTTCGGCGGGCTAGTCGCCAACAACGACGTGACGTTGACGGTGGCCGAGGGCGAGGTGGTCGGGCTGATCGGCCCCAACGGCGCCGGCAAGTCGACCCTGTTCAACCTGATCGCCGGCGCCTTCCCGCCGACCGCCGGCACCATCCGCTTCGCCGGCGAGGACGTGACGGCCCTGGCCGCGCCCGAGCGCTGCCGCCGCGGCATCGCCCGCACCTTCCAGGTGGTCAAGAGCTTCGACTCGATGTCGGTGCTGGACAATGTCGTGGTCGGGGCCCTGGTTCGCGCCCCGGGCCCGCGCGCGGCCCGCCGCGTCGCCCTGGAGGTGCTGGCCTTCACCGGCCTCGCCGACCGCGCCGCGGCGCCGGCGGCGCAGCTGACGCCGCCCGAGAAGCGCCGGCTGGAAGTGGCGCGGGCGCTGGCAACTCAGCCGCGCATGCTGCTCCTGGACGAGGTCATGACCGGCCTGACCCCGGCCGAGGCCAAGGCCGGGGTCGAGCTGGTCCGGCGCATCCGCGACCGCGGCGTCACGGTGGTCATGGTCGAGCATGTGATGGAGATCGTGATGCCGCTGGTCGACCGCGCCGTCGTGCTGCATCTGGGCCAGCTGCTGGCCGAGGGGCCGCCGCAGGCGGTGGTCCGCGACCCGCGCGTCATCGAGGCCTATCTGGGCGAGCGCCATCATGCTGCAAGCGCGTGAGCTGACCACGGCCTATGCCGGCATGGTGGCGATCCGCGACGTCTCGATCGAGGTCGCGGCCGGCGAGATCGTGTGCGTGGCCGGCGCCAACGGCGCCGGCAAGTCGACGCTCCTGAAGTCGATCGCCGGGCTGGAGCGGCCGCGCGCCGGCAGCGTGCACCTGGACGGCCGGCGCATCGACGGCCTGGCGCCGCACAAGATCACGGCGCTGGGCCTGGCCTACGTGCCCGAGAACCGGCGGCTGTTCCCGGGCCTGGCGGTGCGCGACAACCTGCGGCTGGGCAGCTATCTCTACCGGGGCCAGGCCGACCGCGAGGCGCCGCTGGCTCAGGTGTTCCAGCTGTTCCCGCGCCTGGCCGAGCGGCTGGACCAGCGCGCCGGCACGCTCTCGGGCGGCGAGCAGCAGATGCTGGCGATCGGGCGGGCCCTGATGACCCGGCCGCGCCTGTTGATGCTCGACGAGCCCAGCCAGGGCATCATGCCCAAGCTGGTCGACGAGATCTTCCAGGCGATCGTGGCGATCCGGCAGGGCGGCACGACCGTGCTGATCGTCGAGCAGCGGCTGACCGAGTGCCTGGAGATCGCCGATCGCGCCTATGTGCTGCAGACGGCGCGGGTGGTGATGAGCGGCAGCGCGGCCCAAGTGAAGCAGGACCCCGAAGTGCGCAAGGCGTATCTGGGGCTTTGACGACGAGGATCCGATGACCACCGTGGACCTGAATTCCGACCTGGGCGAAGGCTTCGGCAGCTATCGCTGCGGCGACGACGACGCGATCCTGGCGATCGTCAGCTCCGCCAACGTCGCGTGCGGCTTCCATGCCGGCGATCCCGAGATCATGGCCCGGACCTTCGCGACCGCCCGCCAGCGCGGCGTCGCGGTCGGCGCCCATCCCGGTTTCCCCGACCTGTGGGGCTTCGGGCGCCGCCGCATCCCCTACACCCCCGGCGAGATCGAGCGGCTGATCGCCTATCAGGTCGGGGCCGCCCAGGCGCTCGCCACCTATGCCGGCCACCGCATCACCTACGTCAAGACCCACGGCGCGCTGGGCAACATCGCCGAGACCGACCGCTCGGTGGCCGACGCCGTGGCGCGGGCGGTCAAGGCCGTCGACCCGGCGCTGACCCTGCTGACCATCGGGCTCAGCGAGCAGATCAAGGCCGGCGAGGCCGTCGGGCTGCGCACCGTGGCCGAGATCTTCGCCGACCGCGGCTATACCGAGGACGGCCATCTGGTGCCGCGCAGCCAGCCCGGCGCGCTGATCACCGACGCCGAGGCGGCGGCGGAGCGGGTCGTGGCGATGGTCGAGTCGGGATCCATCATCACGCTGAGCGGCGCCCGCCTGAAGACCCCGATCGGGTCGATCTGCGTCCACGGCGACAGCCCTCATGCGGTGGCCACGGCCGAGCGGGTGCGCCAGCGCCTGACCGATGCCGGCGTCACCATCGCGGCCTTCGCGCCGGCCGCCTGACGACACCCATGAGCGCCGAACCGCGCTGCCTCGACGCCGGCGAGGCCGCGCTGGTCGTCGAGTTCGGCGACACGGTCGATCCCGCCCTGCATGACCGGGTCCTGGCCCTGGAGGCCGCGCTGGCGGCGCGGCCGCCCGCGGGGCTGCGCGAGACCGTGCCGACCTACCGCTCGCTGATGGTCCACTACGATCCGCTGGTGCTGGCGCGCGCCGACCTGGTCGTTGCCGTGCGAGCGGCCACCGCGGGCGCCGTGCCGAAGCACCAGGTGGACAGCCTGTGGGTGCTGCCCTGCTGCTACGACCGGGCCCATGCCGAGGACCTCGATGCGATCGCCGAGATCACCGGCTTGACCGCGGAGCAGGTGGTCGCGACCCATGCCGGCACCGCCTACCGCATCTACATGTACGGCTTCGCGCCAGGCTTCTGCTATCTGGGCGGCGTGCCCGAAGCGCTGAAGGTCTCGCGCCGGCCGAGCCCGCGCCCGCCGCATCCGCCTGGAGCGATCATGCTGGGCGGCGGCCTCAGCCTGATCTCGACGGTGTCGATGCCGACCGGCTGGTACGTCGCCGGGCGCACGCCCGAGCGCATGTTCGACGTCGGCCGTGAGCCGCCGACCTTCGCCGCGATCGGCGACCTGGTCCGCTTCGAGCCGGTCGGCCGCGCCGAGTTCGCCGGCCTCGAGGCGCGGGTGGCGGCGGGCGAGCGGGTCGCGCGGCGCGAGCAACCGCTCGCGCGACGCGAGCAGCCGGCATGACCCAATTGCTGGTGCGCGCCGCCGGCCCGGGCGTGACCGTCCAGGACGGCGGCCGGCCGGGCTGGCTGCGCTTCGGCGTCACCGCCGCCGGGCCGATGGACCCGCTGGCGTTCGCCACCGCCAACCGGGCGCTGGGCAATCCCGAGGGCTGGGCCGCGCTTGAGGTGTCGCTGGGCGGGCTGGAGCTGGCGGTCGACGGCGGGCCGGTGCGCCTGGCCGTGGCCGGCGGCGTCTTCGACCTCTCGCTCGACGGCCGGCCGCTGCCGCCGGCGGCGCGGCTGACCCTGGAGCCCGGCGCCCTGCTGCGGATCCGCGCCGGCGCGGCCGGGGCCTGGTGCTATGTCGCGATGGCGGCGCGCCTGCAGCTGCCCGCTGTCCTGGGCTCGCTCGCCACCCACACCCGCTCCGGCATGGGCGGCCTGGGCCGCGGCCTCGCCGCCGGCGACGCGCTGCCGCTGGCCGACCTCAGGGCGGCCGGCGGACCGGTCGAGGCGCTGGAGGCGCCGTGGCTCGACCGCCCCGGCGCCGTGATCCGGGTGCTGCCCGGCCCCCAGGACGACTATTTCGGGCCCGACCACATGGCCGCCTTCCTGGCCGGCCCGTGGACCGTGTCCGGGCGCAGCGACCGCATGGCCTACCTGCTGTCGGGCCCGCGCCTGGGCCACGCCAAGGGCTTCAACATCGTCTCCGACGGCATCGCCATGGGCGCCATCCAGGTGCCCGGCGACGGCCAGCCGATCGTGCTGATGGCCGACCGCCAGCCGACCGGCGGCTATCCCAAGATCGCGGCGGTGATCGGCGCCGACCTCGGCCGCCTGGCCCAGCTCCGGCCCGGCGCCGAGCTGCGCTTTCAGGCGGTGACCCACGCGCAAGCGGTCGCCGCCCGCCGCGCCGAGCACGACGCCCTGGCCGCCGGCGTGCCCGGGCGGACCTTGGTGCGGACCGACTTTTCCTCCGACTATCTCCTGGGGCTCAACCTGGTCGATGGGGTGGTCAGCGGCGATTGAGGGATCGCCGTTTGGCATCGACCCTATCGCCGATGCGCACCGCATCATCCGAAGTTACGGTGACGAAGTTACGGTGACAGGAAGTTACAAGTTACGGTGACAACAAGTTACGGTGACAGTGCACTTTCGACAAAGTTACGAGTTACGGTGACAGTGCACTTTCGTCTTTTGCTGAGGCTCAAACGTGGCAATTA
>CAZEFK010000318.1:0-5611 GCA_964511405.1 uncultured Comamonadaceae bacterium | reverse complement strand
CTGGAGCGGCTGCGGCGCTTGCGTCCGGGGCTGGTGGCGATCCCGGCCGCCGCCGACGCCCACGCCGACCACCGGGCCACCGCCGCGATCTGGACGCAGGCGCTGGCCGGCTGGGAGCGCCGGGCGCGCGTGCTGGACTACCTGGTGTGGCCGGGCGCAGCACCGGCGGCCGGCGTTGCCGTGGACATCGACATCGCCGCCGTGCTGCCGCGCAAGCGGCAGGCGATCGCCGCCCACCGCTCCCAGCTCGGCGACGTCATCGCCGACGACCCGTTCGCCCTGCCGCCGGCGCTGCTGGCGCGCGCCACGCAGCCGGTCGAGCGGTTCTTCGAGCGCGGCGCTTAGCGCCCGATCAGGCCGCCGCCGCGGCCGGCAGACGGATGATGACGGTGGTGCCGCGGCCCACCGCGCTCGCCAGCTCGAAGCGGCCGCCCATCTCCTCCACGAAACGACGCGACAGCGGCAAGCCCAGCCCGGTGCCGCCATGGCGCGGGGCGAAGGCGGAGTCGACGCGGCCGAACGGCGCCATCGCGGTCGCCAGGTCCTGCGCCGCGATGCCGACACCGGTATCGGCCACGGTGATGCGCACGACTTCCGCCTCTTCGGGATCGCGCGCGACGGCCACCACCACCCGGCCCTCGCGCGGTGTGAATTTGACGGCGTTGGACAAGCAGTTCAACAGCACTTGGCGCACGCGCCCGGCATCGGCCAGGGCGACCGGGGCGCTGGCACCGGCGTCGACGGCGACCCCGACGCCGGCGCTGGCGGCGGCGCCCGCCAGCAATCGGCAGGCCTCGTGGGCCAGCGCCGCCACATCGACCGGGCAGCGCTCGAACTCCAGCCGCCCCACCTCGACCTGGGCCATGTCCAGGATGTCGTTGACCACCCGCAGCAGATGACGGCCGGCGATGACGACGTCGGCGGCATAGCCGCGATAGGCCGGCACGCCGACCGGCCCGAACCGCTCGCTCGCGATGATCTCGGCGAAGCCCAGGACGGCGTTGAGCGGCGTGCGCAGCTCATGGCTCATATTGGCCAGGAACTGGGTCTTGGCGCGGTTCGCGGCGTCGGCGCGGTCGCGGGCCTCGCCGATCTCGGCCTCGCGCCGCTTGAGGTCGGTGATGTCGATGCGCACGCCGATGCTGCCGCCGTCGGCGGTGCGGCGCTCGTGGATGCGCAGCCAGCGACCCCCGGAGATCGCCTGCTCGTGGGTCGTCGCCGACGCGGCGTGCATCGCCAGCCGCTCGGCCACCCACTGGTCGATGCGCCCGGCCGCCTCCGGATACTGGCCCCGCTCGGCGCCGCGCCTCAGGACTTCCTCGAAGCGCCGGCCGATCGCGAACAGGTCGGCGCTCTCGGCATAGATCTCCTCATAGCGCCGGTTCCACAGGACATAGCGATCGTCGGCATCGAACAGGACGAAGCCCTCGGGAATCGTTTCCATGGCGTCACGGAGCCGCCGGTTGGCCCGCTCCAGCTCGGCGCGGGCAGCCTCGGCGTCGGCCGCGGCGATGCCGAGCTGCTCGGCCGTGTGCGCGTGGAACGCCGCCTCGGTCACGAACTCGCGGCGGCGGCGCACGGCATACCAGGCCAGCCCGGCCGCCAGCGCCGACAACCCGATCGGCAGCTCGTCCAGATGGGCTCCGATCCCCCACCGGATCTCGCTGCCCCAGGCGACGAGCCGATCGTTGAGATCGAGCCAAGACGCCAGGACCGTGACCGCTGCGGCGAGCACCAGGACTGCCAGCAGATCCCGCCACACCAGGCCGGACCGCAGGCAGCCGGTCGCGTGGCGCGGGCGGCAGCGGGCAGTGTCCATTGGAGGGTCAGGCTGACAGCGAACCCTGAACAATCCGTTGCCCCCGCCGGGCGCATCGGGCCGGGCGAAGCGGGATGGTGCACGGCGCCGGCATCCGATATGGTCCGGTGGCGTCCCGTCTGCTTCCTCCGTAATGACCCCCCGCGACTTCGCGATGATGGTCGGCATCTGCCTGGTCTGGGCGATGAACTCGACCCTGGCCAAGGTCGTTGTCTCGACCCTCGGCATTCCGCCCCTTCTGTTCGGCAGCCTGCGCTGCGTGGTGATCGCCTCAGCGGTGTGCCCCTGGCTCCTGCCGATGCCGCGCCCACGCCTGCGCCTGGTCGCATCCGCGTTCCTGATCGGCGGCGGCAGCTTCGGCATCTTCTTCGCCGGCCTGCGCGACGCGACCTCGTCGAGTGCGGCGATCGTCAATCAGATCGGCCTGCCGATCACGACGCTGCTGTCGGTCGTGGTGCTGGGCGAAACGGTCCGCTGGCGGCGCGCCCTGGGCATGGCGCTGACGCTCGCCGGCACGCTGATCGTGATGTGGCAGCCGGGCGGCTTCGAGCTGTCGCCGGGACTGCTGCTGATCGCACTATCGGCCACGGCCGGCTCGCTCGGCGCCGTCATGATGAAGCAGATCCAGGGGGTCCGGCCGCTGCAGTTCCAGGCCTGGGGCGGGCTCAGCGCGATCCTGCCGCTGGCGCTGGCCTCGGCCGCGCTGGAGACCGGCCAAGGCGCCGCGCTCGCGTCGGGCGGCTGGCGCCTGGCCGCCTGCGTGCTGTTCTCGGGCCTGGTCGTCTCGGTGCTGTGCCACACCGCCTATTACGGCCTGATCCGCCGCTACGAGGCCAACCTGGTGGCGCCGCTGACGCTGATGTCGCCGCTGTTCACGGTATTCATGGGCATCGCCCTGCTCGGCGACCCGGTGGACGCGCGGATGATCGTGGGCGGGTCCACGACCCTGGCCGGCGTTGCGATCATCGCGCTGCGACCCAACCGCGTCTGGCCCCGCGCCGTGCTCGACCGCGACCGCCTGTAATCACGTTGGCTGTGATCCCGTCGGCGGTCGTCACGACAGGCGGCTGACAAGCTCGCAAACGCCTTCGAACCGGTCCTCGCGGACGCCCGCATCGGCCGCGCTGCGCCGGCGCTCGTCGACGATCACCTGCCAATCGTCCAGGCTCAGGCGGGCACGCCGGACGATGCTGACGCCAGCCCGGAAATCGCTGCTCGACCAGCGCACCGCGACCGGGCCGTAGGCCTCGGTGTGCAGCGCCGTCGCATCCCCGAACAGCAGGACCCGGCGGCGCGCCTCGTCCAGCGCCAGGGACAGCGACCGGGTGCCGCCCGCCGGATCGCGCAGCAGGCAGGAAAACTCCAGCCGGTTGCGGTCGGCGCCGTGCGCGGCCGCGCCGCCCAGCGCCGCGGCCGCCAGGCACAGGATCCGGAGTGCGGTGCGCCGCATGGCTGGCCTCGCCATCGAAGATCGCGCCGCAGTGTACGCGAAAACCGATGACAGGACTGCACAGGATCTGGCGCCGATGGCATGGCCGGCGCGAGCCCGTGGACCCGTGCGCCGGCCAGTTCCTTCAGCTGCCGTTTCGCGACGCCAGCGCCGGGATGAACAGGTCCGACCACTTGGCCGGTGCCGTCTTGATGCTGCCGGCCAGGTGCATGAAGTCGGCGAAGTTCATGACCTGGTTGGGAGTCGCGGAGAATTTCGTGTCCGGATCGCCCAGGATCTGCAGCACCTCCGCCTCCGACACCTTGACCGGCGCGGTGCGCACGAAGATCTCGGCGGCCTTCTTCTTGTCGGCGGCGATCAGGGCGTCGGCGGCGGCGAGCGCGGCCAGGAACGCCTGGGTCGTCTTCGGGTTGGCGTCGACGAAGCGCTTGGGCGCGAACACCACGTCGAGGGTGATGGCGCCGATCGCGTCGACCGAGCTCGCGACCCGGTGGATCTTGGGATCCTGCAGCTCCAGGTAGCTGAAGGGCGGCGAGGTGAAGTGCGTGGTGATCTCGGTCTTGCCCGATTCAAGCGCGGTCAGGGCCTCGGGATGGGGCAGGCTGACGGTCAGGGGATCGAGCTTGGCGAAGTTCTCGCGCCCGAACGCCTTGGCGGCCATCATCTGCAGCACCACCGCCGACAGCGAGGTCTTGATTCCGGGCAGCGCGATCTTGTCCTTGGCCGTGAAGTCGGCCAGCGTCTTGATCTCGGGCTTGTTGGAGTTCAGCCACAGCGACGAGCCGCTCAGGCCCGCGATGCCGACCACCTCGACATTGGGGATGCCCTTGGCCTTGGCCCACAGGGTCAGGAATCCGGGCGCGCCGGTGCCGGCGAAGTCCAGGGTGCCGGCCATCATGGCGTCGTTGATGACATTGCCGCCGTCCAGCATCAGCCACTTGGTGGCGACGGTGCCGAGGCCGGCCTTGGCCGCTTCCTGCTCGAACAGCTTCTGGTCCTGCATCACATAGAGCGGCAGGTACAGGATACCGTAGCCCTTGGAGATGCGGACCTCGGGCACCTCGGCCTGCGCCGGGGCGTGGCCCGCGGCCAGGCCGGCGGCGATGGCGCCCGCCAGGGCGAGGCGTCGAACAAGTCTCATGCTGATTTCCTCCCTTTAACGACTAGTGCTGCATGCCCCAGCGCCGGACAGTGCGGGCCTCGACGGCGGCAAAGCCGATATTCTCGACGAACAGGCCGATCAGGATCACCGTGAACAGCCCGGCGAACACATGAGCGGTCTCGAGCTGGTTGCGGTTCTCGAAGATGTACCAGCCGAGCCCGCCCGAACCCGACGACGCGCCGAACACCAGCTCGGCCGCGATCAGGGTGCGCCAGGCGAACGCCCAGCCGACCTTGAGCCCGGTCAGGATGCTGGGGAACGCCGCCGGCATCAGGATGTGGCGGACCAGCCGCAGCCGGCGCAGGCCGTAGTTGAGCCCGACCATGGACAGCGTGCACGACACCGCGCGAAAGCCCGAATGGGTGTTGAGCGCGATCGCCCACAGCACCGAATGCACCAGCACGAACACGATGCTGCCGGCCCCGAGGCCGAACCAGATCAGCGCCAGCGGCAGCAGCGCGATGGCCGGCAACGGGTTGAACATCGAGGTCAGGGTCTCGAGCAGGTCGGCGCCCAGGCGCGAGCCGATGGCGACCGTGGTCAGCAGCGCCGCCAGCAGCACGCCCAGCCCGTAGCCGGCCAGCAGGGTCTGCAGCGACACGGCGATCCGCGCCGGCAGCACGCCACTGGCCAGGTCCTGGGCGAAGGCCGCCACGGTCTGGCCGAAGGTTGGGAACAAGAGCGGATTGCCCAGCCAGCGGCCATAAAGCTCCCAGACGGCGGCCAGGAGGAGCAGCAGCACGGCCTTGCGCAGCGCGCCGATGCCGTAGAGGCGCTCGACGGACGACAGCGACCGTTCGACCACCGGCAGGTCGGCCGGGGGCGCGTCATGGACGATCTCGGGGCGCAGGAGGGATGGAACGGCGCTCATCTCAAGGCCCCTTCAGTGCACGAACAGCAGGTCGTTGATCCGCGCCTCCAGCGCCGACTGGGCCGGCGTGCCCAGGGCCTCCGGCGCCACGCTGTTGAGCTCGGCCTTGACCGTACCGGGATGGGGCGACAGCAGCAGGATGCGGGTGCCGATGCGGATCGCCTCCTCGATCGAGTGGGTCACGAACAGCACGGTGAAGCGGGTGTCGTCCCACAGCCGCAGCAGCTCGTCCTGCATGCGCCGGCGGGTCAGCGCGTCGAGGGCGGCGAAGGGCTCGTCCATCAGCAGCACGTCGGGCTCCATGGCCAT
>CAZEFK010000317.1:0-5612 GCA_964511405.1 uncultured Comamonadaceae bacterium | reverse complement strand
GACGACTTCCACAACTTCACGGCGCTCAACTTTCCGGTCGGCCACCCCGCCCGCGAGATGCACGACACCTTCTACCTGGCGCCCGATGCACGGGGCGAACGGCCGGTGCTGCGCACCCACACCAGCCCGGTGCAGATCCGCACCATGAAGGCCAAGGCGCCGCCCATCCGTGTCATCATCCCCGGCCGCTGCTTCCGCTCGGACAGCGACCAGACCCACACGCCGATGTTCCACCAGGTCGAAGGGCTGGTGATCGACGAGACTACCCATATGGGCCATCTGAAGGGCTGCCTGGTCGAGTTCCTGAAGGCGTTCTTCGAGCTGGCCGAGGTGCCGGTGCGCTTTCGGCCCAGCTTCTTCCCCTTCACCGAGCCCTCGGCCGAAGTCGACATCGGCTGCAGCCGCAAGGGTGGCGAGCTCAAGATCGGGGCCGGCGACGACTGGCTGGAGATCCTGGGCAGCGGCATGGTCCATCCCAACGTGCTGCGCCATTGCGGCCTGGACCCCGAGCGCTACCAGGGCTTCGCCTTCGGCATGGGGATCGAGCGCATCGCGATGCTGAAATACGGCATCCCGGATCTGCGCACCTTCTTCGACGCCGACATCAGGTGGATGACCCACTACGGCTTCGGGCCGTTCGAGATCGCCTCATTGATCACCGGCACGGTCGGAGCGCCGCGATGAAGTTCACCCTGGACTGGCTGAAGGCCCATCTCGACACCGACGCCGACCTCGGCCGCATCGCGCGCACCCTGACCGCGATCGGGCTGGAGGTCGAGGCGATCGAGGACCGCAGCGCGGCGCTGGCGCCGTTCCTGGTCGGCCATGTCGTCGAGGCCAAGCAGCATCCCAACGCCGACCGGCTGCGCGTGTGCCTGGTCGACACCGGGGCCGGGACCGTGCAGGTGGTGTGCGGCGCGCCCAACGCCCGCACCGGCATGAAGGGCGTGTTCGCGCCGTCCGGCACCACGATCCCGCGCACCGGCGCGGTGCTGAAGGCCAGCGCCATCCGCGGCGAGGCCTCCAACGGCATGCTGTGCTCGGCCTATGAGATGGGCCTGTCGGACGATCATGAGGGCATCATCGAGCTGCCCGACGACGCGCCGGTCGGACAACCCTTCGCCGCCGCGATGGGTCTCGACGATCCGGTGATCGAAATCGCGATCACGCCCAACCGCCCGGACTGCCTGGGCGTGCGCGGCGTCGCCCGCGACTTGGCGGCGGCCGGGTTGGGGCGGCTGAAGCCGCGCGTCGTCGAGCCGGTGCCGGGCCGCTTCCGCTCGGCTATCGCGGTGGCCATCGATGCGCCGGAGGCTTGTCCCCTGTTCCTGGGCCGGTACATCCGGGGCGTGCGCAATGGCCCGTCGCCCGAGTGGCTGCAGCGCCGGCTGACCGCGATCGGCCTGCGCCCGATCTCGGCCCTGGTCGACATCACCAACTTCCTGACCTTCGACGTCAACCGGCCGCTGCACGTGTTCGACGCCGGCAAGGTCAAGGGCGGCCTGCGGGTGCATACCGCCGAGGGCGGCGAGACGATCGAGGCGCTGAACGGCAAGACCTACACGCTGCAGCCGGGCATGTGCGCGATTTCCGACGACAGCGGCGTGGTCAGCCTGGGCGGCGTCATGGGCGGGGCCACGACCGGCGTGTCCGAGGGCACGACCGACCTGTTCCTGGAGGCCGCGCTGTTCGACGCGCTGCTGACGGCGCGCACCGGGCGCCTGCTGGGCATCGCCTCGGACGCCCGCTACCGCTTCGAGCGCGGCATCGACACCGCCGCCGTGCGCGACGGCATCGAGGCCGGGACGCGGCTGATCCTGGAGCTGTGCGGCGGCGAGGCGTCCGAGGTGGTGGCGACCGGCGAAGCGCCCGACCATCGGCGCCGCATCGCCTTCCGGCCCGGGCGCGTCGCCGCGCTCGGCGGCATCGACGTCGAGGCGGGCGAGTCGCGCCGGATCCTGGGTGACCTGGGCTTCGAGCTGGAGCCGGCGCCGGATGGCCGCTTGACCGCGGTGCCGCCGAGCTGGCGCCCCGACGTCGAGGGTGAGGCCGACCTGGTCGAGGAGGTGCTGCGCATCCGCGGCTTCGACCATATCCCGGCGACGCCGCTGCCGCGCGCCACCACGGTCAGCCGGCCGGCGCTCGATCCGGCGCAGCGGCGGGTCGCGATCGCGCGGCGCGTGCTGGCCGCGCGCGGCTATGACGAGGCCGTGACCTGGTCGTTCTTGCCGGCGGCGCAGGCCAAGCGGTTCGGCGGCGGCCAGCCCGAGCTGGCGGTCGTGAACCCGATCTCGGCCGATCTCGACCAGATGCGGCCGTCGATCCTGCCCAACCTGGCGGCGGCGGCGCGGCGCAATCTGGACCGCGGCCAAGCGCCGGTAGCGCTGTTCGAGGTCGGCCCGGTCTACCGGACCACCGCCCCCGACGGCCAGGACTGGGTGGCCGCCGCCCTGCGCACCGGGTCGAGCCCGCGCCACTGGCGGGCGCCGGCGCGCGAGCCGGATGCCATGGACGCCAAGGCCGACGCGCTGGCCGTGCTGGCCCAGCTGGGCGTCGCGGTCGACGCCCTGGCGGTCGCGGCCGAGGCGCCGGCCTGGTACCACCCCGGCCGCTCCGCGGTGCTGAAGCTGGGGCCGAAGACCGTGGTCGCCCGCTTCGGCGAGCTGCATCCCGGCGTCATGGCCGAGTTCGGCCTGGACCGCCCGGTCGCGGCCTTCGAGCTGATGCTCGACGCCCTGCCGCTGCCCAAGGCCAAGTCGAAGGCGCGGCCGCGCTTCGACCCGCCGCAGTTCCAGGCGGTCACCCGCGACTTCGCCTTCGTGGTCGCGGCCGACATGCCGGCCGACAAGCTGGTGCGCGCGGCCAAGAGCGCCGACAAGGCGCTGGTGTCGGCGGTCGGCGTGTTCGACGTCTATGCCGGCGCGGGCCTGCCCGAGGGCACCAAGTCGATCGCGCTCGCGGTGTCACTGCAGCCGACCGACCGCACCCTCACCGACGCCGAGATCGACGCCGTCGGCGCCAAGATCGTGGCGGCGGTGGCGGCGGCCACGGGCGGGACGCTCAGGGGGTGAGCGCAGGCTACGGAAACGGGCCTCCGAACCAACCGGCAGGAGCCGGGCTCAACCGCCGTGCTGCGGCTCGGGCGGAACTCTTGTAGGCTTGCCCGATGCTGAGCGCGCTGCGGTTCACCAACTTCAAGTCCTGGGCGGCGGTCGACCTGGCATGCGGTCGGATTACTGGCGTGTTCGGGACCAACTCTTCGGGCAAGACCAGCTTGATTCAGTTCTTGCTGCTGATGAAACAAACTAAGAACGCGACCGACCGCGCGATTGCGCTGGAACTGAACGGTGACCTTGTCCAGCTCGGTACGATCAAGGACGCCATCCATCAGCATGACGAGACGCGGTCGATCGGGATCGGCCTGACCTTCGACCGGCAATCGGATCTCGCGCTGAGCGACCCCAGCGGCAGAAAGACCTCGATTGTGGCCAAGGGGAGCCGGGTGTCCGTATCGGCCACGGTCGGCATTCACAACAAGGCGCCAATCGCTCGCGGCTTGGCGTATGAGCTCGGTGGCCTGGTGTTCGAACTTGCGTCGAGGGATGGCGAGCAATCGCAATTCGAGCTGAAAGCACGGTCGGCTGACGGTTCGGCCTGCCCCTTCGCGTTTCTCCGCACCAAGGGGCGTCCCTGGCAGCTGCCGGCCCCAATTAAAGCCTATGCCTTCCCGGACCAGGCTCGGACGTATTTTCAGAACGCGGGCTTCCTGGCGGACTTGGAAGCGGCCTACGAGTCCGAGCTGGATCGCCTGTTCTACCTCGGTCCGTTGCGCGAGTTTCCCAAGCGCGACTACCTGTGGGCGCGCTCTCGCCCGACAGACGTGGGGCAGCGAGGTGAGAAGGCGATCGATGCGATCCTAGCTGCCACTGAAGCGAAGGAGATGCGTAACCTGCGACCCAAGGCTCACCTGCGCTCCTTCCAGGGGATGATCGCCCTCTGGCTTAAAGAGATGGGGCTGATCGAGAGCTTCACGGTCGCCGAAATCGCTGAAGGCTCGAATCGCTGGCAGGCGCGCGTGCGAACCCGACCGGGAGCAAGCGAAGTGCTGTTGACCGACGTGGGATTCGGCGTCTCGCAGGTGCTGCCGGTTGTCACGCTGCTCCAATATGTCCCCGAAGGCTCGACCGTAATCCTGGAGCAGCCGGAGATCCACTTGCATCCGCTCGCGCAGGCGGGGTTAGCGGACGTCATCATCCAAGCCGCCATGCATCGGCGGGTGCAGGTGATCCTGGAGAGCCATTCAGAGCATCTGCTGCTGCGACTGCAACGGCGGATCGCGGAGGAGGTCATATCGTCGGATGACGTCAAGCTCTATTTCTGTGACGCGCCAAGGGGGGTGTCGACCTTGACGCCCCTCAATGTCGACCTATTCGGCAACATTCTCAATTGGCCCGACAAATTCATGGGTGACGCATTCAACGAGGTCGCAGCAGCTGAATTGAAGCGGATCGAACGCCGAGGGCGCCAAGCGGCCGAATGAATGACGTGATCATAGACACGAATGTCGAAGTCCTGGCCAACCGGCAGAATTCGAAGGTGGTACAAGACTGCATCGACGCCTGCATTCAGTTTATCATCATGGTCAGGACAGACCGTGTTGTGCTGATCGACGACGGTGACGAAATACGGGCGGAGTATGCGCGCGCGTTGCGCCAGCGCCGGCCCTACGAACTCGGGGCGCAATTCCTGCTGCATCTGTATCAGCAACAGCACAATCCTAAACATGTGCGCCGGGTTCGCGTGGACAAGGCCGCGGACGGTTCGTTCACCGATTTTCCAGATGTACCCGAGCTTGCTGCCTTCGACCAAGCCGACCGCAAGTTTGCGGCCCTTGCCCGAAAGACCGGGGTCGCGGTGACCAACGCCGCCGACAGCGACTGGGCCGACAGCTTGGCGGCACTGTCAGCCAACGGCATCGCGGTGGATTTCCTGTGCGGCTGCGACAAGACGAAATGGTTTATTGCGTGAGGTTGGACCCGCGTCGCGATCATGGTGAAGGGCCGCATCGTCCATGCGGGCCGGCGGCGGACCTCAAGGTCAATCCGGCGCCGTTGCGCGCATATCGGGCTGCAGGGGGCCGCCCGCCGCATTGCGCGGCCCCGGCCCCGCCCCTATCTTCCGCCGAACCGCTCTGACCGCCTGGGATCCGAATGCCCGACCTGCCGACCGACGCTGCGACCGATCTCTCGCTGATCCGCAACTTCTCGATCATCGCCCATATCGACCATGGCAAGTCGACCCTGGCCGACCGGCTGATCCAGACCTGCGGCGGCCTGAGCGACCGCGAGATGCGCGAGCAGGTGCTCGACAGCATGGACATCGAGCGCGAGCGCGGCATCACCATCAAGGCCCAGACCGTGCGCCTGCACTACAAGGCCGACGACGGCGAGACCTATGTCCTCAACCTGATGGACACCCCCGGGCACGTCGACTTCGCCTACGAGGTCTCGCGCAGCCTGGCGGCCTGCGAGGGCTCGATCCTGGTGGTCGACGCCAGCCAGGGCGTCGAGGCGCAGACGCTCGCCAACGTCTACCAGGCGCTCGACAACAAC
>CAZEFK010000316.1:0-5673 GCA_964511405.1 uncultured Comamonadaceae bacterium | reverse complement strand
CTTCTCCGACGGCTTCCAGACCACGGCGTCGCCGCACACCAGCGCGATCGCGGCGTTCCACGACCAGACCGCGACCGGGAAGTTGAAGGCGGAGATGACGCCGACCACGCCGGCCGGGTGCCACTGCTCGGTCAGCTTGTGGTCGGGGCGCTCGGACTGGATCACCAGGCCGTGGAGCTGGCGCGACAGCCCGACCGCGAAGTCGCAGATGTCGATCATCTCCTGCACTTCGCCCAGGCCCTCGGACGGCGATTTCCCGGCCTCCAGGCTGACCAGCCTGCCGAGCGCGTCCTTGTGGGCGCGCAGTTCCTCGCCGAGCAGCCGCACCAGCTCGCCCCGGCGCGGCGCCGGCACCACGCGCCAGGCGAGGAAAGCCTGATGCGCCGCGGCGATGCGATCCGGCACCGCATCAGGCCGCACTTCGGCGACGGCGGCGATCCGGGAGCCGTCGACCGGCGAGGTCACGGCCAGCGTGCCGCCCTCGGTCTGATCGGGCGGCACGCCCAGGGTGGCGAGGACGGTCCGCACCGCGGCGGGGATCGAGGACTCGGTCATGTCGGACTCCATAGTGCGGGGGTGCGGGTCAGAAACGGGCGCCGGCGAAGTGGGCCACCTGGGCGCCGACCTCATAATAGGCCTCGCGGGCGGCGCGCGCAGGCACGGCAGCGGGGTCGGTGACCGGCAGCGGCAGGTCGTCGTCGCCGATCGCGCCCAACAGCCGCTGGGCCAGGCACCGGCCGAGCACGGTGCCCGGCGCGATGCCGCGGCCGTTATAGCCGCACACGCAGATGACGTTGCGGCCAAGGCGGTGGAAGCGCGGCAGGTGGTCCTGGGTCATGCCGATCTGGCCGTACCACTCATGCTCGAAGTCGATGCCGCGCAGCTGCGGGAACAGCTTGGCCAGCGCCCGCCGGCCCCACGCCCGATGGATGGCGCGGCCGGTCCCGCGCAGGGCGCCGACGCTGCCGAACACCAGCCGGCCCTGCCGGTCGAGCCGGAACGAGCTCAGGATCTCGCGGGTATCCCAGGCGCCCTGGCGCTCGGGCAGGATCGCGCGCTGCAGGTCGGCGGGCAGCGGCGCCGTCGCCAGGTTGAAATAGGGCAAATGCACCTGCTCGGCCCGCACCGCGGGCCAGACCCCGCTGGTATAGGCGTCGGTGCACACGGCCACCGATCCGGCGCGCACGCTGCCGCGCGGCGTGTCGAGGCGCCAGGCGCTGCCGTCGTCGACAACGGCCGTCACCGGGCTCGCGGTATGGATGCGGGCACCCGATGCGATCGCCGCCGCGGCCAGCCCGCGGGCATAGGCCAGCGGCTGGATGGTCCCTGCGCGCAGGTCCAACAGCGCCCCGGCATAGGCCGTGGTCCCGGTCATGCGCGCGGTCTCGCCGGCGTCGAGCAGATGGACCGGCGCGCCGCGGGCCCGCCACTGGCGCGCCCGCTCGGTCAGCTCCGCCAGGCCCGTGCTCCCAACCGCGCAGTGCAGCGTACCCCGGCGCTCGGGCTCGCATTGGATCTGATGGCGCTCGACCAGGTCGAACACCACCGCCGGCGCCTCGCCCAGCAAGTCGAGCAGCCGCGCGCCATGGACCGGCCCCAGCACCCCGGGCAAGGCGTCGGGCATCACCCACATGCCGGCATTGACCAGGCCGACATTGCGGCCCGACGCGCCGAAACCGATCTCGGCGGCCTCCAGCACCGCGACGCGCGCGCCGCCCTGGGCCAGATGCAGCGCCGCCGACAGGCCGGTGAAGCCGGCGCCGACGACCGCCACGTCCACCGCCGTGTCGTGGTCCAGCGGCGGCGTGGCCGGCGGCGGCGGGGCGGACTGCTCCCACAGTCCGTGGCTGCGCGGATCGCCCTTCATGCCGCGGCCTCGCACCGAAGCGCCGCGCGCACCGCCGCGATCGAGCGCGCCTGCGCCGCGTCGTAGAGGTCGAATTCGTCGATGACAGGCGCGCCCAGCGCCGCGACGAACGCCCCGCGGGCAGCGTCGGACGCGTAGGCCTGGCGCGCCGGCTCGCCCAGGTTGGACTGGAAGATGCCGGCCGCGCTGACCGGCAGGAAGTCCTCGTACAGGATGGGCTCGGCGGTGGCGACGCCGGCCGCGACCAGCTCGTCGAGCGGCCGCGCCGCCAGTTCGGGGGGCCCATCCCCGGCCAGCGCGTAGCGAACGTAGCCCAGGCCCTGGCGCCGAATCGCATCGGCGTCATCCGGGAACGACCGGAAGGCCGCGCCCAGGCGCGCGTCGTAGCCGTCGCCGCCCGGCACCCCGGCCAGCAGCCGGTCATAGAGGGCCCGGCCCTTGCGGGTCAGGGCCTGGCCGCGCTGCTCGATCTCGCCGAACCGCGCGGTGTGGGTGCCCGCCTGCCCGCCGTCCGCACCCGGGAACCGGACCGCCTCCGCCAGGGCCGTGAAGCTGGTCTGGCGCAGCAGGATCGGGCAGGCGCGGGCGGGCGGCCCCTCGATCACCGCCTTGGCGGCGATGCCGCGCCCCGGCATGGCCGCCTGGACCCGGTCGATATCCAGCGTGCGCGGGGTCAGGTGGTTGATGTGCGGCCCCGGGAAGCACACCACGTCGGCGATCAGCCGGTGCGCCGCGTGCAGCCGGCCGTAGGTGGCGGCATCGACGGTGGCCTGCCCGTGCCAGCGGAAAGTCTGGAGCGCCTCGGCCACGAAGGCGTCTGCCTCGGCACTCGTCAGCCCGCCTTGGTACTCGGCGCGGTCGATCAGCCGCAGGGCGCCGTCGCTGAAGATCCGCCGCCGCGCCAGGATCGCCTGGGCCTCGGCGCGCAGCGCCGGGTCCTGGATCAGCTCCAGCCGCAGCAGCGAAGTGAAGACGCGGAACGGGCACCGCGCGAGCTGGTCCTCGGCCACGGGGCGGAACGCGGTGGCGTGGACCGGCACCCCCGCCGCGGACAGGTCGTAATAGCCGACCGGCAGCAGGCCCATGACCGCGAACAGGCGCCGGACGGTGGCCAGCTCCGCGGGCGTCCCCAGGCGGATGGCGCCATGGCGTTCCAGAGCGAGCCGGCCGAGGTCGCCGGTCCGCGCCGCCAGCGCCGGGTCGGCCGCCAGCGCCGCGGCGTTGACCTCGGCGACCAGGTCCAGGAGCGTGCCATAGTGCGGCACCTCGGCCCGGTACATGTCGGACATCGCCCGGGCGAACCGGGTCCGGATCTCGTCGGCCGTGACGAAGGCGGAACTGCTCATGGCCGGGTCCTCGGCACGTCATGTGCGGAAGGCATCATCCTTCCGGCAATCGGCCGCGCTTTCAAACGACGATTCGGCCTGACATCATGACTTCCATGAATGAGTCAGGCGAGCCATGGCGATAATCCGGCGCTTCCTGCCGTCGATGTCGCTGCTGGCGGCGTTCGAGGCGGCGGCCCGCCACCGCAGCTTCACGGCCGCCGCGGCCGAGCTCAACCTGACCCAGAGCGCGGTCAGCCGCCAGGTCCGGGCCCTGGAGGAGCAGCTCGGCTCCGACCTGTTCGTCCGCGAGCGGCAGACCGTGCGGCTGACCCTGGCGGGCGAGGCCTACGCCCAGGAGGTGCGCCGGGCGCTCCAGCTGATCGCCAATGCGACGCTGGGCTTCCGCGCCAATCCCCGGGGCGGCTCGCTCAACCTGGCGATCCTGCCGACCTTCGGCACGCGCTGGCTGGCCCCGCGCTTGCCCGCCTTTCTGGCCGAGAACCCCGGCATCACCGTCAACCTGACCACGCGGCAGGCGCCGTTCGACTTCCAGGACGACGCGGTCGACGCCGCGATCCATTTCGGCGCGCCGGAATGGCCCGGGGCCGAGCTCGACGCCCTGATGCGCGAGACGGTCGTGCCCGCCTGCAGCCCGGCCCTGCTGAACGGCCGCGGCATTGCCGGCCCCCGCGACCTGCTGGGCGTCCCGCTGCTGCACATGACCACCCGCCCCGATGCCTGGGAGCGGTGGTTCGCCGCCCACGGCATCGCGGCCGACGGCATCACCGGCATGCTGGTCGACCAGTTCGCGACCGCCGCCCAGGCCGCCATCGCCGGCCTGGGCGTGGCCCTGCTGCCGCGCTTCCTGATCGCGGCCGAGCTGGCCCGCGGCGACCTGGTCGAGCCGGTGGACGGGCCCGTGGAAAGCACTGAGCGCTACTATCTCGCCTGGCCGGTCAAGCGGGCGTCGCATCCGCCGCTGCAGGCGTTCCGCGCCTGGATCAAGCGGGCCGCGGCCGGCGACGACGAGTCGAGCCTTGCCGGAAGCCGGGCGGCCCTGAAATCATGGCCCGACAATAAGGGGGGCTGACATGGCGACACGTCGTGAAATCGGATCGCTGATCGGGCTGGGCGCGGTCGGCGCCGTCCTGGCGGCAGGCAGCGCGCAGGCCGCGGAGACAGTCGAATCCACCTTCGACCGCATCAGGCGCACGAAGACGCTGCGCACCGGCGCCGTCGCCGGCGGCGCCCCCTATTACATGAAGGATCCCGCCTCCGGGCAGTGGCGCGGCTTCTACGTCGACATCGTCAAGGGGCTGGCCGACGACCTGGAGGCCGAGCTTCAGATCGTCGAGACGACCTGGGGCACCTCGGTCCTCGACCTGCAGTCGAACAAGATCGACCTGTTCTTCGGCCTCAACCCGACGCCCAAGCGCGCCCTGGTGATCGACTTCTCGCAGGCCGTGTTCAACAACGCCTTCGCGTTCATCACCAAGGCCGGCTTCCAGCCGAAGACCTGGGCCGAGCTCAACTCCCCCGATGTCCGGATCGCCGTCGACAGCGGCTCGTCGCACGACCAGGTCGTCGGCCGCCTGGCGCCGAAGGCCCAGATCAGCCGGCTCAAGACCACCGACGAGGCGACCGCGGCCCTGGTCTCGGGCCGGGTCGACGCCCAATGCATTGTCACCATGCTGGCCTTGACCGTCCTGAAGAAGAACGCCTCGGTCGGCCAGTTCCTGCTGCCGACACCGGTCTTCGCCACGACGTCGAACGCCGGCTTCCGCCGCGAGACCGACAAGACCCTGCGCGACTTCGTCAATACCTGGATCGATTTCAACAAGGGCCTGGGCTTCATCCGGCAGGCGATCGTCTCGAACATGGAGTCGGTCGGCGTCAAGGAAGCCGACATTCCGCCCGGGGTCTCGTTCTAGGTGCCTGACATGACCAGCCCGATCGTCGAGCGCCTGCGCGTCTTCCTGATCGAAAGCCCGATCAAGATGGCGCGCCTGCAAGGCGTCGGGAACGTCAAGGGCAGCGTCAAGCGGGTCCTGCTGGAGCTCACGGCCACCGGCGGCCTGGTCGGCTGGGGTGAGGCGGCACCGTGGGAGGTCTTCACCGGCACCCCTGAGGCGGCCTTCGCCGCGCTCGACGTCTATCTGCGCCCGATCGTGCTCGGCCGGCCGGTCCGCCGCGTGCGCGCCCTGATGGCCGACCTCGACCGCGCCCTGGTCGGTCACGCCGAGGCCAAGGTCGCCGTCGAGACCGCCCTGCTCGACATCGTCGGCAAGGCCGCCGGCCTGTCGGTCGCCGACCTCCTGGGCGGCCGCGTGCGCGACAGCATTCCCCTGTCGTTCTCGATCGCCGACCCGGATTTCGGCGCCGATCTGGAGCGCATGCGCGCGATGGTCCCGGCGGGCAATGTCATCTACAAGGTCAAGACCGGCGTGAAGCCCCACCGCGAGGATCTCGACCATCTCG
>CAZEFK010000315.1:0-5708 GCA_964511405.1 uncultured Comamonadaceae bacterium | reverse complement strand
GCCGGCCAGCGCTGCTCGGCGCTGCGCCTGCTGTTCGTGCAGGAGGAGGTCGCTGATGCGATGATCGCCATGATCGCGGGCGCCGCCACGCTGACCGTCGGATCGCCGGCCGACCCGTCGGTCCTGGTCGGCCCGGTCATCGACGCCGAAGCGAAGGACCGCCTGCTGGCGCACATCGCCGCCATGCGCCCGACGGCCACGGTCCACTACGCCGGGTCGGCGCCCGACACAGGCTCGTTCGTGGCGCCGCATGTGATCGAGCTGGCGGGGCCCGAGCAGCTGCAGGAGGAAGTGTTCGGTCCGATCCTGCATGTCGTGCGCTACCGCGCGGGCGAGCTCGACCGCGTGCTCGGCTGGATCGCCGGTAGCGGCTACGGCCTGACCCTGGGCCTGCAGTCGCGGATCGACGGCTTGGCGGATCGGGTCGTCGAGCGCTTGCCGGTCGGCAATGTCTACGTCAACCGCAACATGATCGGCGCCGTGGTCGGCGTGCAGCCCTTCGGCGGCTTCGGCCTGTCCGGAACCGGCCCCAAGGCCGGCGGCCCGCACTATCTGCTGCGCTTCGCCGTCGAGCAGACGGTGACGGTCAACACCAGCGCCGCCGGCGGCAATGTCGCACTGCTGGCGCTGGAGGATGCCTGACGGGCGGCGCCGACCCGGCACCTCATGCTGGGCAGCGTTCAGGCGGCCCGGAGCAGGAAGTCGACGTGCACGGCATCGAACGGAAATTCGATCGCGCCGCCCGGTGCCCGCCGCAGGATGCCGGCGTTCAGCAGCGCATGGGCATCGCCATGCACGCCCTTGACGTCTCGGCCGACGCGTCGCGCCGCTTCGCGCAGCGACATCGGGCCCTGACCGGTCATGGCCTTCAGCAGATCCCACCGCTTGGCCGTCAGCACGCGCCAGAGCAGTTCAGGGGCCGCGAAGCTGATGCGCGCGCTGGCCTCAGCCTCGCCGCTGTCCCACGCCGCCTTCACGGCCGCCAGGCCGTCCTCAAGCGTCGCCAGATCCAGGGTCACGATGTTCATCGAGCCAGGTCCTCACTTCGGTCATGAAGTCATCGAGCAGCCGTTCCGCGCCGGTGAAGTGGTACGGCCGCTCCGCGTCCCCGATATGCACGTGCCCGCCCTTGCCAGCCTCATTGTCGTAGCGCAGCACGCACTCTCCACGCACCACCAGCGCCAGCCGGTACTTGTAAGCGTGGGCGCTGCCCGGGACGGGCGTCGGCACGTGCCACAGCACCAGCTCGACAAAGGCCACCGGCGACAGGATCACGCGCCGGTCCAGCAGCAAGCGTGCCTTCATGTTGGTGATGTTGCCAACGATCACCGCTGTTGTCGAGACCTACAACAGGCGCGGGGCGCCGCCGACGGTCGGGCTTCACCTCGTGCTCGGCCTGGCGCCGCTGCGACCCAACGCGCCTAGCCTCAATACCTTTCTACCCATTCGAATTGCGAAAGAGCGTCAGTTTATTTTCTGTCCCTAAAATTAGCCTCTGTATGTTTCCTTTGTGCTTGAAAATTATAGTAAGCGCCACCAAGCACGAAAATATATTGAAATAAATAGTCCCGCCAAAACCAGATATGAATGACAGGGCAACAAATAACAGAGTGGCGCATATCGTGCCCAACGAAACATAGCGGGTCAGAGTTACTATTGCCAGAAATAAGCCGAGGCAGATGAGGGTCGTGACCCAGTTTAGCACGAACATCACGGTCGCGGCGGTGAGGGCGCCCTTGCCGCCTTTGAATCCGAAATAGACCGGCCAATTATGCCCCATGACTGCTCCTGCGCCGGCCGCTAACAGGCTTACGCACTCTGCCGATTCTCCCGAATAGACATAAACGCCGAGACGCAATCCGATAACGCAGGCAATTGCGCCCTTCAGTATGTCCCCGGCCAGAACGAACGCCGCAGCGGTTTTCCCCAGAACCCTCAGGGTATTGGTAAGTCCTGCGCTTTTGCTTCCATGGCGGCTTATGTCCTTGCCGTACAGTTTCCCGACAATTATTGATGTGTTCAGGCTGCCCAAGAGGTAGCCCAAAGCCAGGGCCACGGAGACCGTGACCAGCTCGCCATTGCCAAACATCGCGCCCAGCTCCTGGCCATTGCCCATGGCTATCCGCCCGGCGCGCCGCGTCCGACCGGCAGCGGCGCGTCGCTCTTGACCTCCTCCATCACGGCGTAGCTGCGGGTCTCGCGCACGCCGGGCAGGGCCAGCAGCACGTCGCCCAGGAAGGCGCGGTAGGCCTTCATGTCGGGCAGGCGCGCCTTGACCAGATAGTCGAAGCCGCCGGCGACCATGTGGCATTCCAGCACCTCGGGCGCCCGCCGAACGGCCGCGGCGAAGCGGTCGAAGACGTCGGGCGTGGTCTTGTCCAGCAGCACTTCGACGAACACCAGGAAGCCGAGACCCAGCTTGTGCGGGTCCAGGCGCGCGCCGTAGCCGGCGATGAAGCCGTCCTTCTGCAGGCGGCGCAGGCGCTCGCCGGTCGAGGACGGCGACAGGCCGATGCGGTCGGCCAGCTCGACGGCGGCGATGCGCCCGTCGAGCTGCAGGATGTCCAGGATGCGGCGGTCGATGGCGTCGATCATCCGCCTGGAATAGCTGACGCCGGCTGACAGTCAATCGCCGCTAGCGTCGGGCCGGACGACATTCGGAGACCCTGCGATGCACACTCCCACCGGCGACCTGCACGACTTCGACTTCCTGGTCGGCGCCTGGACCGGCGTCAACCGCCGGCTCCGGCGGCGCTGGTCGCAATCCCAGGACTGGGACGAGTTCCCGTCCGCCCTGCGCTGCTGGCCGCTCCTGGGCGGCCTCGGCAATGTCGATGACGTCGAGTTCCCGACCCGCGGCTTCCGCGGCGCCACCGTCCGGCTGTTCGACCCGGCCCGGCGGCGGTGGTCGATCTATTGGGCCAACAGCCTGACCGGTCAGCTTTTTCCCCCGGTGCTCGGCGGCTTCACGGGCGACTGCGGCGAGTTCTTCGGCGACGACACCGACGATGGCCGGCCGGTCAAGGTCCGGTATCGCTGGACTCGCCTCGGGCCGGGCGCCGCCCGCTGGGAACAGGCGTTTTCGCTGGACGGCACGGACTGGGAATGGAATTGGGTGATGGACTTCACCCGAACCGGATAGACCTGCTCCATGCCCCAAGCCCAATGACTCTGCCGCTTGCCGTCTTCGTCGCGGCCGCCGCCCTGTTCCGGATCGCCCTGTTGGCGGTATCGCGGCGCCATGAGCGGGCGCTGAAGCGGGACGGCGCGATCGAGCTGGGGGCCGGCACCTCGCGCCTGCTGGTGGCGGCCCATGTCGCCTATTATGCCGCCGCCATCGTCGAAGGCAGTCTGCATCAGGTGCCGGTCGACGCGGTCACGGTCGCCGGCCTGGCGCTCTACGCGGCCGGCGCCCTGGCGCTGCTGTGGGTGGTGCGGCTGCTGGGGCGGCTGTGGACGGTCAAGCTGCTGATCGCCCGCGACCACGTCCTGGTCACGCATCCGCTGTTCCGCTGGGTGCGGCACCCCAACTACGTCCTGAACATCCTGCCGGAGCTGGCGGGATTCGCCTTGGCCCTGCATGCCGTCTGGACGCTGGCGGTGGGCCTGCCGCTCTACCTGGTGCCGCTCGCCATCCGCATCCGCCAGGAAGAGCGGGCGATGCGCGCACGGTTCGCCGGGTACTCGAGGATGCGCAGCGAGGCGGCCTGAAACCTGACGCGGCCTGGCAGGCTTTCGCCGTCACCCTGGCCATCCAACCACAGGAGGTCAGCCGATGAAGCTCTATTCCGGTCCGCTCAGCATGTTCGGTGCCAAGGCCGAGATCGCCGTGCGCGAGAAGGGCGTGCCGTTCGATCTCGAGATGGTGCCGTTCGACCGCGATCACAATTACGCGCCCAAGCATCCCGAGGTGCTGCGCATCAATCCGAAGGCCCAGGTGCCGGTGCTGGTCGATGGCAGTGTCGAGATCTTCGATTCGACCCAGATCTTCGACTATCTCGAGCATCGCTGGCCGGAGCCCGCGCTGTGGCCGGCCGATCCCGCGGCGCGGGCCGAGGCCCGGCTGTGGGAGCTGAAGTCCGACGAGGTGCTGTTCCCGCCGGTGGTCCGGCTGATGGGCCTGGGCCGGATCCGGGAGACTCCGGACTGGCAGCAGGCGCAGCGCACGATCCAGGCCTGCTACGACGCCCTGGAGCGCCGGCTGGCCGACCGCGATTACCTGGGCGGCGCCTACGGCTATGCCGACATCGCGACCTTCATGGCCCAATTCTTCGCCGCGCGCTGGGACGTGCCGATGTCCGCGGCGTGGCCGCGGCTGATGGCCTGGCGCGAGCGGATCGAGGCCCGGCCGGCGGTGGCGGCCGTCCACGGCGCCATGGTGGCGTTCCTGCGCGACACCGGCCTGCCGGTGCCGATCTTCCGGTAACGTAACGTCCTGTTATCCGCCGGTCTCCTATCCTGCGGCGCAGGATGAAGGAGGACCGGGGATGATCCGCCTGACGAAGCTGCCGCTGTCGCTCAAGATCTATCTGATCGTGGCGCTGCTGGCGGCCGTGGGCGCGGCTGTCGCGGTGAGCGCGGTGGCCGCTCTCGACGGTTATCGCGCGCGCGTCGACGAGATCGCGCGCATCGACCTGCAGACCATGGTGACCGAGCGCGCCATGACGCTGGTCAACGCCGTGGTCATGGACAGCCGCGGCATCTACCTGTCGCACGACCGCGCCGAGGTCGAGAAGTTCGCGCCCGCGGTGCTGCAGAATTCGGCCCGGGTCGGCCAGCTGTTCGACGAACTGCTGGCCCGGGCCGAGGGCGACGACCGCGCCGCCCTCGCGCCGTTCAAGGCCATGGCCGACGACCTGGTGGCCAAGCGGACGCACCTGGTCGAGATGGCGCGCGACGGCGACATCGCCGGCGCGCGCAGCTTCGGCGAGAGCGCCGCCAACCGCGGCACCCGGATCGACTTCGCCAACCAGGTGCGCAGCTTCATCGCGCCGCGCGAGGCGCGGGCCCGCCAGGCCCGGGGCGAGCTGCAGCGAATCCATGCCCTGACCGTGCGCGCCATCCTGGGCATCGCGGTGGCGGGGATCCTGGGCGGTACGCTGGCCGCGGCCCTCCTGGTGCGCCGGTCGCTGCTGCTGCCCCTGGGCCGCGCCATCGCCGCGCTGCGCCAGATCGCCCAGGGCGATGTCAGCCAGCCGCCGCTGGCCGTCACCCAGCGCGACGAGCTCGGCGACCTCGCCCGCGCCGCCAACCAGCTCCGCGACAGCGCGGCCGAGGCGTTCGCGCTGAAGCAGATGGTCGATACCATGCCGCTGCCGGTGGTCATGACCACGGCGGCGGGCGCCGTGCGCTATGCCAATGGCGCCATGGCGGCCTTGGCGGCGGAGCTGGGCCTGTCGGCGGCGGCGGCGCTGGCGGCGGTCGACGGCCTGGCGGCGGCGCTCGCCGATCCGGGGCGGCTGCCCTGGGCCGGCAAGGCCGGGATCGGCCGGGAGCGGTTCGACCTCGCGGCCAGCGCCATCCGCGACCCTGCCGGGACGCCGGTCGGGGCGATGGTGACGTGGACCCGCATCACCCGCCAGGCCGCACTGGAGGCGGAGTTCGAGACCGCCATCATCGATACCGCCGACGGCGTGTCGGCCACGGCGGGCGGCGTCAAGCGCACGGCCGACAGCCTGGCCGCGACCGCCGCCGGCACCCAGGCGCGC
>CAZEFK010000314.1:0-5885 GCA_964511405.1 uncultured Comamonadaceae bacterium | reverse complement strand
AATTGCGCTTGCGCGCGCACGATCCCCGCCTTCGCGGGGATGACGAACCAAGAAAAGCCCGCGCGCCAATTCCTTCACCCCGCTCTCAGCCGAGCCGGCCGAAGCGGCGCTCCAGGCCGCGCAGGGCGGCGACGGAGACCAGGCTGATCGCCAGGAAGAAGGCGCCGACCAGGGTCATCGGCTCAAGATAGCGGTAGTTGAAGTTGGCGACGCTGCGCGCCTGGTTCATCAGCTCCAGCACGGTGATCGCCGACAGCAGCGGCGTCTCCTTGAACATCGCGACCAGGTAGTTGGCCAGCGCCGGGATCATCGGCGGCACCGCCTGGGGCAGGATCACGTGCCGCCAGGCCTGGGCGGCGGTCAAGTTGCAGGCCTTGGCCGCCTCCCACTGGCCGCGCGGCACGTTGTCGATGCCGGCGCGATAGACCTCGGCGGTGTAGGTCCCGTAATGCAGTCCCAGCCCGATCACGCCGGCGGTCATCGGCGCCAGCGTGACGCCCAGATCCGGCAGCACGTAGAACAGGAAATAGAGCTGCACCAGCAGCGGCGTCCCGCGGATGAAGGCGGCGACGCCGCGGGCGCCGCGCGCCAGCGCCAGCCGTCGCGACCGCCGCAGGATCGCCAGCCCGAGCCCGGCCACGGCCGCGAGGACCGACCCCAGCAGCGTCGCCAGGATGGTCAGGCGCACGCCCGCAACCAGGGTCGGCATGATTTCGCGAACGAAGGCCCAGTCCCAGTCCATGGCGCGCCTCAGGACCACACGCCGTCGAGGCCGCGGGTCAGGCGCCGCTCCAGCGCCCGCATGCCGCCCGAAATCGCCAGCGCCAAACCGAAATAACCGATCAGGATGGTCAGGAACGGCATCGCCGTGCTGCCGGTCTGGGCCCGCACCACCTGTGCCTGGAAGGTGAGGTCGGCCAGCGAGATCAGCGACACCACCGCCGTCGCCTTCAGCAGTTCGATGGCGTTGTTGCAGAAGGTCGGCAGCATCAGCACCAGCGCTTGGGGCAGGATGACATGGCGCATCGCCTGGGCGCGGGTCAGGTTGAGGGCGACGCAGGCCTCGTGCTGCTCGCGCCCGATGGACTTGACCGCGCCGCGCACCACCTCGGCGCCATAGGCGCCGACATTGCAGCCCAGCGCCAGCACGCCGGCCGCCAGCGGCGACAGCGCCAGCCCGGTCAACGGCAGCACATAGTAGATCCAGAACAGCTGCACGAAGATCGAGGTGCCGCGGAAGAACTCGACATAGACCAGCGCCAGGGCGCGCACCCCGCCGTTGCGCGCCAGCCGGCCCAGCCCGGCGGCGAAGGCCAGGACCAACGCCAAGGCCGAGCCGAGCACGGTCAGCGCCACCGTGGTCTCGGCGCCGTCCAGCATCAGCGGCAGGTAGCGGGCCCACTGGGTCATCGGCGCAGATCCCGGGCCCGGCACCAACCACAGCGTCTTTCTAGTTCGATGCCGCGCACAGCTTGTCGCGGCTGGTCTGCATGGCCGCGGCCGCCGAGAAGCCGTAGGGCTCGATGATCTTGGCGAACTCGCCCGACGTCTTCATGTTGGCCAGGATCCGGTCGAAGGCGTCGCGCAGCGCGGTGTCCTGCTTGCGGAAGGCCGCCCCGTCACACGACACCGGCGCGCCCTGCACCGGCGCCACCACCTCCAGCCCCGGGTCGTTGGCCTTCTTCAGGAGATCGTTGATCGACAGCACGGGCAGCGAGTAGGCGTCGATGCGGCCGTCCTGCAGCATCTTCAGGCCGCTCTGGCCGTCAGGCACGACGATCACGCGGTCGCGCGGCACGCCCGCGGCCAGCGACAGGCGTTCCTCGGTGCCGCCGCCGGGCGCGCCGATCTTGGCCGCCGGGTCGTGCGCGATGTCGGCGTAGCTCTTGAAGCCCTTGGGGTTGCCCTTCTTCACGGCGAACGCCTCGGCGTCGCACAGGATCGGTTCGGAATAGGCGACTGCCCGGCAGCGTTCGGGCTTCATGAACAGCCCCGCGGTGACCGCGTCGAAGCGGCCGGCCTGCAGGCCGGGGATCATGGCGCCGTACTCCGAAACCGACGCGACGACATCGCCGACCCCAAGCTGCTTGAACACGGCGCGGGCGACGTCGGGGGCCGCTCCCGACACCGAGCCGTCCGGCTTGACCGCGGTGAAGGGCGGCTCGTTGGCGATGGCGATGCGGGCGAAGCCCTGCTCGCGCAGCTTGGCCAGCGGGTCCTCGGCATGAGCCGGGGCGGCTGCGGCCAGGCCGCCGAGAATGGCGAGCGCCGCGGCGGCGGCGCGCGGCACGGACAGGCGGGAAGACTCGATGCGGGTCATGTCGGGATCACCTCACCAGGACGTCGGTTGTTGGTCTTGATCGGCCTCATACGCGCTGCCCGGCGGCGATGATCTTCTTGAGGAAGGCGCGGGTGCGTTCTTCCTTCGGCCGGGTGAAGATGTCGTCGGGCGGTCCTTCCTCGACGATCCGGCCGCCGTCGAAGAACAGCACCCGGTCGGCGAAGTCATGGGCAAAGCCCATCTCATGGGTCACCAGCAGCATCGTCATGTCGGTCTCTTGCGCGAGCCGGCGCATGACGTTCAGCACCTCCTCGACCAGCTCGGGATCGAGGGCCGACGTGACCTCATCGAACAACATGATCTTGGGCTTCAGGGCGACGGCGCGGGCGATCGCCGCCCGCTGCTTCTGCCCGCCCGACAGTTGCGCCGGCATGGCCTGCGCCTTGTCGGCCATGCCGACCATGTCCAGGATCTCGAGCGCCCGGCGCTCGGCCACGGCGCGCGGCACCCCCTGGGTCAGCATCGGCGCCAGGGTGACGTTGTCCAGAATGCACTTGTGCGGAAACAGGTTGAACAGCTGGAACACCATGCCGAGCTTGGTGCGCATCCGGTGCAGGTGGCGCTCGTCGGCCGGCACCAGCCCGCCGCGCCCGGGCATGTGGAACAAGGGCTCGCCGTCGACGGTGATGTGGCCGCCGTCGATCGTCTCCAGCGTCATCAGGATGCGCAGGATGGTGGTCTTGCCCGAGCCCGACGGCCCGATCAGCGCCAGCTTCTCGCCGGCCGCGACCGAGAACGACAGATCGTCCAGGACGACGAAGCGGCCATAGCACTTCGAGATGCGGTCGATCTGGATGATGGGGGCGCCGGCCATGTCGAGAACGATGGAAGGCGCCCAAAATCATGTCAATCTGGAAAATTGAATCAGTACATTTCCGTCCGTCAGATCGCCAGCAGCACGGGCTCGGGATCGCCGTTGACCAGGGCCGCGACAATGCCGAGGCCGGTGCGCAGCTCGGCCTCGGTGGTCGAGCCGACCGAGATGCGCACCGCCGGATAGCGGACGGCCGGGTTGGTGAAGAACGAGCCGCCGGGCGCGATCGCCACGCCCTGCAGCCGGGCGTGGCTGACGAACGCCTCCTCGGAGCGGCCGTCGCTCAAAGGCAACCACAGATGCAGGGCCTCGGGGTGGGCGCGATGCGGAATCCCGGCCATCACCTCGGCCGCGATCTGCTGGCGCCGGCGGATGGCGGCCCGCTGCCACAACGCCAGATCGCGCGCGACCCCGCTCTCGACCCAGCGGCTGGCGATCTCGGCCAGCAGCGGCGCCGCCATCCAGTTGGTCACCAGGTGGCGGTTGGCGACCGCGGGCACCAACCGGTCGGGCACCACCAGATAACCGATGCGCAGGCCGGGGACGACGCATTTGGTGAAGCTGGTGACGTAGAGCGCCCGCTCGGGGGCCAGCGCCGCCAGCGGCGGCGGCCGCGCCTCGACCAGCGGGCCCAGCACGTCGTTCTCGATGATGGCCAAGCCATGCCGGCGGGCCACCGCGACCAGCTCGTGACGCCGCGCCAGGGGCATCAGGCTGGCCGTCGGGTTGACCACGGTCGGCTGCACGAACAAGGCGCGCACGGCGCCGTCGCGGCAGGCCTCGTCCACGGCGTCGGGCCGGATGCCATGGTCGTCGATCGCCAGGCCGCGCAGCTTCAGGCCCAAATACTGGGCCAGCGGCACCAGCGTATGATGGCCGATGGCCTCGGTGACCACGGTCGAGCCGGGCGGCGCCGCCGACAGCAGCGCGATCGTCATGCCCGCGGTCGCGCCGTTGGTCAGCATCACGGTGCCGGGCGCCGCCTCCAGCCCGCAGGCCTTCAGCCACTCGACCGCCACGGCGCGGTGGCGCGGGAACACCACGTTCGGGCGGAACGACAGCACGGCGCCGGCGGGCAGGGTCTCGGCCAGGTCGATCAGGGCAGCGCGCATGCGGTCCAGGTGGTGCGGCTCGCATACCGGCTTCAGGATCGACAGATCGATGACCTCGCCCAGCCGTTCCGGCAAATAGGGCGGATCGGGCTCGCGCCGGGCCGGGCGCACGAAGCTGCCGCGCCCAACCTCGCCCGACACCAGGCCGCGGCGGATCAGCTCCTCATAGGCGCGGCTGACGGTCTGCACCGACAGGCCCAGCTGGTCGGCCAGCTGGCGATGGGGCGGCAGCCGCTGCCCCGCCTCCAGGGCGCCGTCGGCGATCGCCGTGGCGACTTGGTCGGCCAGCGACAGATAGGCCGGCCGGCGCAGCGCGCTGCGATCGGGGCGCCAGTTTGTCATGATTTTCTAGATGCCCAATCTCAGTCCAATTGACAATCGGAAAGGCGCTGGGGTCGGATGGCGGCGATGCCGCCCGCCCTGCCCAAGCTCGACACGATCGACCTCAAGATCCTGGCCGAGATCCAGCGTGACGGCCGGGTCACCAAGCTGGCGCTCGCCGAGCGCGTCGGGCTGTCGGCGACGCCCTGCTGGAACCGGCTGCACCGACTGGAAGCCGCGGGCCTGGTCACCGGCTACCACGCCCGTGTGGCGGTGCGCCTGCTGGCGCCGATGGCGCTGGTGTTCATGGAGGTCACGCTCGGCGCTCACCGACAGGCCGATTTCGACCGCTTCGAGCATGCCGTGCGCGGCCACCGCGAGATCGTGGCCTGCTGGTCGGTCGGCGGCGGCCTGGATTATCTGCTGAAGGTGATGGTGCCGGACATTGACGCCTATCAGCGGCTCGTCGACAGCCTGCTCGCCAGCGACATCGGCATCGACCGCTACTTCACCTACATCGTGACCCGCACGGTCAAGGACGACCCGGTGCTGCCGCTCGACCTGCTGGTGCCGCCGGCGGAGTGATAATCGAGGCGGACGGCAGCTTCCGGAGCTCGACTGGAACACCGCAAGGGTCTGTTGTACACATTTGGCGCTCAAACCGGCCACGAGGACAGGCAGCAAATGCTAACCCGAGTGAGGGTATCCGGGTTTAAGAATCTCGACGGTCTCGACATCCGTCTAGGCCCGTTCACGTGTATTGCCGGCGCAAATAGCGTTGGCAAGTCAAATTTCTTTGATGCGATCGATTTCCTTTCCGCTCTCGCAGACAAACCTCTCATGGACGCCGCTCTATCCGTACGCGGAGGCGAAGGTCGTGGCGGCGATGTTCGGAATCTATTTACTCGAATTGGATCCAATTCGACGCCAGAAATGTCATTTTTGATTGAGATGATCATACCGGCCACCGGAGAGGACATTCTTAGCCAGCGCGCCGAAGCGTCAATGACCTATCTGCAGTACGAACTTAAGCTGCGATATCAGCGGGAAATGACCCGGCGACCTTTGGGCGGAATTGAGCTTGTATCTGAAAGACTGGAACATCTCAACCGCACCACAGCCGGCAGGCAACTTGGATTTAGCCATAGCAAGGCTTGGCAGGATTCTGCGGTCCTCGGCAGACGCACGAGTCCATTTATATCGATGGACCTAAATAACACGGCGGGATCGGGCCCCGTTGTCCGTAAGCGCTGTTCTGCGCCCACCTTTGGCTGGGTGGTGTGATCGGCGAGGCTGC
>CAZEFK010000313.1:0-5893 GCA_964511405.1 uncultured Comamonadaceae bacterium | reverse complement strand
CGAAGCTGCCCGGCACCAGCTCCGGCTGATCCGGCGACAGCAGGGCGGCGACATCGGGCGGCAGCCGTTCGCGCAGCAACGCCCCCGCCATGCCCGGCCGGTCGAGCAGAACCTGGAAGAACGCGTCATGGCGCTGGACGGCGCGGCCGCGCATGGCAGCCGTCACGCCACCGGCCGGAGCGGCCCCAGATGCCCGCGGTTGACGCAGCGCGCGAGGTCGCCGGTGCGCAGGAAGCCCAGCGCGGTCTCGACCGACTTGCGGCGGAGATCGATCACCGAGGCCGGGCTGTAGAAGGCGGCGTGCGGGCTGATGGTCAGCCGCCCCTCCAGCCAAGGCTCGCGCGCCCGCCAGGCGGCGATCAGCGGGTGCCCGGGGTCGGCGGGTTCGGTCGGCAGCACGTCGAGCGCGGCGCCCCCCACGCGGCCCGACCGGAGCGCCGCCGCCAAGGCGTCGAGGTCGACGACCGGCCCACGCGCGGTGTTGACCAGCACCAGGCCGGGCTTGGCCGCGGCCAGGGCATCGGCGCTGATCAGGCCACGGGTCTCGGCGGTCAGCGGGCAGTGCACGCTCAGCACGTCGGAGTCGGCCATCAGGGCCGCCAGGCTGGGCGCCCGGGCGAATCCGGTGGCGAGGTCGAAGCCCGCCGGCTGGTAGGGATCGTAGAACATGACCCGCATGCCGAAGGCGCGCGCCCGGTTGGCGGCGGCCAAACCGATGCGGCCGAGGCCGACCACGCCGAACACGGCCTCGCGCAGGCGCAGCACCAGGGGTGCGGCGCCCCACGACCAGCCGCCGTCGCGGATCTGCTCGTGATAGGTCGCAATGCCGCGGGTCAGGGCCAGCATCAGCGCAATCGCATGGTCGGCGACCTCGCTGGTGCCGTAGTCGGGCACATTCATGACCGGCACACCCATCGCCCCCCAGGCCTTGCCGTCCAGGTTGTCGAAGCCGACGCCCGAGCGGACGATCACGCGGGCGCGCCGGAACTCCTCCAGCGGCAGGGTGATCGGCGCGTTGGCCGAATAGGTCACGATGCCATCGGCGGCGCGCACGGCCTCGATCGGCAGCGGTCCGCCATCGGGCCAGCGATGCACGTCGACCGTGACGTCGGGCCCGGCCCATTGGCGCTCCAGCGTCGGATCATCGTGGGTGTAGTTGGCCAGCAGCAGGCGCATTCGCGAATCCTCCCCAATCGCCGAAACTCTTCCCCAGCCGCCGCCCCGGCTCAAGCTCGGGTTTCCGGTAGCCGGACGCGCCGGCGTCGGCCAGGATGGCGGCCCATGACCGAGATCCGCTACGGCGCCGGCTTGCGCGACCGCTGGTCGCTCGAATCAGGCATGCGCTTCCTCAACCACGGCTCGTTCGGCGCCACGCCGATCGCCGTGCAACAGGTCCAGGAGGACTGGCGCCGCCGGATGGAGCGCCAGCCGGTGCGCTTCATGCGCGAGCTGGGGCCCCGGCTGCGCGCGGCAGCGGCGCGGCTGGCCGCCTTCGTCGGCGCCGACGCCGACGGACTGGTGTTCGTGGAGAACGCGACCCAGGGCGCGAACGCCGTGCTGCGCTCGCTGCGCTTTCGGCCCGGCGACCGGATCGTGGCCACCGACCACATCTACAACGCCGTTCGCACCACGCTGGCGCACCTTGCCGAGCGCGCCGGCATCGTGGTCGACACGGTCGCCCTCGGGCTGCCGGTCGCCTCGGCCGAGGCCGTGGTCGCGGCCGTCGACGCCGCCCTGGCGGCGGCGCCGACCCGGCTGCTGGTGATCGACCATGTCGCCTCGGCGTCGGCGCTGGTGCTGCCGGCGGCCGAGCTGGTGGCGCGGGCCCATGCCCGCGGCGTGCCGGTGCTGGTCGACGGCGCCCATGCCCCGGGCATGCTGGACCTCGACGTCGGCGCGCTCGGCGCCGACTGGTATGTCGGCAACTGCCACAAATGGCTGTGCGCGCCCAAGGGCGCCGGCTTCCTGCATGCCGCGCCCCATGCCCGCGCCGACCTGCACCCGACCACGGTCAGCCACGGCTACCTGGACGGGCTGGCCGCCGAGTTCGACTGGATCGGCACCCGCGACCCGTCCAGCTGGCTGTCGGTACCGGCCGCCATCGATTTCCACGAGGAACTGGGCGGGGCTGCGCTGCGCGCCCGCAACCACGGGCTCGCCACCGCCGCGGCGGCCGCGCTGGCGGCCGAGCTCGGCACCGAAACCGGCGCTCCGGCCGGCCTGTTCGGCAGCATGGCGACGGTGCGCCTGCCGACCGACGGCGATCCCGGTCGCGTCGGGCCTATCGGCGACGCCCTGTGGCAGCGCCACCGCATCGAAGTGCCGGTCATGCCTCTGGCCGGGCGGCTGTGGCTGCGGCTGTCGGCGGCCGCCTACACCGACCCGCAGGATTTTTCGGGGCTCGCCGAGGCGGTTCGGGATGTCCTCGCGCTGTCTGATTGCCCCTCGGCGAGATGAAAGCTTTCGCTTGCGACGCGCTCTCAAGTGAAAGGGCGCAATTTTGCCGCAGCTGGATTGGTTCGCGTCGACCCGTCTTAGACGGGATCTTGTCGCGCATATCGTCCGCCGAGGCCTCATGCCCCAGAGTTACAGCGCCACTGCCCGCACCTTCCACTGGCTGACCCTCGCCCTGCTGGTCCTGGCGTTCGGCCTGGAATGGACGGTCGACGACCTGCCGCGGTCGATCCAGCCGGCGGTCATCGACCTGCACCGCTCCGTCGGGCTCACCGTGTGGGGGCTGACCCTGGCGCGGCTCGCCTACCGCCAGCTCAGCGGCGCCCCGCCGGCGCTGGATCTGCCCGGCTGGCAGATCCTGGTCGGCCGGCTGACCCATGTCGCGCTGTATCTGGTCCTGGTGACGGTGCCGCTGCTGGGCTGGGCCTATAGCGACCTGCGCGGGCTCAACGGGCAGCTCTATTGGTTGTTCGACCTGCCGCACCTGCTGGCGCCGGCCGACCGCCCGGTCTGGCGCATGGTCCGCGGCTGGCACGCCCTGGGGGCCAATATCCTGCTGGTGCTGGCCGGGCTGCACGCCGCGGCGGCACTCTACCATCACTACGTCAGGCGCGACCCGGTGCTGCGCCGGATGCTGGGGACGGCGTGACACGCCCCCGGCACCAGGGTTATCAGCCAGCCGCCGGGCGGCTCGCAATCAGCGCTTCCGAGCGCACCACCTCGGTCACGGCGCCGTCGACGGCGATCCCCTCCAGCAGGCCGCGCAGCTCGCGCGCGAGGTCGGCCACCTTGTCGCCCAGGCGCTGGGGCGAGGTGGTGGACATGGAGAACGCGCGGTCGACCAGCCGGTCGACCGGGGTGCGCCGGCGTTCCGTGACCGCGACCGTTTCCAATGACGAGAACGGCGACTCGAGCAGCACCGCCTCGTGGCGCACCCACCGGCCGGATTTGCGCAGCTCGTGGTGGTCGTCGGGCTCGGTATAGCGGTCGAGCAGGGCTCGGTAGGGCTCGCACCAGTCATTGTCCGGCAGAGCCGGATGATCGTCGTGGAACAGCGCCATGGCGCCCTCCGGCTCGATCAGGCCGTCCAGCCGGGTCAGGGTGTCGGCCCGGTCCATCCAATGAAAGGCGCGGCCGATCGCGGCCAGCCGGAAACGCCCGAACCGCGGGCCCAAGTCATAGGAGCTGCCCTCGACGAAGGTGATGGCGCAGCCTGCACGCTGCGCGGCCGCCTGCGCGATCGCCAACATCGCAGGCTCGGGATCGACGGCCACCACCTCGGCGGCGACCGGCGTGAAGGCCAGGGCCAGCGGGCCCGGCCCGCAGCCGAGGTCGAGCACGCGCTGGCGGCCGTCGAGGCCCAGCCGCTCGGCGACCCGCGCGATCAGGCGGGGGGCGTAGGCCGGCCGCCCTTCGGCGTAATGGGCGGCGGCGGTGCGGAAGCGATCGGGGCGGAACGGGATGACCGGGCTCATGGCGTCCATGATAGCCCGGTCCTGTTGCGGTCACAGGATCTTCGCGCCCTCCAGGAACGGATAACGGGCGGGATCGAAGGTCTGCCACACCTGCTTCGGGCCGAACGGCTCGGGGGCGTAGTCGGGATAGGGCACGTCCGGCACCAGCTCGGCCAGCTCGACCGCGGTGCCGCGGGCCAGCGAGGCGTTGGCGGCGATCCCGACCATGGCCGACCAGGCGCCGGCGCGCTCGTCGGCCACATGGCCATACTGGTCGTTGGAGGAGTCGCGGAACAGCCGGGCGAGCATGACCTTGTCGCCGCCGGCATGGGGTCCGCTGCCGCGCGGCAGCACCAGGTCATAGGGGCGGCTAAAATGCGGCTGGACGACGATGCGGTCGGTCTCGGGCAGCGGCGGCCGCACCAGCCTGCCGTCGGGCTGGACGTAGGGGCGCTCGCTGTTGGTGTGCTCGATGCGGCCGCGGGTGCCGTCGAACACCACCCGGTAGCCTTCGCATGGGTTGTAGGCGGTCAGGCCGTAATTGACGACGATGTCGCCCTGGTACTCGATCTGGGCGTGCATCGAATCTTCGATGTCGATGTCCGGGCTGAACACGCAGCGGTCACGGAAGTAGCCGTCGTGGCTCTCGGCCTCGGTGTAGAGATGCGTGAGGTGCGGGTCGGCGGCGAGATCGAGCCGGAAGCCGCAGCGCTGGAACGCCGGGCAGCCGGCGCAGCGCTCGCCGCGGTCCTGGAAGCCCAGGGCGTCGCCGACGTCGGGGCGATAGAAGACGCGGCGGCCGACCGCCGTGACCCGGCGTGGGATGCCGGCCAGCCACCAGTTCAGCAGGTCGAAATGGTGGGTCGCCTTGTGCACCCATAGCCCGCCGGAGTTGCCGCGGTTGCGGTGCCAGCGGCGGAAATAGTCGGCGCCGTGGTGGGTGTCGAGCTGCCACTCGAAGGCGACCGACTTCACATGGCCGATGATGCCGGACATCAGCACCTGCTTCAGCAGCGTGCGGACCGGCGAGTAGCGGTAGTTGAACCCGACGATCAGCGAGCGGCCGGTCGACGCCCGGGCCTCGACGATGCGCCGGACCGAGTCGCCGTCGACGGTCAGCGGCTTCTCGGTCAGCACGTCGCAGCCGAGGCCCATGGCGCGGACGATGTAGTCGGCGTGCAGGTTGTCCGGCACGGTCACGATCACGACGTCGGGCCGGGTCTCCGCGACCATGCGGTCGAAGTCGGCGGCCAGGTATGTGGGGACCGTGAACCCGGCGTTGTCCGCCCCGGCCGCGGCATAGGCCAGACGCCGGGGATTGCTGTCGCACAGCGCCACCAGCCGACCGTCGTCGGCATGTTGCTGGGTCAGGGCGGTCAGGTACATGTAGGACCGGTGGCCGGTCCCGACGATCGCATAGCGCTTCACGCCGCTCTCCACTGATACGAATTAGCACCGCGACGACGCAGGGCGCGCCCGTCGGACCGGCGGAACAGGTGGCACTGGTCGGGGGGCAGCGGCACGGCCAGGGACGCCCCGCGCTCCAGTCGGGGATGGCCGGGCAGCTGCACCACCAGCTCGGGTCCGCCGGGCAGGGCGCCATGGACCAGCGCCACGCCGCCCAGCTGCTCGACCAGGCTGACGGTCAGGGTCAGCGCCGGCGCGGCGGCGGCCGGATCCAGGCTCGCCGGGCGAATGCCCAGGGTGACCGGCTCGCCGTCGGCGGCCGCAGGCTCGACCGGCAGCTCGACCATAGCGCCGGCCACCTCGACCGTGAGCCCCTGCCCGGACCGGCCGCACACCGTGCCGTCCAGGAAGTTCATGCGCGGCGCCCCGATGAAGCCGGCGACGAAGCGGTTGGCGGGATGGTCGTAAAGCTCGATCGGGCTGCCCACCTGCTCGATCCGGCCGTCGCGCAGCACGACGATGCGGTCGGCCATGGTCATGGCCTCGACCTGGTCGTGGGTGACATAGATCATGGTCGT
>CAZEFK010000312.1:0-5909 GCA_964511405.1 uncultured Comamonadaceae bacterium | reverse complement strand
GTCCGGCGCCGGAGGCAGGCGGAGCGGACTGACCCGGGCGGGCCCCCGGGGCAGGCCGTAATGGCGGCCTTCGGACCCAAGCGCGTGCCGCCGGATGCCTGGCGGTCATGGTTCCGGGAGGCGCGGGGCGTGACCCGCGCCGCGCCGGTCGACTGGCTGCTGCTGATGGCGGTCCCGGGGACCGCGCTCTACCTGTTGCGGCGGCTTGGTGCGCCGGAGTTCGGCGCCGGTGCCGCCGCCATCCTGTTGGCCCACGGTGCGCTGTGGATCGGGGCGGCGCTGGCCGCCGACATCGAAGCGGACGATCGCGACCGGCGCAGCGTGCTGGACGCCGTGGGCGGCCTGGCGGCGATCGCGCCCTTCGCGCTGGCCCATCTCGGCTTGTTCCTCCTGGTAGCGCTGCTGCTGGCCGGCCCGTTCGCCGAAACTGCGGCCGCGGCACAGCCCACCGGCGGCGGGCCGGGGGCGGTGCTGCTGCTGATCTACTCGATCGACGACATCGGCAGCAGCGTCGCGCTGTGGCTGGCGCTGTCGCTGGCGTTCGCACCGGCCCTGGCCCAGCTTTTGGGCACCGGCCCGCGGCTGTCCTTCCTCTTGAGCGTGGTCGCGACCCGCATCAATCCGCGTCCCCTGGGGCCGCTGTGGCTGGTCGGCCTGGTGCTGGCGACCGTGCCGTTCGGCGGGCTGCTGGCGCCTTGGTTCATGGCGGTCAGCCATTGCGCCTTCCGGGACATCTTCCTGGACGGCCGGCGGCGCCAGCGCCAAACGGCGCCGGTGGCGGTGGCGCGGGCTCTCGCGGCTGAGGGCTAATCCGCCTCGACCGGGCCCGCGGCGCATGGCACGGTGCCGGGCGGCAGACGAGGGAGCGCGATGCGACGGCTGGCGATGGCGCGGTTCTGGTTCGCCGCGAACGCCTATTCGCCGCTCGCGACCGGTCAGGCCGATCTGCAGCGGCTGGAGTGGTTCCGCGGTTGGAGCGGGGTCGGCCTGCTGCGGGACCAGCCGCACGAACTGGCGGGCGTGCTGGACTTCCAGCAACGGCGCGGGTCCGACTGGCAGGTGATCGGGCTGCGCGTGGCGGCCGCGCGGCCCGGCGGCCCCATGGCCGACGCCACGTTCGACCGCTATCTGGGCGAGCTGGTCAAGAATCTGGGCGAGGTTCGCTGGGACGCCGTCTACCTGTCGCTGCACGGTGCCGCCCGGACTGCCGGCCGCCAGCAGCCGGAACTCGACCTCGTGGCGGCCGTGCGCCGCGCCGTCGGGGCGGTGCCGCTGGGCATCACGCTCGATCCTTGCGCCAATGTCACGTCAGAGCTGATCGCGCAGGTCGACCTGGCGATGTCGACGGGCGACGACCCGCGGGACGCCGCCCTGCGGACGCTTGAGGGCTTGGTGGCGCTGGCCGATGGCGCCGGTCGGCCGGCACAGGTGCTGGTGCCCCTGCCGGGGCCGCTGCCGGCCCTGGCGCGCCGTCCGCTGCCGCCGCCGGTCGCCGAGGTCGAGGCGTTGGCGCGCAAGTTGGTGCGCGGGTCGGTCCTGGACGTGGCGCTGTTCCGCGGCTGGCCATGGGCGGGGACGCCGCAGGCGCGGCCGGCGGTACTGGCGATCGCACTCGACCGCGACGAGGCCGCCGATGCCGCCGAGGGGGTGGCGGCGGCGCTGTGGGCCCGGCGCAGCCGGCTGGCGCCGAGCTTGCTGCCGCCCAGTGCCGCGATCGCGCGGGCCTTGGCCACGCGCGGACCGGTCGCCGTGCTCGACGCGGCCGATGATCCGTTGGCCGGCGGCACCGGCGATACGCCCGATGTGCTCGGCGCGTTACTGCAGTCCCGCCTCGACGGTCCGGCGCTGTTCGCGGCCTTTGCCGATCCCGAAGTGGTTGCGGCGGCGGCGCGGGCGGGGGCCGGCGCGACGGTCGCCTGCAGCTTCGGCGCGCGGCTGACCCAGGCGTTCGGGCCGGCGATCGACGCCACGGCGGTGGTCGACCGCCTGACCGATGGCCGTTTCCAGACCGCCACCGGCCGCACCGTCGACGCCGGCCCGACGGTGCTGCTGCGCGTCGGCCCGATCACGGTGGTGGTGGCCGCCACCGCGCATCCCCTGGTCGATCCCGGCTGGTGGTCGCTGCACCAGCTCGAACCCAATGCCTTCCGGCTGGTCGCGGTCAAGGCCGGGCAGGACTTCCGCGAGCGCTTCGCCGACCGCTTCGCCGCGATCGTCGTCGCCGATGCCCGTGGTCCGGCCAGCCTGGACCTGGCCGCGGCGATGGCAGGCGGGCCCGGGACCGGTCAGCGCAGGGACGCCGATGCCGGGGCGTCCGGCCGGTTGTAGATGAAGCCGTCGGCCGGATAGACGCCGCCCGGGATGCCCTTGATGTTCCACAGGCGAATCTGCGTCCAGTCGTTGTTCGGCGAGACGTCGAAGGCCGGCATGCGCTCATGGATCACGCCGCGCGTGGCCGGAATGCTGCCCCAGTTGGCGTGGGTCAACAGGACCTCGCGCGGGCCCTTGACCGCGGCGACCACGGCCACATGGCCCAGACCCAGCCGGCTCGAGCGCGGCATCGACAGCACGGCGCCGATTTCCGGCTGATTGCCGCGGGCGTAATGGCCCGCCGCCTGGCGCCACCAGGTCCAGGCGTCGCCATGGAGGTCGATGCCCGATACCGTTCGGGCGAATGGCACACATTGCAGGAATTTGTCGGTGGTCGGATAGGGCCGCAGGACCGTGGCCGGAGCCACCGCCGACACCGCAATCGGCGCGGCGGTCGCCGCGGCCGTCGGCAGGGCGGACGGCGGCGCCGGATGGCGCCCGCCGCAGGCCGACAGCATCAGAAGCCCACCCCATGCGCCGACCAGGCGAAGTGAAGACCGCATCTGAGCACATCGCCATAAACCACGGATCGACAACCAAAAACTAGCTTCGATTCGTGGACTTGGCGAGGGCTTTCTGATAAAGGCGTATCAGTTGCGCGGCGGCGGCCGGCTGAGGTCGTTGTGGAAACTGCCGACGCAATTGCGCTGCAGTTCGGCAGTCGGCTCGGCGCCGCAGCGGGCGGAGAGCTCCGGGGGCGCGGTGCGCGTCGATGGCCACGTGTGGTTGAGGGTCGGCGGCGGCAGGCTGTTCAGAGGATTGCCGGGCGGGCCGACCAGCGGCAGCGGCACGGCCGGCGGTGGCGGGGTGGGCGGCGGAATGGGCGGCGGACCCTGGGCGTATGCCGGCGCCGCGATGGCCAGCGCGGCGACAGCAAGGATCAGCCGGCAGGTCCGGCGGCGCCTGTCCGTGGTCATTTCGAAGGCATCCATGACAGCTAAATGTCGGTGGCGTGCGCGGCTCGGGCAAGGGCACCGCATCTGGGCCTTGCACATCTTGGCACGACACTTCAGAACCGATGCGCAGGCGTGACAAATGTTATCGCGGCATTGATCGGATTGCGTATACTCCGATAGCGGGCGGGAAGACGAGCAGACAATGCGGGCGAAGACCGTAGGCTTAGGATGGATCTTGGCGGCATCTCTGGCGTCGCCGGCTTTCGCAACCGATCCCATGGATGGCTCCGTCCCGCCTCGGGCCGGCCCGATCCAGGTAGCTCAGGCGAGCGATGCCGCGACCGAGAACCGCCTGGATGCCCTGTTCGACCGGATGCTGAAGAACCCGGGCGACGTCCAGGCCACCCTGGACTACGCCCAAGCGGCTCTGCAGGCCGGCGACCTGGAGTCGGCGGTCGCCGCCTATGAGCGGCTGCTGATCATCAACCCGGACCAGCCGGCGGTCCGGCTGACGCTGGCCGATCTCTACTACCGGCTGAAGACGCCCCAGGTCGCCAAGACCTATATCGACAAGGCCCGGGAGGACGCGAACCGGCTGACGCCGGAGCAGCAGGTCCAGGCCACCAAGCTGGCGGGGCTGATCGACCAGGCCCTCAACCGCACGCTCCAGAATTTCAATGTGACGACGGCGAGCCTGACCTTCGGCCTGCGCTGGCAATCGAACGCCACGGCCGGCCCGGACTCGTCGCTGCTGCGGTCGTTCGGCAACCTGCAGCTCCCGGGCAGCGCGCGGCCGCGGGCCGATGCCAATGCGCTGGCGATCGGCAGCATCCACAACGCCGTCGACATGACCGACTACGGTGTCGACGCCCTGGAATCGGATGCTTTCCTGTTTGCGACCCGTCAGTTCAAGCAAACCCAGCTCGACCTTCTGGTCGCCGAGGGCCGGAGCGGGGTGCGGTTCCATCCGCTGGACGATCCGCTGAGCATCCGGCCGCACCTGGTCGTTAGCGGCATCATGCTGGGCCGCCGCATGTATCAGGGCTCCTATGGCTTCGCGACCGACTTCAACCGGGCGATCACCGAGGACACCAGCATCGACGGCCTGATCGAGCGGCGGTTCCGCGACTACCGCAACGATGCCCTGCGTCCGACCAACAGCGACCAGACCGGGTGGGAAACCACGCTCGCGCTGCATCCCCACTGGATCATCGATCCCGACCTCACCGCCGGCCTGGACTTCGGGTTGCGCAACCAGGAGTCCCGGAAGTCCTTCCGCGCCCAGCTCGAGCTCAGCGCCGGCGCCAATCTCGGCCTGCGCCTTCCCGCCCCGTGGGAGCTGACCGACCAGCCCTGGGCGGTCAGCTTGGCCGCCTTGCATCTGTGGACCGCCTATCAGGGCGCCGATCCGACCGTCGATCCCGGCGTGACCCGCTATGACAAAGAATGGCGGCTCTCCGCCACAGGGACTGTGCCGGTCGTCACAGGCTATTCCGTGTTCCTGCAGTTACAACAGTCGATCGTGAACTCGAGCATCATCAACTTCACCCAGCAGGACACGAGCACGCTGCTGGGTGTGACGCGGTCGTTCTAGGAGCCCAGAGCCATGGCCCACCCGTTCCGGCGGTCCATCACGGCAGCCGCCTTGGCCGCCTCGATGCTCTATGGCGGCAAGGCCCACGCCGACAAGGTCGGGACGGCCGGTGCCGTCAATCCGGCGACCGTGGGGACGATTCCTGACGGGCCGACCCAGACGATCCAGATGGGCGCGGACGTGGTCTTCAAGGAGAAGATCAAGACCGAGGCGAACGGCAACATCCAGGTGCTGTTCGACGACCGTTCGTCGATGACCCTGGGCCCGGGCGCCGAGCTTACGATCGACGATTTCGTCTACAACCGCAGCTCGCGCGCCGGGCATCTCACGATGAGCGCGGCGGCCGGGACCTTCCGGTTCGTGGGCGGCGCCTTGTCGCACCAGGGCGCCGTCACCATCAAGACGCCGATCGCCGACATCGGCGTGCGCGGCGCCGTGGTGGTCGGCAGCATCGGCAAGACGCCGGACGGCAAGATCCAGATCAATGTCGGCGTGCCGTTCGGCACCGCCACCATCATCCCGGTCGGCGGCGGTCCGCAGACCCAGGTGACCCAGGGTCAGATGGCGACCTACACGGCGGCCCCGCCGCAAAGCCCGCCGCCGCCGCCGGCCAGCGCGCCGTCGAGCGGTGGTGCCAGTCCGCCACCGCCGCCCGCAAGCCCGCCGCCGGCCAGTCCGCCGGCCGCCGCCCCGCCGCCCGTTCAAGTCACGAAGCTGACGCCGACCTTCGTCCAGACCAGCTTCGTCCACATCGAAACCCCGATCGCGCCGTCGACGCTTGGCGGCACGCCGCAGGGCCCGGTCCAGCTCGGGGGCGGGACACCCCCGCCGGCGGCCAACCCGCCGCCGCCCAATCAGCCGCCACCGCCAGCGACGACCAACGTCACGAACACGGTCAATCAGATCAACACCATCGTGACGCAGACGCAGAATGTCGTGACCACGGCGTCGCAGCAGCGGCAGATGGTGTCCCCGCCGCCGCCGCCGCCGCCGCCACCGCCGCCTGTCGTGGTGTCGCCGCCCCCGCCGCCGCGGGTGCCGCCGCCGCC
>CAZEFK010000311.1:0-5929 GCA_964511405.1 uncultured Comamonadaceae bacterium | reverse complement strand
GAACATGTAGCCGAGCTGCGAGCAGGTCGAATAGGCGATCACCCGCTTGATGTCGGTCTGGGTCAGGCCGACGGTGGCGGCAAAGATCGCGGTCGAGGCGCCGATGAAGGTGACCACCGACAGCGCCGTCTCGGAATACTCGAACAGCGGCGACATCCGGCACACCATGAACACGCCGGCCGTGACCATGGTCGCGGCATGGATCAGCGCCGACACCGGGGTCGGGCCCTCCATGGCGTCGGGCAGCCAGGTGTGCAGGCCGAGCTGGGCCGATTTGCCCATGGCGCCGATGAACAGCAGGATGCAGATCGCGGTCAGGGCATGCACGTCCATGCCCAGGAACGTGAACGCCAGGTCGGTCTTGGACTGGGCGGCGTGGAAGATGGTGTCCAGGTTGACGGTGTCGAACACCAGGAAGGTCGCCGCGATGCCGAGCGCGAACCCGAAGTCGCCGACGCGGTTGACCACGAAGGCCTTGATCGCCGCGGCGTTGGCGCTGGGCCGGTCGTACCAGAAGCCGATCAGCAGGTAGGAGGCGACGCCGACGCCCTCCCAGCCGAAATAGAGCTGGACCAGGTTGTCCGCCGTCACCAGCATCAGCATGAAGAAGGTGAACAGGCTGAGATAGGCCATGAAGCGCGGCACCGACGGGTCGCCGTGCATGTAGCCCACCGAATAGACGTGGACGCAGGCCGAGACCACGGTCACGACCACGATCATCACCGCCGACAGGGTGTCGATCTTGAGCGCCCAGCTGGCGTCCAGCGAGCCCGAGACGATCCAGCTCAGGACCGGGACGGTCTGGGCCTGCCCGTGCAGCGCCACCGTGACGAAGGCGACGGCGCCCAGGATCGCGGCCGCGATCACCGCGGCGCAGGTCACCGCCTGGGCGCCCCGGTCGCCCAGCACGCGCCCGCCGAAGCCGGCGATGATCGCCGCGATCAGGGGCAGAAAGACGATCGCTGCGTACATTCAGCCCTTCATCAGATTGATGTCCTCGACCGCGATGGTGCCGCGGTTCCGGAAATAGACGACGAGGATGGCAAGGCCGATGGCGGCCTCGGCGGCGGCCACGGTCAGGACGAACATGGTGAAGACCTGGCCGACCAGGTCGCCCAGGTGGGTCGAGAACGCCACCAGGTTGATGTTGACGGCCAGCAGCATCAGCTCGACCGACATCAGGATGACGATGACGTTCTTGCGGTTCAGGAACACGCCGAAGATGCCGAGCGTGAACAGGATGGCCGAGACGGTCAGGTAGTGGCCGAGCCCGATGGTCATGACCGGCGCCCCCCGGAGACGATGGTCGTGGTGGCGATCCCGGCGACGCCGGCGCCCGTGGCGACCTTGGGCAGCTGCACCTCGGCGCGGCGGCCGATCTGATCGGGGATCGTCTGCTTACGGATGCCGGCGCGGTGACGCAGCGTCAGCACGATGGCGCCGATCATGGCGACCAGCAGCACCAGCCCGGACGCCTGGAACAGGTACAGATAGTCGGTATAGAGGATCCGGCCGAGCGCCCGGGTGTTGGTGACATGCTCGGGCACCGGGGCGGCGAACGCGCTGCCGGCATCCGGCGACACCACCCACGAGGTGCCCAGCACCAGCACCAGCTCGGCCATCAGGATCAGGCCGATCAGGGCGCCGATCGGCAGGTACTGCAGGAAGCCCTGGCGCAGCTGGACGAAGTTGATGTCCAGCATCATCACCACGAACAGGAACAGCACCGCGACCGCGCCGACATAGACGACGACCAGGATCATCGCCAGGAACTCGGCGCCCATCAGCACGAACAGCCCGCCCGCATTGAAGAAGGCGAGGATCAGGAACAGCACCGAGTGCACCGGGTTGCGCGACGAAATCACCATCACGCCCGAAGCGACGGCGACGATCGCAAAGATATAGAAGGCAATCGCCTGGACAATCATGACGCGGTCCTCTGGTGCCGCTTATTCAAAGGCCACCGTTTCATTTCGTCATTCCCGCGAAAGCGGGAATCCAGTTGGCTCAACCTCAATATCAGATCCCCGCTTTCGCGGGGATGACGATCGGGGGTCCGGTTGTCGATCATCTTGACCGTCACCGGTAGGGCGCGTCGGCCGCGTTGTTGGCGGCGATGTCGGCTTCCCAGCGGTCGCCGTTCTCAAGCAGCTTCTGCTTGTTGTAGAAGAGCTCCTCGCGGGTCTCGGTGGCGAACTCGAAGTTCGGGCCTTCGACGACGGCATCGACCGGGCACGCCTCCTGGCACAGTCCGCAATAGATGCACTTGGTCATGTCGATGTCGTAGCGCGTGGTGCGGCGGCTGCCGTCCTCGCGCGGCTCGGCCTCGATGGTGATCGCCAGCGCCGGGCACACCGCCTCGCATAGCTTGCAGGCGATGCAGCGCTCCTCACCGTTGGGATAGCGGCGCAGGGCGTGCTCGCCGCGAAAGCGGGGGCTGAGCCGGCCCTTCTCGAACGGGTAGTTGAGGGTCGCGCGCCGCTTGAACATGTAGCTGAAGGTCAGCCCCATGCCCGCGATCAGCTCCGCCAGCAGGAACCCGCGCGCGCTGCGGTCCAAGAACGCCATCGTCTACTCCCGATCTCCGGCGGCGGCCGTACCATAGCCGAGGCCCCCCGGAAGGCAAGGTTGCCCTGTTGCAGTCACGACGCCTGCCCCGGCAGCCAGCCGAACGCCACCAGGACGCCGGCGGTCAGCAGCACCCAGACCAGGCTGAGCGGCAGGAACACCTTCCAGCCCAGCCGCATCAGCTGGTCGTAGCGGAACCGCGGGAAGGTCGCGCGCACCCACAGGAACACGAACAGGCAGGCCGCGATCTTGAGGAAGAACCAGATCCACCCGGGAATCCAGGTGAACGGTGCCACGCCGAACGGCGCCAGCCAGCCGCCCAGGAACAGGATCGAGGTCATGGCGCTGACCAGGATCATGTTCATGTACTCGCCCAGGAAGAACAGGGCGAAGGTCATGGCCGAGTATTCGGTGAAATAGCCGCCGACCAGCTCGCTCTCGCCTTCCGGCAGGTCGAAAGGCGAGCGGTTGGTCTCGGCCAGACCCGAGATGAAGAACACCACGAACATCGGCAACAGTGGCACGCAGAACCAGATGTGCCGCTGCGCCATGACCACGTCGGTCAGGTTGAGCGAGCCCACGCACAGCAGCACCGTGATCATCACGAAGCCGATCGAGACTTCGTAGCTGACCATCTGGGCGGCCGAGCGCAGGGCGCCGAGGAAGGCGTATTTCGAGTTCGAGGCCCAGCCGGCGATGATGATGCCGTACACGCCCATCGACGAGATCGCGAACAGGTACAGCACGCCGACATTGATGTTGGACAGCACCACCCCGGGCTCGATCGGGATCACCGCCCAGGCCACCAGCGCCAGGATGAAGGTCATCATCGGCGCGGCGACGAACAGCAGCCGGTTGGCGCCGGCCGGGATGATGGTCTCCTTGGTCAGCAGCTTCAGGCCGTCGGCCAGGGGCTGCAGCAGGCCGAAAGGGCCGACCACGTTGGGGCCCATGCGCAGCTGCATGGCCGCCAGCACCTTGCGCTCGGCATAGGTGAGATAGGCCATGGCCACCATCAGCGGCACGATGATCGCTACGATCTCCAGGACCAGGATGATGGTCGGGAGGGCGTAGCCTTGCCAGAAATCAGCCATAGGTGCCCGTCAGCTCCTGTCGGTCCTCGATCGGGCGGCCTTGGACATAGACCTCGGTGCATTTCGCCATGGTTTCCGAGGCGCGGCTGATCGGGTCGGTCATATAGAAGTTGCGGATCGGCAGCAGGGCCGGACCAGAGGCGATCGGCCCCGGCTGGCCGAACGGCCCCCAGGCGGCGCCGCCGGCATGGTCGAGCGTCGCGAAGCTGGGTGCGGCTTCAGCCAGACGCCGGCGCAGCTGGCCCAGGCTGTCATAGGGCAGCGGCCGGCCCAGCGCCGCCGACAGGGCGCGCAGGATCGTCCAGTCCTCGCGGGCGTCGCCCGGCGGGAACACCGCCTGGCGGCCGACCTGGACCCGGCCCTCCAGATTGACGTAGGTGCCGCTCTTCTCGGTATAGGCGGCGCCCGGCAGGATCACGTCGGCGCGATGGGCGCCGCGGTCGCCATGGTGCCCCTGGTAGATCACGAAGGCCTGGCCCAGCCGGGTCATGTCGATCTCGTCGGCGCCCAGCAGATAGACCAGGTCGATCTCGCCCGCCGAGGCGCCGGCCAGGATGCCGCCGACGTCGCGGCCGCCGACGCCGGGCAGGAAGCCCAGGTCCAGGCCGCCGACCCGCGCCGCGGCGGTGTGCAACACGTTGAAGCCGTTCCAGTCTTCGCGCACCGCGCCCAGCGCCTCAACCAGGGCGCGGCCGGCGGCCAGGATCGCGGCGCCGTCCGGCCGGGCCAAGGCGCCCATGCCCAGGATGACCATCGGCTTCTTGGCCGCCGCCAGGATCTGGCGGAACGGATGGCTGCCGTCGAGGATCTGGCTCAGCAACGCCAGGTCGTCGCCGAGATGGCTGGTGCGATAGGTGAGGTCGAGCGCCGGCCCGATCACCCCGACCGGGAAGTTGCCGGCCAGGTAGCGCTTGCGCAGCCGGGCATTGACCAGCGCGGCCTCCCAGCGCGGGTTGGAGCCCACGATCAGGCAGGCGTCGGCCTGCTCGATGCCGGCGATGGTGGTGTTGAACAGATACGAGGCCCGGGGCCCGCCGAGCGCCGCACCGTCCTGCCGGCAGTCCAGGCTGGCGACGCCCAGGCCGGTCATCAGGTCCTTCAGCGCCAGCATCGACTCGGCGTCGGCCAGATCGCCGGCGATGGCGGCCATGCGCGCGGGCGCCGTGGCCTTGACCTTGGCCGCGATCGCCTGGAAGGCCTCGGACCAGCTGGCTTCGACCAGCTTGCCGTCGACCCGCACATAGGGGCGGTCCAGCCGCTGCCGGCGCAGCCCGTCGCAGGCGTGGCGGGTCTTGTCCGAGATCCACTCCTCGTTGACGTCCTCGTGCAGCCGGGGCAGCACGCGCATGACCTCGCCGCCGCGGTGATCGACCCGGATGTTGGCGCCGACCGCATCAAGCGCGTCGATGCTCTCGGTCCGCGCCAGCTCCCAGGGCCGGGCGGCGAAGGCGTAGGGCTTGGCGGTCAAGGCGCCGACCGGGCACAGGTCGACGATGTTGCCCGATAGCTCCGAGCTCAGCGCCTTCTCGACATAGGTGCCGACTTCCATGTGCTCGCCGCGCCCGGTGGCCCCCAGCTCCGGCACGCCGGCGATCTCGGTCGCGAAGCGGATGCAGCGGGTGCAGTGGATGCACCGGTTCATGAAGGTCTTGACCAGGGGGCCCAGGTTCTTGTCGCGCACCGCCCGCTTGTTCTCGGCATAGCGGCTGCGGTCATAGCCATAGGCCATAGCCTGGTCCTGCAGGTCGCACTCGCCGCCCTGGTCGCAGATCGGGCAGTCGAGCGGATGGTTGATCAGCAGGAACTCCATGACCCCGCGCCGCGCCTTGCGCACCGTCGGGGTCTTGGTCCGGATCACCATGTTGTCGGCCGCCGGCATCGCGCAGGAGGCGATCGGCTTGGGCGACTTCTCCATCTCGACCAGGCACATGCGGCAATTGCCGGCGATCGACAGGCGCTCGTGGTAGCAGAAGCGCGGGATCTCGGCGCCGGCCAGCTCGCAGGCCTGCAGCACCGTGGCGCCGGCCGGCACTTCGACTTCGACGCCGTCGACGGTCAGTTTGGGCATGGGCTATTCCATGTTCCGGCAGCGGCATGGGCGGGCCGCTGCCGCGTTTGACAGCATTCGGGACGAATTGCAACCGGCCATGGCTATTCCGCCGCCGCGCGGACCGGCCGGCCGGCCTTGGCCTCGGCCATGCGGCGCTCGAGCTCCGGCCGGAAATGCCGGATCAGGCCCTGGATCGGCCATGCCGCCGCGTCGCCCA
>CAZEFK010000310.1:1073-5942 GCA_964511405.1 uncultured Comamonadaceae bacterium | reverse complement strand
GTTCGAGGACTTCTGCACCTGCTTCAACGACGCCGACACGGTGATCGTGGCCGACGTCTACGCCGCCGGCGAGACGGCGATCGAAGGCATCGACCGCGATGCCCTGGTCGACGGCCTGCGCCTGCGCGGCCACCGCAACGTCATGGCGCTGCCGTCGCCCGACCTGCTGCCGCGCATCGTCCGCGACATCGGCAAGCCCGGCGACATGGTCGTGTGCCTGGGCGCCGGCACCATCACCAACTGGGCCGCCAAGCTGCCCGGCCAGCTCGCGACCCTGTACGGCGAGCCGATTGCCGGCGCCGACACGCCCGCCGGAGGGCTGTCATGATGGCCGCCGCCGACCGCCGACCGCCCCTGCTGGAGCGGCTGCCCGCGATCCGCGGCCGGCTGACCGCGTCGGCGCCGCTGGCCGGGATCACCTGGTTCGCCGTCGGCGGCCCGGCCGAAGCCATGGCGCGACCGGTCGACGCCGAGGACCTGGGCACGCTGCTGGCCGGCACCCCGGCCGACGTCGATGTGACCGTGATCGGCGTCGCGTCGAACCTGCTGGTGCGCGACGGTGGCGTGCCGGGTCTGGTGGTGCGCCTCGGCCGCGGCTTTGCCGGCATCGAGGTGCGGGGCGACCGGCTGGTGGTCGGCGCCGCCGCGCTCGACGCCAATGTCGCCGCGGTGGCCGCCGACGCCGGCCTGGGCGGCCTCGAGTTCCTGTCGGGCGTGCCCGGCACCATCGGCGGCGCCCTGCGCATGAACGCGGGCGCCTATGGCGGCGACATGAGCCAGATCGTGGTCGCCGCCACCGCCCTCGACCGCCAGGGCCGGCTGCATCGCCTGACCCCGGCCGAGCTGGGCTTCAGCTACCGCCACAGCGCCGTGGCGGCCGACTGGGTGTTCGTCGGCGCCGAGCTCAAGGGCACATCAGGCGATCCGGCCGAGATCCGGACCCGCCTGGCCGAGATCAAGGCGCGGCGCGAGGCGACCCAGCCGATCCGCACCCGCACCGGCGGCAGCACCTTCAAGAACCCGCCGGGCGCCAAGGCCTGGGAGCTGATCGACCGGGCCGGCTGCCGCGGCCTGACGATGGGCGGCGCCCAGGTCTCGACCCTGCACACCAACTTCCTGATCAACACCGGGGGCGCCACCGCCGCCGACCTGGAGGACCTGGGCGAGGAGGTCCGCCGCCGCGTGCGCGAGACCAGCGGCGTCGAGCTGACCTGGGAAATCGCCCGGGTGGGGGGGCGCTGATGGACGGCCTGACCATGACCCGACGCGACGTGGTGGTGCTGCTGGGCGGCATCTCGGCCGAACGCGAGGTCTCGCTGTCGAGCGGCAAGGGCGTGGTCGAGGCCCTGATCAAATCAGGCTATCGCGTGCGTGCGGTCGACCATGACGGCGACGCGCGCAGCTTGATTGCCGCCCTCGAGCCCCGGCCCGACGCGGTGTTCAACGCGCTCCACGGCAAGGGCGGCGAGGATGGCACGGTCCAGGCGCTGCTGGACATGCTGCAGGTGCCTTATACGCACTCGGGCGTGCTGGCCTCGGCGCTGGCGATGGACAAGCCGCGGGCCAAGCAGCTGTTCGCCGGGGCCGGCCTGCGCTGCCCAGCCGGACGCGTCGTCGAGCGCGCCGCCCTGGCCAAGGGCGACCCGATGCCCCGGCCGTTCGTGGTCAAGCCGCCCGACGAGGGATCGTCGGTCGGGGTGCGCATCGTCCGCGACGGCGACAACGCCCCCTTCGACGAGGGGATCGGGGCGGCCGCGCTGGTCGAGGAATACATCGCCGGCCGCGAGGTCACCGTCGCGGTCATGGGCCGCGGCGACCAGGCGCGCGCCCTTGGCGCGCTGGAGATCCGGCCGCGCGCGAGCTTCTACGACTACCGGGCCAAGTACACCGACGGCTGCGCCGATCACCTGATCCCGGCGCCGTTGCCGCCCGCGGTCTACGCCCAGGCGCTCGACATGGCCGTCACAGCCCATCGCGCCCTTGGCTGCCGGGGCGTCAGCCGCGCCGACTTCCGGTACGACGACACCGGTGGCGAGCCCGGCACCCTGTACTTGCTGGAAGTCAACACCCAGCCCGGCATGACGCCCTTGTCGCTGCTGCCGGAGATCGCCGCGGCCGTCGGCATCGATTTCCCGAGCCTGGTGGCATGGATGGTGGAGGACGCCTCATGGGGCGACTGACCAATCCGCAACCGCTGACCTCGGCCCCCGCCCGCAGCGAGATGAAGCCGGGCGCCCGGCCGGTCCACCGCGCCTTGCCGGTGCCGGTGCGCCGCCCGCCGCGCCGGCGCTCGCGGCTCGGCCCCTGGCTGGCGCAGCCCTGGGTGCGCGCCGGCCTGGCCGCCGGTGTCGTCGCGATGCTGGGCGGTTTGGCCGCCGTCCCCGGCAGCGGCGCGGCGCTGGAGTTGGCGGGCTCGACCCTGCGCCGGGCGCTTGAAGTGACCAGTGCCGTCGCGGGCTTGAGCGTCGCCGAAGTGCAGATCGAAGGCCAGCAGCGGGTGCCGTCGGAGGCCGTGCTCGCCGCGCTCGGCACCCAGCGCGGCGAGCCGATCCTGGCCGTCGACCTGGCGACCGCGCGCGCCCGGCTGGAAAAGTTGCCCTGGGTCGAGAGCGCCGCCGTCGAGCGCCGGCTGCCGCATCTGCTGCATGTCCGGCTGGTCGAGCGGACGCCGCGGGCGCTGTGGCAGAAGGACGGACATTTCTACGTGGTCGACGCCAAGGGCGCGACGATCTTCGAGGATACCAAGGGCGACTACGCGACCCTGCCGGTGGTGATCGGCGACGACGCCCCGGCCCGCGCCGACGCCCTGCTGGTGATGCTGGCCAGCGAACCGGCGCTGGCCAAGCGCGTGACGGCCGCTACCCGGATCGGCGGCCGCCGCTGGACGCTGCGCATCGACAATGCCGTCGACGTCAAGCTGCCCGAGGAAGACGCCGCCGAGGCCTGGTCGCGCCTGGCCCAACTGGACCGCGCGCAGCAGATCCTGTCGCGCGAGATCGCCGCGATCGACCTGCGCGTGCCCGACCGGCTGATCGTGCAGCTCACCCCCGGCACCCTCGACCGCATGCGGCCGCCGCTGGCGCCGCCCAAGAAGTCGTCCTGAGATGATGAGCCGCCCCACCCACAAGCCGCGCACCGGTCTGATCGCCGCCCTCGACGTCGGCACCGCCAAGACCTGCTGCCTGATCGCGCGCGTCGAGTCGGACGGCCCGCGCGTGGTCGGCGTCGGCTACCACGCCAGCCGCGGCCTGCGCGCCGGCGCCGTGACCGACATGGAGGCCTGCGAGAAGTCGATCCTGCAGGCGGTGCACCAAGCCGAGCAGATGGCCGGCGAGACCATCCGGTCGGTGATTGTCAACCTGTCCGGCGGCCAGCCGTTCAGCCGTACCGCCAGCTTCGACATCGCCATCGGCGGCCGCGAGATCGGCGATGCCGATCTGCGCAAGGTGCTGGACCACGCCTTCCACAAGCTGGGCGGCAGCCGTGGCGGCGAGCCGGCCGATCGCACGGTCCTGCATACCGAGCCGGTCGGCTACACCGTGGACGGCTCGACCGGCATCCGCGATCCGCGCGGCATGGTCGGCCAGCGCCTGGGCGTGAACCTGCATGTGGTGACGGCGGCGCTGGCCGCCGAGCGCAACCTGCGCGCCTGCATCGCCCGCTGCCACCTGGACGTCGACGAGCTGGTGATCAGCCCCTACGCCGCCGGGCTGTCCGCCCTGGTCGACGACGAGCGCGACCTGGGCGTGACGCTGGTCGACATGGGCGCCGGCACCACCACCATCGCCGTGTTCAACCGCGGCCACGCCGTGTTCACCGACTGCGTGCCGCTGGGCGGCCAGCACATCACCAGCGACATCGCCCGCGGCCTGTCGACGCCGCTGGCCCATGCCGAGCGGATGAAGACGCTGTACGGCTCGGCGGTCGCCGCCGACATCGACGAGCGCGACATGATCGACGTGCCGCTGGTCGGCGAGGAGGACCAGGTCCAGGCCAACCACGTGCCGCGCTCGATCCTGATCGGGATCATCCAGCCGCGCGCCGAGGAGACGTTCGAGCTGGTGCGCTCGCGCCTGGAGGCCGCCGGCTTCGACCAGGCCGCCGGCCGCCGTGTCGTGCTGACCGGCGGCGCCGCGCAGCTCGCCGGCGCGCGCGAGCTGGCCGCCCACATCCTGGACAAGCAGGTCCGCGTCGGCCGGCCGCTGCGCGTGGGCGGCTTGACCGACTCCACCTGCGGCCCGGCCTTCGCCTGCGCCGCCGGCCTGCTGGTCCATGCCCTGCTGCCCGCGCCGGAGCCGATCCTTCGCGCCCGGCCGGCCGCCGAGATGCCCGCGACCTTCGTCGGGCGGCTCGGCCTCTGGCTGAAGGAGAACTTCTGATGCCACCGCCAAGCCGCCCGCCACCCCGACCGACCAGCTGCCTCACCCCAATCTGCGCCGCCCAGCGCCCCGTCTTGATCCCGCGGAGGACCCGATGCCCCTGAACCTCAGCATGCCCACCGGCGCCGAGCCCGAGCTGCGGCCGCGCATCACCGTGATCGGCGTCGGCGGCGCCGGGAACAACGCGGTGAGCAACATGATCCGCTCGAACCACAGCGGCGTGGACTTCGTCGCGACCAATACCGACGCCCAGGCCTTGTCGCAGAACCTGGCGCAGGTGCGGGTCCAGCTCGGCACCTCGATCACCCGCGGCCTCGGCGCCGGCGCCCGGCCCGAAGTCGGCAAGGCCGCGGCCGAGGAGGCGATCGACGAGATCCTGGAGAACATCCAGGGCTCGAACATGGTGTTCATCACTGCCGGCATGGGCGGCGGCACCGGCACCGGTGCGGCCCCGGTCATCGCCCGGGCCGCGCGCGAGCATGGCATCCTG
>CAZEFK010000310.1:0-1063 GCA_964511405.1 uncultured Comamonadaceae bacterium | reverse complement strand
CCGCATGCGCCTGGCCGAGGCCGGGATCCAGGAACTGCAGCAGTTCGTGGATACGCTCATCATCATCCCCAACCAGAACCTGTTCCGGCTGGCCAACGAGCGCACGACCTTCGCCGACGCCTTCAAAATGGCCGATGACGTGCTGCATGCCGGCGTGCGCGGCGTGACCGACCTGATGGTGATGCCGGGCCTGATCAACCTGGACTTCGCCGACATCCGCGCGGTCATGAGCGAGATGGGCAAGGCGATGATGGGCACCGGCGAGGCCAGCGGCGAGCGCCGCGCGCTCGACGCCGCCGAGGCCGCGATCTCCAACCCGCTGCTCGAGGACACCTCGATGAAGGGGGCGCGCGGGGTGCTGATCAACATCACCGGCGGCCAGGACATCACGCTGTTCGAGGTTGACGAGGCGGCCAACCGCATCCGCGACGAGGTCGACCCCGACGCCAACATCATCTTCGGCTCGACCTTCGACGACACCCTGGACGGCAAGATGCGGGTGTCGGTGGTGGCGACCGGCATCGAGTCCGAGGCCCGGGGCGAGCCGCGGCCGCGCATCAGCCTGGTGTCGACCCAGCCCAAGCCGGCCGGCCAGCCGGCCGCGGCCGAGCCGGCCGCCCAGTCGGCCGCCATGCCCGCCCCGATGCGCGCGGTCGCGGGCCTCGCCACCCCGGCCCAGGGCATGGGCGTTGCGACCATGGCGGCGGGGCTGGCCCAGCAGGCCGATGTCCCGACCACCCAGGGCGGCCTGGCGCGCGCCACGGCGTCGATGATCGACGAGGCGGCGCAGGCCTCGGCCCCCCAGGTCGGCCGCTACGAGACCCAGGGCGCCACGGCGATCCGGGCCGAGCCCATGATGCCCGAGCAGCGCATGGCGCGGCCGGCGCCCGGCCTGCGCGCCGACGCGACCCGCCCGGCCGCCCGGCCGATGGCTCGCGGCGAGGACGATCCGTTCATCGCCCCGCCGCCGGTGCAGCCCGGGGCGATCGGCAGTGCCCATCCGGTGATGGCCCCGGCCGTCCCGCAGCCCGGGTTGAGATCCAGGAGGCGGTGCTGCCGGGGT
>CAZEFK010000309.1:0-6065 GCA_964511405.1 uncultured Comamonadaceae bacterium | reverse complement strand
GAACGTGAGCCAGCGTGCGGGCGCTTACCCAGTGGTCGAGCGGGTGATCGGCCCGGACGCCACGGTCGCCCTGGATTTCGCGCTCGCCCGCGCCGCCGGCATGGTCGACAAGCTGGTGGTATATCCCGAGCGGATGCGCGCCAACCTCGAATCGCTGGGCGGCCTGGTGCACAGCCAGCAGGTGCTGCTGGCGCTGACCCAGGCCGGGGTCAGCCGCGAGGACGCCTACCGGATCGTTCAGCGCAACGCCATGGCCACCTGGGGCCAGGGCGGCAGCTTCCGCGACCGGCTGGCGGCCGACGCCGACGCCACGCGCGCCCTCGGCCCCGCCGCCCTCGACGCGCTGTTCAATCTCGATCAGCATAGCCGCCACGTCGACACCCTGTTCGATCGGGTCTTCGCCGCCGCGTGACCGGCGGCGGCCTGCGGGAGGACGCCCATGGAGCCGGCCGCGATCTTCGTGCTGGTCGTCATTCTGCTGGTCGCGCTGGCGGTGTTCGCCGGCATCAAGACCGTGCCGCAGGGCTCTCACTGGACGATCGAACGCTTCGGCCGCTACCGCGCGACCCTCCACCCCGGCCTCAACCTGATCGTGCCGTTCGTCGACCGCGTCGGCCGGCGCCTCAACATGCAGGAGAACGTCCTCAGCATCCCCAGCCAGACCGTGATCACGCGCGACAACGCGACGGTCACGGTCGACGGCGTGGTGTTCTACCAGGTGCTGGTCGCCGAGCGCGCCGCCTACGAGGTCGGAGACCTGAACCTGGCCATCGTCAACCTGACCCTGACCAACATCCGCACCGCGATCGGCGCCCTCGACCTGGACGAGACCCTGTCCAAGCGCGACGAGATCAACGACCGGCTGCTGCACGTGCTGGATGCCGCCACCCAGCCCTGGGGCACCAAGATCACCCGCGTCGAGCTGAAGGACGTGAGCCCGCCGGCCAACGTCGTGACCGCGATGGCCATGCAGCTGACCGCCGACCGCGAGAAGCGCGCGCGCATCCTGGAGGCCGAGGGCGTCAAGCAGGCCCAGATCCTGCGCGCCGAGGGCGAGAAGCAGTCGACCATCCTGGCGGCCGAAGGCCGGCTGGAATCGGCGCGCCGCGACGCCGAGGCGCGCGAGCGGCTGGCCCAGGCCGAAGCAGCCGCGACCGAGGCGGTGAGCCGGGCGGTGGGCGCCGGCAGCACGCAGGCGCTCAACTACTTCGTTGCCCAGAAGTACCTGGACGCGTTGCGCGCCCTGGCCGCCAGCCCCAACGCCCGCCTGGTCATGCTGCCGATCGAGGCGACCGGTGTGCTGGGGGCGCTGGCCGGCATCGCCGAGCTTGCCCGCGATGTGGCAGGCGGAACGGCCAAGCCGCCGCCCGGCGGCGGGGCGGCGCCGGGAGGGCAGAAGCCGTGGGCTGGCTGACCGACCCCTGGGTCTGGGCGATCGCTGGGCTCGTACTGGCCGGCGCCGAGCTGCTGCTGCCGGGATTCTACCTGATCGTGCTGGGGCCGGCGGCCCTCGCGACGGCCGCCGTTGCCGCCGTCGCCGCCCCCGGCCCGCTGCTGCTGGTCGGCTTCTTCGGGGCCCTATCGCTCGCCGCCTGCCGGGTGATGCGGGGCCTCTATGGTCACCGCGTCGTCGGCGGTCGGCCGGTCAATGTCGGACCCGACCGCTTGGTCGGCGAAACGGCCGAAGTCGCCGAGCCCATCGTCCATGGTCGCGGCAAGATCCGGGTCGGCGACAGCGTCTGGCTGGCCCGCGGCGCCGACCTCCCGGCCGGCGCCCGGGTGCGGGTGGTGGCCATGGACGGCACCTGCGCGATCATCGAGCCCGATCGCGCGTCTTGAACCCAGGCTCCCGCGCGCCTTCTATCGGCGAGATGTGCACCGTCATCCTGCTGGTCCGCCCCGGCCATGCCTGGCCGCTCCTGCTCGCCGCCAACCGCGACGAGCGCCTCGACCGCCCCGCCGACCCGCCCGGCCGACATTGGCCGGATCGTCCCGATGTCATCGCCGGGCGCGACCGGCTGGCCGATGGCAGCTGGCTCGGCCTCAACGACGCCGGGCTCGTGGCCGGCGTGCTCAACCGTGCCGGCAGCCTGGGCCCGCAGGATGGCAAGCGCAGCCGCGGCGAGCTGGTGCTGGAGGCGCTGGACCATGCCGATGCCGAGGACGCCGGCGCCGCGTTGGGTGCGCTGCGCGCCCAATCCTACCGGCCGTTCTACATGGTGGTGGCCGACAACCGCGACGCGCTGCTGATCGCCTCGGACGGCGCCACCATCCGCGGCTGGCGGCTGAACCCCGGCCTGCACATGATCACGGCCCGCGGCATGGACGCCGCCGGCGACCGCCGCGCCGAGCGCCACCGCCCAACCTTCGCCACGGCGCCCGCGCCCGACCCCGGCACGGGCGACTGGACGGCCTGGATCGACATCCTGGGGCGCGGTCCCGCGGAGGGTCGCGCCGATGCCCTGTGGCTGCCGCCGGAGGACGGCTTCGGAACGGTGTCGAGCGCGCTGATCGCCCTGCCCGCCGCGCTCGGCAGGGACGTCCGCCCGGTCTTCCTGTACAGCGACGCGCGGCCCGGGACGGCGGCGTTCCGCTCCGTCGCCGACGACTCGTGACCCGCGCCGCGGGTTTGGCTAGGTTGCCCGGTCCGCCAACCGGGAGCGCAGCCCGCATGGAGTCCAAACCCCGCCGCGGCGGCATCTGGCCAGCCCAGATGCTGCGCGCCGCCATCGGCGCCGACGGCGCGATTCGGGCCGACCAAGCCGTTGGGGAAAGCCAGGTGCAGCCGGCGAGCCTCGACCTGCGGCTCGGGCCGACCGCTTATCGGGTGCGGGCCAGTTTCCTGCCCGGTCCCGGCCGGACCGTGGCCGAGAAGATCGACGCCTTCTCGATGCACACCATCGATCTCGCCGACGGCGCGGTGTTGGAGCGCAACTGCGTCTACATCGTGCCCCTGCTCGAGCGCCTGGCCTTGCCGGCGCACGCCGCGGCGATCGCCAACCCCAAGAGCACGACCGGGCGGCTGGACCTGTTCGCCCGGGTCATCACCGACCACGGCACGCAGTTCGACCTGATCCGCCCGGGCTATGACGGCCCGCTCTATGCCGAGATCAGCCCGCGCACCTTCAGCGTCCTGGTGCGCACTGGCTCGCGCCTGGTCCAGCTCCGGATCCGCGACGGCGAGGCCGAGCCCGAGGGCCTGAGCAGCCTGCCGTTCACCGTCGACCTGTCGGGCCTGGGCCCCGAGGGCATCGTCGGCTACAAGGCGCGCCGCCACGCGCCGCTGATCGACTTCGAAGCCGTCGGTGCCTACCCGCCCCTGGACTTCTGGGAGCCGGTCAGGGCCTCGCGCGACGGCCTGATCCTCAATCCCGACGACTTCTACATCCTGGCCTCGAAGGAGGCAGTGACGGTGCCGGCCGACCAGGCCGCCGAAATGCAGGCCTACGACACCCTGATGGGCGAGTTTCGCGTCCACTATGCCGGCTTCTTCGACCCGGGCTTCGGCGCCGACGAGACCGGCGGCGCCGGCAGCCGGGCGGTGCTGGAGGTGCGCAGCCACGACGTGCCCTTCTTCCTGGCCGACGGCCAACTGGTCGGGCGCCTGGTCTACGAGCCGCTGCTCGCCCGTCCCGACAAGCTCTATGGCGCGCCGATCGGCTCGACCTACCAGCGGCAGGGGCTCCAGCTCGGCAAGCAGTTCCGGCCGTTGTAGCCCCGCCGCTGCCCGCCCTGCGTCAGCGCCCGCGGTTGTTAAGGCGGGAGGCTGCTGTTATATGGAGGGCTTGTGCGGGATGGCTCCGCCCGCGGCTCCCCATGCTCGCCGAGCCCCATCGCTCGGCGACCACACAACGTCGGATCCCACTTCCATGGCGCGCCGCAGACGCATTTACGAGGGCAAGGCCAAGACGATGTTCGAAGGGCCCGAGCCCGGAACCCTCGTTCAATATTTCAAGGACGACGCCACCGCCTTCAACAACCAGAAGCATGGCGTGATCAACGGCAAGGGCGTCCTCAACAACCGCATCTCGGAATACCTGATGCTGCGGCTGGCCGAGATCGGCGTGCCGACCCATTTCGTGCGCCGCCTCAACATGCGCGAGCAGCTGGTGCGCGAAGTCGAGATCATCCCGATCGAGGTGGTCGTGCGCAACATCGCCGCAGGATCGCTCAGCAAGCGCTTCGGCATCGCCGAGGGCAGCTCGCTGCCGCGCTCGATCGTCGAGTACTACTACAAGTCCGACGAGCTGAACGATCCCATGGTGTCCGAGGAGCACATCACGGCGTTCGGCTGGGCGACCACCCAGGACATCGACGACATGATGGCCCTGGCGTTGCGCATCAACGACTTCCTGTCGGGGCTGCTGCTCGGCGTCGGGCTGAAGCTGGTCGACTTCAAGCTGGAGTTCGGCCGGCTCTACGAAGGGGACGAGATGCGCATCGTGCTGGCCGACGAGATCAGCCCCGACAATTGCCGCCTGTGGGACGCCAAGACCAACGAGAAGCTGGACAAGGACCGCTTCCGCAACGACCTGGGCAATGTCAAGGAGGCCTACCAGGAGGTGGCGCGGCGCCTGGGCGTGCTGCCCGAGGCCGAGATGGACCTCAAGACGCCGCGGGTGGTCAATTGAAGGCGCGCGTGCATGTGACGCTGAAGCCGGGCGTGCTGGATCCGCAGGGCACGGCGATTGCCGCGGCGCTGCGCACGCTGGGCTTCGACGACGTCGCCGACGTCCGCCAAGGCAAGTTCATCGAGATCGAGCTCAAGGCTGCCGATGCCGCCCAGGCTCGCGAGTCGGTCGACGCCATGTGCCGGAAGCTCCTGGCCAACCCGGTGGTCGAGACCTACAGCGTCGACATCGCCTCCTGATGCGGGCCGCCGTCATCGTCTTCCCCGGCTCCAACCGCGAGGGCGACGCCGCCGCCGCGCTTGAGCTGGTCACCGGGCATGCCCCGGCCATGGTCTGGCATGCCGATACCGAGCTGCCCGACGTCGACCTGCTGGTGATCCCGGGCGGCTTCGCCTATGGCGACTATCTGCGCACCGGCGCGATCGCGGCCCATTCTCCGGTCATGGCCGAGGTCAAGCGGGCGGCCGCCCGCGGCACCGCCGTGCTGGGCATGTGCAACGGCTTCCAGGTGCTGTGCGAGGCCGGCCTGCTGCCGGGCGTGCTGATGCGCAATGCCACGCTGAAATTCGTCTGCCGCGACGTGGCGCTGCGGGTCGAGACCAGCCGCAGCCCCTTCACCCAGGCCTACAATGCCGGCCAGGTGCTGCGCATCCCGGTCGCCCATGGCGACGGCAACTACCAGGCCGACCCCGACATCTTGAAGCGCCTGGCCGACGAGGACCGCATCGCCTTCCGCTATTGCGACGATGCCGGCATGGCCGCCGACACCGTCAACGGCTCGGCCGACTGCATCGCCGGCATCCTCGGCGAGAACCGCCGGGTGCTGGGCCTGATGCCCCATCCCGAGAACGCGGTCGATCCCCTGCTCGGCGGCTCGACCGACGGGCGCGCGCTGTTCGCCGGCCTGGCCCAGGCGCTGTCATGACCCAAAGCCCGCTCAGCAATGCAGCCGTCCGGCCGGCGACGGCCGATGACGCCCGCGAGTTCGGGCTAAAGACCGACGAGTGGCAGCGCATCCTTGACCGGCTGGGGCGGACCCCCAACCTGACCGAGCTTGGCATCTTCTCGGTCATGTGGTCCGAGCACTGCTCCTACAAGTCGTCGAAGATCCACCTGAAGCGGCTGCCGACCACCGGCCCGCGGGTCATCCACGGCCCCGGCGAGAATGCCGGCGTGGTCGACATCGGCGACGGCGACGCCGTGGTCTTCAAGATCGAGAGCCACAACCACCCGTCCTTCATCGAGCCCTATCAGGGCGCGGCGACCGGCGTCGGCGGCATCCTGCGCGACGTCTTCACCATGGGCGCCCGGCCGATCGCCAACTTGAACGCGCTGCGCTTCGGCGACCCGTCCCATCCCAAGACCCGCCATCTGGTGGCCGGCGTCGTCGCCGGCATCGGCGGCTACGGCAACTGCATCGGCGTGCCCACCGTC
>CAZEFK010000308.1:3766-6068 GCA_964511405.1 uncultured Comamonadaceae bacterium | reverse complement strand
CGGTGCCGCCCTCGGCGCTGCCGTCGGGACGGCAGATCGCCGCGACGCTGTATTTCGACGCCGGCTCGGCGGCGGTGCGCGCCAGCGATCACGCGCTGTTGGCCGACCTGGCGCAGATCGTGCGCGGCCGGCCGGGACGTTTGGTGGTCATCGGCAATGCCAGCAGCCACGATCCGCAGCCCGACGCGGTGGCCGCCAAGCGGGCGCAGGCGGTGGCCCGCGAGCTCGAGCGCGAAGGCCTGGCCGGCCGCATCACCATCGAGTCCATGGGCGCCCGGGAGCCGGCCTACATCGAGACCGCGCCGACCGGCGAGGCCGGCAACCGGCGGGTGGAAATTTATCTCGCCAATGGGGCGGCGGCCGACTAGAACGCCCCGCATCCTGTGGTTTAATCAGCTGGTCCCTACGATGGATTGTGGAGCTGGGGATATCCGATGACGGAGCCGCCCCATTCGGCCCTGCACGTCGCGATTGCCGGGCTGGGCACGGTCGGCGCCGGGGTGCTGCGGCTGCTGGCCGACCATCGCGCGCTGATCGCGGCGCGCGCCGGCCGCCCGATCGTGGTGACCGCCGTGTCGGCGCGCGACCGCGCCAAGGCGCGCGGCGTGCCCCTGGACGGGGTCGCGTGGTGCGACGATCCGCTCGACCTGGTCGACCGCTGCGACGTGCTGGTCGAGGTCATCGGCGGCGCCGAGGGGCCGGCACGCCGACTGGTCGAAGCGGCGCTGATCGCCGGCCGGCCCGTGGTCACCGCCAACAAGGCGCTGATCGCCCATCACGGCATGGCCTTGGCCGAGACCGCGGCCGAGCGCGACGGCTCGTTGAGCTTCGAGGCGGCGGTCGCCGGCGGCATCCCGATCATCAAGGCGCTGCGCGAGGGCCTGGCCGGCAACGCCATCTCCGGGGTCGCCGGGATCCTGAACGGCACCTGCAACTACATCCTGACCCAGATGCGCGAGTCGGGGCGGGAGTTCGCGGACGTGCTGGCCGAGGCCCAGGCCTTGGGCTACGCCGAGGCCGATCCCAGCTTCGACGTCGACGGCATCGACACCGCCCACAAGCTGGCGATCCTGGCCAGCCTGGCCTTCGGCACCCGCATCGACGTCGACGGCGTCAAGGTCGAGGGCATCCGCCATGTCTCGGCGGTCGACATCGATTATGCCCGCGAGCTGGGCTACCGCATCTCGCTGCTGGGCATCGCCCGGATCGGGCCGTTCGGGCTGGAGCAGCGGGTGCGGCCGTGCATGGTGCCGCTGGCCAACCCGATCGCCTATGTCGACGGCGTGACCAACGCCGTGATCGTCGAGGGCGATGCGGTCGGGCAGTCGGTCTATGAGGGGCGGGGGGCTGGCGCCGGGCCGACCGCCTCGGCGGTGGTGGCCGACCTGGTCGACCTGGCGCGCGGCCAGCGCCTGCCGGCCTTCGGGGTGCCACCCGACCGCCTGGTGGCGGCGCCGCGGGCGCCGACCGAGCGGCAGCGCGGCGCCTTCTACATGCGCCTGATGGTGCGCGACCAGCCGGGGGTCATCGCCGACATCGCGGCGGCCCTGCGCGACGAGCTGGTCTCGGTCGAGGCCATGCTGCAGCGCGGCCGCGACCCCGGCGAGATCGTGCCCGTGGTCCTGACCGTGCACGAGACCGAGGAAGCCGCCATGGAACGGGCGGTTGCCCGGATCGCGGGCCTGGCGACGGTCGTGGAACCGCCGCGGCTGATCCGTATCATCGACCGTATTTGATAAAGAACCAAGGGAGGCACGGAGATGGTGTCGATGGATCGCAATCTGGCGCTGGAAGCCGTGCGCGTGACCGAGGCGGCGGCCCTGGCGGCGTCGCGGCTGATGGGGCGAGGCAACGAGAAGGAGGCCGACCAGGCCGCGGTCGACGCGATGCGGCGGGCGCTGAACGGGCTGGCGATCGACGGCACCGTGGTGATCGGCGAGGGCGAGCGCGACGAGGCGCCGATGCTCTATATCGGCGAGAAGGTCGGGGCCGGCAGCGGCCCCAAGATCGACATCGCGCTCGACCCGCTGGAGGGCACCACCATCACCGCCAAGGGCGGCCAGAACGCGCTGGCGGTGATCGCCATGGCATCGGAGGGCGGGTTCCTGAACGCGCCGGACGTCTACATGGACAAGATCGCGGTCGGCGGCGGCCTGCCCGACGCCGTGGTCGACCTGGACGCAGCGCCGGTCGAGAACCTGAAGTCGCTGGCCAAGGCCAAGAAGATGGCGGTCGAGGATCTGGTGGTGTGCATCCTGGACCGGCCGCGCCACGCCGAGCTGATCGCCAAGGTGCGCGAGGC
>CAZEFK010000308.1:0-3756 GCA_964511405.1 uncultured Comamonadaceae bacterium | reverse complement strand
CGGCGACGTGTCGGGCGTGATCGCCACCGCCCAGCCCGACGCCGGCGTCGACATGTACATGGGCATCGGCGGCGCGCCCGAGGGCGTGCTGGCGGCCGCGGCGCTGCGCTGCATCGGCGGCCAGATGCAGGGCCGCCTGGTGTTCCGCAACGATGACGAGCGCGGCCGCGCCCACCGCATCGGCATCAAGGACCTGAACGCCAAGTACGGGCTGCACGAGCTGGCCAAGGGTGACGTGATGTTCGCGGCCACCGGCGTCACCGACGGCACCATGCTGCGCGGCGTGCGCCGCTTCGGCCGCCACGGCACCACCCACTCCATGGTCATGCGCTCGCTGACCGGCACGGTGCGCTTCGTCGAGGCGCGCCACGACTTCGAGCGCAAGCCGATCGACTCGGGCCGCTAAGGCCCGCCCGTGCTGGCGGTGCTGGCCGCGCCGGTGGACGAGCCGCCGGCGGCGGCCCCGGCGTTCCTGGGCATCGAGCTGTCGGCCAGCGGCCGCCGCTGGGTGGCGCGCCACGCCGACAGCCGCGTCGGCCTGGCCCTGGCCCAGCGCCTGGGCCTGCCCGAGCTGGTCGGGCGGCTGCTGGCGGCGCGCGGCGTCGGCCTGGACGACGCCGACGACTTCCTGGCCCCCAGCCTGCGCCGCCAACTGCCCGACCCGTCGCACCTGCGCGACATGGACCTGGCCGCGGCGCGCCTGGCCGACGCCGTCGAGCGGGGCGAGGCGGTGGCGGTGTTCGGCGACTACGACGTCGACGGCGCCACCAGCGCCGCCCTGCTGATCCGCCTGTTCCGCGGCCTGGGCGTGGCCCTGCGCGCCTATATCCCGGACCGGCTGGCCGAGGGCTACGGCCCCAACGGGCCGGCGCTGCGCCGGCTGGCTGCCGAAGGCGTGGCCGTGGTGGTGACGGTCGACTGCGGCGCCACCGCCCATGCGCCGCTGGCCGAGGCCCAGGCGCTGGGGCTGGACGTGATCGTGTGCGACCACCATGTGGGCGAGCCGGCGCTGCCGCCGGCCCGCGCGGTGGTCAATCCCAACCGCTTCGACGAGGCCAGCCCGCACCGCCAGATGGCGGCGGTCGGCGTGGCCTTCCTGCTGGCCGTCGCGCTGTGCCGCGAGCTGCGCCGGCGCGGCGCCTTCGGCGCCGGCCGGCCCGAGCCCGACCTGATGGGCCTGCTGGACCTGGTGGCGCTGGGCACGGTGGCCGACGTGGTGCCGCTGACCGGCGTCAACCGGGCGCTGGTGGCACAGGGGCTGAAGGTGCTGGCGCAGCGGCGCAACGCCGGCATCGCCGCCCTGGCCGACGTGGCCGGGCTGGACGAGCGGCCCGACGCCTTTCACCTGGGCTATGTGCTGGGACCCCGGGTCAATGCCGGCGGCCGGGTGGGCGAGGCGGGGCTGGGCACCCGGCTGCTGGCCACCGACGACCCGGCCGAGGCGCGGGCCATCGCCGCCAAGCTGGACCAGCTCAACCAGGAGCGCCGGGCCATCGAGGCGCAGGTGCTGGACGAAGCGATGGCGCAGGTGGCGGCGGCGCCGGGCGGCCTGTGCGACGCCCTGGTGTTCGCCGCCGGCGCCGACTGGCATCCCGGCGTGGTCGGCATCGTCGCCGCGCGCCTCAAGGAGCGCTATCACCGCCCGGCGGTGGTGGCCGCGGTGGTCGACGGCGTCGCCAAGGCCTCGGCGCGCTCGGTCGGTGGTGTGTCGATCGGCGACGCGGTGCTGGCGGCGCGCCAGGCCGGGCTGCTGGTGAACGGCGGCGGCCACGCGATGGCGGCCGGCTTCACCGCCGAGGCCGGGCGGCTGGCCGAGGTGCAGGCGTTCCTTGCCGAGCGCCTGGCGCTGCCCGGCGACGCCGGCCGGCCGGTGCCGCGGCTGTCGATCGACGGCCTGGTCGAGCCCACCGGCGCCACGCCCGAGCTGCTGGCCCAGGTGGGCCGCCTGGCGCCGTTCGGCAGCGGCAACCCCGAGCCGCGCTTCGCCCTGGCCGGGGTACGGGTGGTGCGCGCCGACGTGGTCGGCAACGCTCATGTGCGCGCCATCCTGTCGGGCGGCAACGGCCTGGGCCGGCTGAAGTCGATCGCCTTCCGCTGCGTCGAGGAGCCGGTGGGCCGCGCCCTGCTTGCCGCCGGCAGCGCCGCCCTGCATGTGGCCGGCCACCTGCGCCTGGACAGCTGGCAGGGCCGCGAGGGCTGCCAGCTGGTGATCGACGACGTCGCCGCGGCGGTGTGAGCCGCGGTTGACCTTTCCGGCCCCGGCCGCTATCACACCCGCCACGCCTCGTCCCCATCGTCTAGAGGCCTAGGACACCCGCCTTTCACGCAGGTAACAGGGGTTCGAATCCCCTTGGGGACGCCATTATCCGTTGATTTGCGGGACAAATCTGGGACACTCGCCCTCTGACTCGGGCGGGGATGGGCACGGCGATGGCCACAATTGCAGAGCGTCGGAACCGCGAAGGCGGTCTGATCGGCTGGCAGGCCAAGGTGCGGCGGCGCGGCTACCCGCCGCAGTCCAAGACGTTCGAGCGCAAGACCGACGCCCAGCGCTGGGCGACCGAGGTCGAGGCCGCGATGTCCCGCGGCGTCTTCGTCGATCGCAGCGAGGCGGAGCGCAACACGCTCGGGGACGTGCTCGATCGGTACCTTAAAGAGGTCGCCCCAACCAAGGCGGCAAGCCGCGCCCTTGAAGTACGGGTCGTCCGACGGGATCCGGTCGCGCTGATCAAGATGGCCGCGCTCGGCAGCCGCGACGTTGCCGGCTTCCGGGATAGGCAACTTGCTGCAGGCATGTCGAAATCGACTGTCGTTAAGCGGCTGAACCTGATCTCGGCGGTCATCAATCACGCGCGATCGGAATGGGGCATCAACGTCGCCGAAAACGTTGCGGCCGCAATGGCCGTGAAGCGGCCGGCCAATGCCGATCGACGGCGCGAGCGTCGGCTGTCGGCTGACGAGGAAGAGCGCTTGTGGGAGCAGCTTGGCGCAGAGCTGCACGGCGCATACCTGCGACCCTTGATGCGGCTGGCTATCGAGACGGCCGCCCGGCAAGGCGAGCTATGCTCGCTGCGATGGGCTGACGTCGACCTGGTCAATCGAACGGCGGTGATCCGCGGCCTTTCGGGAAGCGGATCAAAGAACGGCGAGATTCGGAAGATTCCCCTGTCGACCGCTGCAATCGAAGCGATCCGGACGCTCCCACATCAGCTGAGAGAACAGAGGTTGTTTCCAGTTGACCAAAATACGCTGAAGATGGCCTTCCTGCGAGCCGTCAAACGAGCCGAAATCGAGAATCTCACGTTTCACGATCTGCGGCATGAGGCGACGTCTCGGCTGGCAAGTGTTTATACAAATCCGCTCGAACTGATGCGCGTTACCGGTCACAAGACGCTGTCGATGCTCGCAAGATACTACCACGCGGACGCGGCAGAGCTTGCGCGACGCTTGGGATAGCTTCAGTCCCATATAGGCGGCCGGCGACGGATCGCCTGGCAGCTAAAGGTCCGTCGCGACCAGCGTTGTGTCAATCAAGACGCCCGGCTGAACGCCAAGCGCGTCGGCGAGATCGAAGAGGACCTGGACGGTCGGGTTGCGGACACCGCGCTCGATGCCGCTGACGTAGGTGCGATCAATCCCGGCACGGTGCGCCAGCTCCTCCTGGGAGATGCCGACTTTCGCCCGCACTACACGCAGATTACGGTAAGCGCTGTTCTGCGCCCACCTTTGGCTGGGTGGTGTGATCGGCGAGGCTGC
>CAZEFK010000307.1:0-6226 GCA_964511405.1 uncultured Comamonadaceae bacterium | reverse complement strand
CGGCGCCGACGCCGAAGCCGTTGCCACCACCCCCGCCGCCACCCCCGCCGGCGCCGCCGCCACCGCCACCGCCGCCGCCGCCGAAGCCGGAGCTGCCCAAGGCTGAGCCGCCCAAGCCGGTGCCGCCGGCACCGCCGCCGCCCAAGGCCGAGGCGCCCAAGCCGGTGCCGCCCAAGCCCGCGCCGTCGAAGGCTGCCGACAACGCGATGCTGAACGATCTGATGCGGGAGCTGCAGGGCAAGGCGCCGCCGTCCAAGCCGGTGTCCAAGCCGGCGCCCGCGGCCAAGCCGACCCAGGTGGCCAGCGCGGTGGCGCCGGCGTCGACCGCGTCGACGACGGAGTGGAAACCGTCGGAGACCGAGAAGACTGCGATTCAGAGGGCGATCCAGCCCTGCTGGAACATCGATCCCGGCGCGATGAACACGGGCCCTGTGCAAGTGCACGTGACCATGAATCCCGATGCGACCGTCAACTCCGTCGAGGTCGGCGATCCCGCGCGCATGGCCAGCGACGCCCGGTTCCGGGCCGCTGCGGAATCCGCGGCGCGGGCGCTGCGCAACCCACGCTGCCACACCCTGCCGCTGCCAGCCGACAAGTATGGCGACTGGCGCGTCATCAATTTCACCTTCGACCCAAAGGACATGTCATGACCCGAGGACGACGGTTCGCCCTCTCGCTTCTCGCCGCCGCCGGCCTTCTGGCCGCGGCCGGACCCGCCCGCGCCGAGCTTCAGATCGACATCACCAAGGGCACCCAGCAGCCGGTGCCGATTGCGGTGACCGAGCTAGTGGGCAGCGGCAACTCGGCGCAATACGGCCGCGACGTGGCGCAGGTGGTGGCCGCGGACCTGGAGCGCTCGGGCCTGTTCCGCCCGATCGACCGCTCGGCTTGGGTGCAGCAGCCCGATAGCATCGGCGTCCAGCCGCGCTTTGCCGATTGGCGGGCGATCAATGCCCAGGCGCTGGTCAGCGGCGATTCGACGATCCAGCCCGACGGCCGGCTGAAGGTCGAGTTCCGCCTGTGGGACGTGTTCGGCGAGCAGCAGATGGAAGGCCAGATGCTGGCCACCGACCCCGCGCAGTGGCGCCGGATCGCGCACAAGATCGCCGACCTTATCTACAAGCGCGTGACCGGCGACGACGGCTACTTCGACACCGAGATCGTGTTCATCTCCGAGAGCGGCCCCGCGACCCGCCGGGTCAAGCGCCTGGCGATCATGGACCAGGACGGCGCCAACGTGCGCATGCTGACCGACGGCCGCAGCCTGGTCCTGACCCCGCGCTTCGCCCCCAATACTCGCGAGATCACCTATCTCAGCTACTTCAACAACCAGCCGCGGGTGTACCTGTTCAACATCGACACCGGCCAGCAGGAGCGGGTCGGCGACTTCCCGGGCATGACCTTCGCGCCGCGCTTCTCGCCCGACGGCAACAACCTGCTGATGAGCCTGGCGACCGGCGGCCTGACCAACATCTACCGCCTGGACATCCGCACCGGACACTCGGTGCCCCTGACCCAGGGCACCACTATCGCGACCTCGCCCTGCTATTCACCGGACGGCAGCCGCGTCGTCTACAACAGCGACCGCAGCGGTACCCAGCAGCTCTATGTGATGAACGCCGACGGGTCGGGCCAGCAGCGAATCAGCCCGCCGGGCGGGGCCCGCTATGCCACCCCGGTGTGGTCGCCGCGCGGGGACTACATCGCCTTCACCAAGATCGAGGGCGGCACCTTCGAGATCGGCGTCATGCGTCCCGACGGCACCGGCGAGAAGATCCTGTCGCAGAGCTACTTGGTCGAGGGCCCGACCTGGTCGCCCAACGGCCGCGTCATCATGTTCTTCCGCCAGACCCCGACCGACGCCTCGGGCCGCGGCGGCTCCAGCCGGCTGGTCACCGTTAACCTGACGGGGAGCAACCTGCGCGAGGTGGTGACCCCGACGGATGCCTCGGATCCGGCGTGGAGCCCCTTGATTCCATAGGGTTTGGCTCATATAGTCCGGCCCGTTCTGTCCCGGGCGACGCCGAGAATTTGTTGTCAAATAACCCGGCCCCGCTACGGAATAGGTTAAGGCCACACCGGCATTCCTCACAAACAGTCAGCCACGAATTGCGCTGAGGGGTCCCAAGAAATGCGCTTCAAGCTTCTCACTGTTTTCGCTGCCGCCGCACTGCTCGCCGCTTGCAGCAGCGATCAGACCACTGGCGGTGGTACGAACACCACGGCGACGGCTCCGACCGGCCAGGTTACGCAGAACACGCAGGTGCCGAACGGCCCGGGGCCGGGCACCGAGGAAGACCTGGTCGTCAATGTCGGCGACCGCGTGTTCTTCGCGTTCGACCAGTTCAGCCTGAGCGCCGACGCCCAGAACGTCTTGCGCCGCCAGGCCGCGTGGATGGCCAAGTATCCGCAGGTCCGCGTGGCGATCGAGGGTCACTGCGACGAGCGCGGCACCCGCGAGTACAACCTGGCCCTGGGCGAGCGCCGCGCCAACAGCGCCCGCGACTTCCTGGTTGCCAACGGCGTGCAGCCGTCGCGGATCACCACGATCAGCTACGGCAAGGAGCGTCCGGCTGTCCTGGGTTCGAACGAGGCCGCCTGGGCGCAGAACCGCCGCTCGGTCACCGTCGTTCAGTAAGCCTAACAGTCCGTGCCTGGCACGGGCTGGAGAATCGACGCCGGTCCCGGAGCTTCCGGGGCCGGCGTTTGTTTTTCGGGACACGGCCTCGGTTTTGCCGGCTTTCCCGCGTATAGTCCGGCCGATTCGTGACAGCGACGCGAGTTGATCCCGTGCAGCGCCCCACTCAGACCGGCCTTTCGGTTCTCGCCATCGCGCTGCTGGCCCTGGCCGCCGCGGCTGGGCCGGCCCGCGCCCAGACCGACGTGCGCACCCTGCTCGACCGGGTCGACCGGCTGGAGCGCGACATGTCCACCATGCAGCAGCAGGTCTATCAGGGCCGGCCGCCGGCGCCCGGACAGGCGCCGGTCGTGGGCGGCGCCGAGGCCTCGGCGCTGGGCACGCTCCAGGTCAAGGTGTCGCAGCTCGAGGAAGAGTTCCAGAAGCTGACCGGCCAGGTCGAGGAGGCCAACTACGCCCTGGCCCAGCTGCGCAGCCGGGTCGAGCGCATGAGCTCGGACGTCGACTTCCGGCTGGGCGAACTGGAGAAGGGCAAGGCGGGCGGTCCCGCGCCGGTCGCCGCGGCACCAGGCGCGGCGGCGGCGCCGGCCGCCGCTGATGCTGGCCTCCAGCCGGGGCCGGGCGCGCCGCCGCGCAATCTGGGCTCGATCCCGGCCGCCGAGGCCAATCGGCCGGGTGCAGCCGGGCCGGTCGCGTCAGCAGGGTCGCCCGGCACCGCAACCCAGCCCCGCGGCCAGGCTCCGGCCCAGACCGCGGCGCTGCCGTCGGGCGAGGGGCTGCCGCCCGGAACGGCGCAGCAGCAATATGACTACGCCTTCGACCTGATGACCAAGACCGACTATGCCGGGGCCGAATCCGCCTTCAAGCAGTTCCTGGCTGTGCACAAGGACGACAAGCTGGCGGCCAATGCCCAATATTGGATGGCCGAGACCTTCTATGTCCGCGGCAACTACAACGAAGCGGCACAGCAATTCCTGACCGGATACGAGAAATACCCGAAGGGACCAAAGGCGCCGGACAACCTGATGAAGCTGGGGCTGTCGCTGCTGGCGCTCAACGATAATCAGAAGGCCTGCGCCGTGTTCGCCCGCTTCGACAAGGAGTTCCCGACGGCTGGCGGCGCGCTCAAGAGCCGCGTGGTCGACGCGAAGAAGCGCGGCAAGTGCCCGGCGTAAGTCGCTCGGCGCTAAAAGGGGCAAAACCCCGGGCAGACCCGCCAAACCCGGTACTCGTCATCCCCGCGAAGGCGGGGATCCAGTTGGCTCAACGACCATATCAAGTATGCCAACCGACAGTTTGCCGCAACTGCTGGATCCCCGCTTTCGCGGGGATGACGGTGGGAGGCTGGGGCCGAGACGGCGCGGTGATCTTGACCGCGTCCAAGCGGCCGTCCCTGCGCACGGCCACCAATCCCCACCCACCTTGACCGGCCGCCCCGTCTCGCCGGAGCGCATGGCGGCCGCCATGGCCGCTCTGGGGCCGTTCGAGCCGCAGCCGCACCTGGCGGTCGGGATATCCGGCGGTCCGGACAGCCTGGCCCTGGCACTGCTGCTCGACCGCTGGGCGACCGGCAGGGGCGGCCGGATCACGGCGCTCACCGTCGATCACGGCCTGCGGCCGGAGGCGGCGGCCGAAGCGGCGGCGGTGGCAAGCAGGCTGGCGGCGCGCGGCATCGCCCACGCCGTCCTGACCTGGACCGGGCCCAAGCCGGCCTCGGGCATCCAGGCGGCGGCGCGCGCGGCCCGGTTTGCGCTCCTTGAACGGTGGTGCGCCGAGCGCGCGGTGCTGCATCTGGCCCTTGCCCACCACGCCGAGGACCAGGCCGAGACCGTGCTGATGCGCCTGGCCCGCGGCTCCGGGGTCGACGGCCTGGCGGCGATGGCGCCGGTGTCCTGGCGCCGGGACTGCCGGATCCTGCGGCCGCTGCTCGGCATTCCGCGCGCCGACCTGGCGGCGAGCCTCGATGGCCTCGCCCCGGTCGACGATCCGAGCAACCGCGATCCGCGCCATGCCCGGGTCCGCCTGCGCCATGCCCTGGCCGATCTGGGCGAGGGCGCCGACCTGACGCAGCGGCTGGGCGCGACCGCCCGCCACCTGCAGCAGGCGCGCGCCGCCCTCGACCAGGCGGCCCTGGCGCGGCTGATCCGGGCTGTCCGCCCCCACGAAGCCGGGTTCTGCCGGGTCGACCGCGGGCTCCTGGCGGCGCCGCCGGCCGAAACGGGCACCCGGGCCCTGGCCGCGGTGCTCGGCATGGTCGGCGGCGGCGCCTACCGTCCCCGGTTCGAGCGCCTGGAGCGGCTCTGGGACGCGCTACGGGCAGCGGGCCCATGGGCCGCCTGCACCCTGCAGGGCTGCCGCATCCTGGCCGCCGATCCAGCCGGCGACGCGCTGCTGGTGGTCCGCGAGCCGGCCGCCTTGCCGCCGCCGGCCGAGCTGCCGGCCGGCGCCGCCGGCCGCTGGGACCGTTTCCAGGTGATCGCGGCCACGCCCGGGCTGCGGGTCGAGGCGCTCGGCCGGCGCCGCCCCGCCGCGGTCACGGCGCTGCCGCGGGCGGTGCTGCCCAGCCTGCCGGCCCTGTGCGACCTTGACGGCGTGCGCTGGGTCCCCCACCTCGGCTATGATCGGGAACCCGAGTCGCGCGACGGGGCAGGAGTGCCGGCCGTCCTGTTCGACCCGGTCCGGCCGCTGGGCGGTACCTTCGGCCAATTGGTTTAGCGGGCGTCCGTCGTGACAAGATCGGGCCGGGCGGGATAGCCTGACGGTTGAAGCAGAGCGGCAGCGTTTCGGACAGAGGTCGGACAGTTGAACAATTTCGGCAAGAATCTCGCGCTGTGGATCATCATCGGGCTGCTGCTCGTCGCGCTGTTCAACCTGTTCCAGAATTCGTCCGGCCATGGGCCGCATCAGCAGCTTGCCTTCTCGGATTTCCTGGGTGAGGTCGACCGCGGCCTGGTGACCGACGTCACCATCCAGGGCAACACGATCCAGGGCCATTTCAACGACGGCCGGGCGTTCTCGACCTACGCGCCGCAGGATCCGAACCTGGTCGACCGGCTGCAGAACCGGGGCGTGCGTATTTCTGCCGCACCGCTCGACGACGGCATGAACGGGATTCTCAGCATCCTGATCTCCTGGTTCCCGATGCTGCTGTTCATCGGCGTGTGGATCTTCTTCATGCGCCAGATGCAGTCGGGCGGCGGCAAGGCCATGGGCTTCGGCAAGAGCCGGGCGCGCCTGCTGACCGAGAAGGTCGGGCGCGTCACCTTCGACGACGTCGCCGGCATCGACGAAGCCAAGCAGGAGCTGCAGGAGATCGTCGAGTTCCTGAAGGATCCGCAGAAATTCCAGCGCCTCGGCGGCAAGATCCCCAAGGGCGTGCTCCTGGTCGGCCCGCCCGGCACCGGCAAGACGCTGCTGGCGCGCGCCGTCGCCGGCGAGGCCAACGTGCCGTTCTTCACGATCTCGGGCTCTGATTTCGTCGAGATGTTCGTGGGCGTCGGCGCCAGCCGCGTGCGCGACATGTTCGAGCAGGGCAAGAAGAACGCGCCCTGCATCATCTTCATCGACGAGATCGACGCGGTCGGCCGC
>CAZEFK010000306.1:0-6275 GCA_964511405.1 uncultured Comamonadaceae bacterium | reverse complement strand
GCCGTCGGAGAAGACGCCGCTCACCGCGCTTGCGGTCCAGGCCCTGTTCGATAAGGCCGCCGCCCGCTTCGGCGGCGTGCCGCGGGGCCTGTCGACCCTGCTGGTCGGCGGCCGGGCCGTCGGCGAGGCCCTGGTCGACGACCGCCGCGTGCCGGTGGTCTCGGCCACCGGCTCGACCGCCATGGGCCGGGTCGTGGGCGAGCGGGTGGCCCGCCGCTTCGGCCGCGCCATCCTGGAGCTGGGTGGCAACAACGCCTCGATCGTCACACCGTCGGCCGACCTGGACCTGACGCTGCGCGCCGTGGCCTTCGGGGCCATGGGCACGGCCGGCCAGCGCTGCACCACGCTGCGCCGCCTGATCGTGCAGGAGAGCGTCTATGACGCCCTGGTGCCGCGGCTGGTGTCGGTCTATGGCGCGATCTCGGTCGGCAACCCGATCACCAGCGACGCCCTGGTCGGGCCGCTGATCGACGGCCGCGCGTTCGAGGCCATGCAGCACGCCCTGGCCGCCGCCCGCGCCGCCGGCGGCACCGTGCATGGCGGGACCCGGGTCGACGTCAACGGGACAGGCTCGTTCTATGTCCGGCCGGCGCTGGTCGAGATGCCGGCGCAGGTCGGGCCGGTGGTCGAGGAGACCTTCGCGCCCATCCTGTACGTGCTGAAATACCAGGCGCTGGACGAGGCGATCGCGCTGCAGAACGGCGTGCCCCAGGGCCTGTCGTCGTCGATCTTCGCGACCGACATCCGCGAGGTCGAGCGCTTCCTGTCGGCCGCCGGCGCCGACTGCGGCATCGCCAACGTCAATATGGGGACGTCGGGGGCCGAGATCGGCGGCGCCTTCGGCGGCGAGAAGGAGACCGGCGGCGGCCGCGAGTCGGGCTCCGACGCTTGGAAGGCCTACATGCGCCGCCAGACCAACGCGATCAATTACGGCCGCAGCCTGCCGCTGGCCCAGGGCGTGCGGTTCGACGTGTGACGGCAGCGTTCGCCCCGGCGTCGCGGACCGCGGCGCCGGGGTGTCGGAGATCCTGCGGATCGGGGCTCAGGCAGCGGAAAGGGCGCGCTCGACCGCGTCGGGCTCCCGGGCAATGACGGTGAGCAAGGTGCGCGGTGCGGGCTTGGGGCATTGTCGATCTATCATGCCCATTCGATTGCGATCGCCTCGCAGATGACCGCAAACTCGGCGCCGGCCGACGGCACGGCTCTGATCGCAACAAGTTCGCCCGCTGCAATCCGTGAGCATACTTGCTCAAGATAGCCCGTTTTGGTCCACGGCCCGGTATCCGACCAGGAGTGGAGCCAACGCATTCGCGTCTCCAGGCCATCGCTTGCCGATTTGTTGTCGTCGACAATCAGGTGCGAAATCACATTCTGCAAGGCGAAATCTATGACTCGGCACCACGTTACACCGATACAATTCAGATGCAGTGCCCGACCGTCGGGGCATTGGAACTGCAAGCGCAACTGCGTCCGCGATATCTGGACAATTCCCGTCAGTTCAGCATCGTGAAGGCTGGGAAGCTGCACGTATTGACCTCCCTACTCCTGGGTTTTGCGCAGAGGGGTGGCTTCGCGAGAACCACAATATTTACAGTGGCCCTACATTGAACCGCTCAGTCTCACAATTCAACGCACCGTCATTGCCACAATTCCCTCCGAGATGGGTCAGCTCCCGCGATGACAGTCGCGATTTGACAGTTGCGGCCAGCCCGTCTGATTCTGCCGGCGATGCTCTTCGGAGGGGGCCGCCATGCTCGCTTGGTCCGTCGTGGAGCGGACGTGATCGCCCGGCTTTTCCCCTTGGTGATCCTGGCCGACTTGGCAGGGTCCTGCGCCGCGCCGCTGCCCGATCGGCCCTTGGCGCTCGTCGAGCCCGACGAGCGGACCGCAGCCCAGCTCCGGCTTGATCCGTTCGTCCTGCGTTTCCGCTCGGCCAAGGCTGGTGCCGATGCCGGCGATCCAGAGGCGCAAACGACGCTGGGGGAGCTGTACGAGACCGCCAAGGGCGCGCCCCAGGACCTCGGCATGGCCGCCAGCCTGTATCGGGCCGCCGCGCAGACGGGCGATGCGCGTGCGGCACTGCGGATGGGCAGGCTGATCCAGCGGTTGAAAGCCATGCCGGAGTGGGCGCGCCGCGGCCACGACGATCTGACCGGTGCGGATCCGGTGGCGTGGTTGCGTCGCGCCGCCGAAGCCGGCCTGCCCGAGGCACAGCTGGCCCTGGCGCAAGCGCTGCGCCGGTCGCGCGACTGCACCGGCGACTGGATCGGCTGGGCACGGAAGGCGGCCGACCAGGGTCATGCGCCGGCTCAGCTGTGGCTGGGCGGGACCTTGCTCGAGTGCGGCGGTGCGGCTCGCCAGCAGGGATTGCGCACCCTTGCGGCTGCGGCCGGCACGCTGCCGATCGCCCGTGTCGTGCTGTTCCTGGAGGATCATCCCGCGCCATCGGCTGCGCTGCCCGATGACCTTCCCGATGATGTTCAACAATCGGTCTTTGCCGTCGATCTCGAAGAGATGGCGAACCACAGCCCGCCCGACGCGCCCTTGCTGACGGCGGGCCCGATCCTCACACTCATGGGATGGGCGGGCCCGGACTCCGATGCTCGCCTCCGACGCGAGCTGGAGCGCCGGGCCAGCACCGGCATCGATCTGCAGTCGGCCTGCAATCTCGCCTTCGCGAGCCTCTGGCCCGTGCGCCGCGAGAACGACTATGCGAGCGCTGGAACGTGGTATTCGCTCGCCGCCGGCTGGGGCGCCGCGCGGGCGCAGTACCATATGGGCAAGCTCTGGCGCGACGGCCACGGCCGGACGGCCGACCGCGCCAAGGCCGCCGGATGGTTTTACCTCGCCGCACGCCAGGACTACGTGCCGGCTCAAGCGGCGCTGGGCGACATGCTGCTCGCCGGTGACGGGATTCCGGAGAATGCCGCAGTGGCGCTGTCATGGCTTCGGGCGGCGTCCGCGGCGGGCCATCCGTTGGCAACCTTCGATCTCGGGCGCATGGCCTATGACGGTATCGCAATGCCGCTGGACAAGCCGCGCGGGCTGCAGCTGATCCGCGAGGCGGCCAGCTATGACGCCGGCGACGCGGCGCGCGCCTGGCTGAAGCAGCGCCAGCTCGCGCTGCCGGGCATCGCCTATTGGGGCCCCGGGCTGGATACCGGCACGGGCGGCTGTCAAGGCTGAGCCGGACGCGAGCGGCGTCCGCCGGGGATGGCGTTGGCCGTCAAGCCGCCTTGAGACGGCGTTTCGTGGCGGCCGCCGTGGTCTGCGCCCCGAGCGCGGCGAGGGGCGGACGGGCGCCGGGGCGTGTTGACCGGCGAAGTCGACAACCTCACAACCTCGACATCGGCTCGGTTTTGCAATTCTGTGCGTCACCGTAATTACCGTAATTGCGTCACCGTAATAGCCGCGCTAACCGAGCGTTCGGTCCCTGGCCGATCGCGGCCTTGAACCGGCTATGAATTGTTCAGGCTAAAATGGGGTCCAGCGCCCATCCAGCATCGAAAGCGAAACATCCGTGGCATGGCGTGGGCCGACTTTGAACAGGCGCCACGGCAATAAATCGTTGATGGCGTTGCCAAAGAACCTCCCGCCAACCATGGGATCTCCCCATAGACGACGGTCATGAGCCTGGAGAAGCGAATGAATCGCTCGTGAAATAGCCATCGCGCAGTCCTGTGCCATGGAATTCCTGTGCAGATCAGACGCCACAGCCAAGACGCAGGATGAATTAAACTTCAGTGGATGGGGAGAGCTTGAGGAGTGCCCCTCTCTCCACATTGAGAAATATACATCAGGCGGCAACCCGTCTCGAACGCAGGCCGGCCCTGAGGGAGCCCAGAGGTCGTAGTCTCTAAACTCTGTTGGCTGGCCGCTAGCCAAAAAGCCATCTCTGGCATGGGTCCATTTTTTTTGAGGGTCTTTGTTCCAGCCAATGCGACCAATCGACATTCCTTGCCATTGGGGCGACTCGGTGCGAGGCTTCGACTGGCTTGATCGGATGGACGCCCTCCCGCGCGCGGTACGAACAACCGGGTTGATGGCCTCGAACATATCCTGCCAAACGTCATAGACCCATGGCGGGTTAGCCGCCGGGTCTCCCAGCATTGCGTACACGTCATAGTGGCGGTTCCAGAACGCCATGCCGATCGATGGTCCCTGGTCGCGGTCATTCACGAGGGTTGGTGGGCATGGTGTACCCCTTGCGAATTACGATGCCAATGCACGGAATTGCAAAACCGAGCGGTTTTGGAATTAGTGCAGTGGGGTGCGCCCCAGTTTGTAATTGGTGGAGTGTCACCGAAATTAATTGTCACCGAAATTAATGAGCCGCGTCGGCAATCCCTACGACAACGCCAAGGCCGAAAGCTTCATGAAGACGCTCAAGGCCGAAGAGGTCAACGCCGCAGGCTATCGGGACCTGGCCGACGCCAAGACCCGGATCGGTACCTTCATCGACGACATCTACAATCGGCAGCGTCTTCACTCGGCGCTCGATTACCTGTCGCCGCAGGAGTACGAAGACAAATCACTGCGGTTTCGGCCGGGGGTACCCCCGGCCGAAACCGCGCTCATCGAGACCTGTCCCTGATTTCCCTGTCTCGCCGACGGGGTGCAGTCCACTTTTGTAATTAGTACAGTGTCACCGAAATTCCCGGTTTCGCAATAAGTGCAGCGTCACCGAAATGCCGTCACCGAAATGCCCGAAATGCCCAGCGTCACCGAAATGCCCAGGCGGTCCCGCTCACCGACCTGGTGCTCGACGCCTGAGCTTGCCGTCCCGCGGTGCATTCGCCAACGTGAGCCGCATCCGTAACTGAGACGCCATCCCGTCAAGAGAGGACCCGCCATGACCACGCTGACTGCCCCGCTCGCCGACCGCCTGTGGCCCCGCACCGCCGCCAACGGGGTCGTGCGCGCCGGCCTGCTGGTGCTGGCCGGCAGCGCGCTGCTGGCGCTGGCCGCCCACATCCAAGTGCCGTTCTGGCCGGTCAAGCTGTCGATGCAGAGCTTCGTCGTCGTCCTGCTGGGCCTGGCCTATGGCGGCCGCCTGGGCACGGCGACCATCCTCGCCTACCTGGCCGAAGGGGCGGCGGGGCTGCCGGTGTTCCAGAGCGGCGCCGGCCTCGCCTACATGGCCGGCCCGACCGGCGGCTACCTGCTGGGGTTCCTGCTGGCCGCCGGCCTCGCCGGCCGCCTGGCCGAGCGCGGCGCGCTCGACCGCTGGCCGACCGCGCTCGGCACCATCCTGCTGGCCGAGGTCGCGCTGTACCTGCCGGGGCTCGCCTGGCTCGCCGTGCTGTTCGGCGCGGCCAAGGCGATCGCCTTCGGCCTGACCCCGTTCCTGACCGGCGAGGCGCTCAAGGTCGCCCTGGCGCTGAGCCTGGTCCCGGGGCTGCGCCGGCTCGCGCGCTGACGTCGCGACCGGGAGCCCCGAGCGAACTCGGGGCTCCCGTCCGGGTTATGCCGGCAGGACGCCGTTTTTCTTGGCGGTCCAGGTGGCGACATAGTCCATCAGCCCCGGCGACAGGCAGTCATAGGGCTCGAGGTCCAGCGCCTTCAGGCGCGATCGCACCCCATCCATGCCGGCGGGATCGCAGCCGCTTTCGATGATCGAGGAGACGAACGCGGCAAAGCCGGGATACGCCCAGCCGTCTTCCTGGAACCGCTCGGGGTGGATGAAGGACAGGCCCTTGAACGGGTGGTCCCGCTCCACCGGACCGTACATGTGCACGCCGCAGGCCTTGCAGGCATGGCGCTGGATCAACGCGGACGGATCGACGACCCGAAGCTTGTCCGCGTTCGCGACGACCTCGACGCTGCCGCTCGGCACCACGGCGACCACGGAGAAGGCCGCGCCGGCCGGCTTCCAGCACTTGGTGCAGCCGCAGGCATGGTTGTGCGCGATGTCGCTGCTGATCTTCACCGTCACGGGAGCGGTCGCGCAGGCGCAGGTTAGCGTTCCGCCCGAAAACGATCCCCCGGCCTGCCGTTTGCCGCCGTCGACCGACGGATGGATGGCGATGGCGCCCATTGCGTTTCCTCCCTGGTTTTGCCGGGCACCACGCCCGGCATCAATAGATTACGACCGAGCGGATGCTTTCGCCCGTATGCATCAGGTCGAACCCCTTATTGATGTCGTCCAGCGGCATCGTGTGCGTGATCATCGGGTCGATCTGGATTTTCCCTTCCATGTACCAGTCGACGATCTTGGGCACGTCGGTGCGGCCGCGCGCGCCGCCGAAGGCCGTGCCCATCCAGGTGCGGCCGGT
>CAZEFK010000305.1:0-6288 GCA_964511405.1 uncultured Comamonadaceae bacterium | reverse complement strand
CGGTGCGGCCGACCCCGGCCAGCGCCTGCAGGCCTTCGGCCAGCACGGCGTCGGACAGCTCCCGGCGGCGGCGGGCCGCCATGTCCTGCCGGCTGCGGCGGCCGTCGACCAGCGCCGCGATGCCGCGCAGGGCGTCACGATGGACGGCCGCGAGCGCCTGCGGCAGCCGGCCGTCGGCGATCAGCGCCAGGGTTGTTTCGGCATCGGCGGTGACGTCCTCGGCGGCGCCCAGGCGCGATGCGGCAGCCACCGGCACCGGCGGCTCGCCGGCGGCGATCGGGCTGCCGTCGCCACGCAGCAGCCGGCCGGCGCGCACGGTCAGCCACAGCAGGTCGTGCGGCGGCCCAGCCAGGTGGCGCCCGGCCGGCAGGGTCACGGCACCCGGCGCCGCGACCAGGTCCGGCCAGGGCGCATCAGGCGCCTTCAGCAGCTCGGCGAGCTGACGGATCCAGATGCGCAGCGCCGCGGCGCCGCGTCCGGGGTCGGCGGCCCGGCGCAGTTCGGTGTCGAGCCCGCCCACCGCCAGCACCGTCAGCGCGGCATCGTCGGGCAGCGCCCCCAACCCGGCCAGGCCGTCGCCGGCCGCCAGCCGCAGCAGGAACTCGCGCCGGCCGCTCGGCCGGCCGTCGATGCGGTCGACGGCGAACAGGTCGACATAGCCCTGCTCGACCGCCCAGATGCCGTCGAGCCCGTCCAGCGCCAGCGGGCGATCGCCGGACAGCGGCAATCGGTCGGCGGGCGGGCGGTCGGCGACGGAGGCCAGGTCCCGGATCATGCCGCCTGCACCAGCTGGGCATAGGCACCCTGGCGCGCGATCAGCTCGTCATGGCTGCCGGTCTCGACCACGCGGCCCTGCTGCAGCACCACGATCCGGTCGCAGTCGCGGATGGTCGACAGGCGATGCGCAATGATGATGCAGGTGCAGCCGCGCCGGCGGATACTCTGGTCGATGCTGAGCTCGGTCACCGGGTCGAGCGCCGCGGTCGCCTCGTCCAGCACCAGCACCGAGGGATTGCCGACCAGGGCGCGGGCGATCTCCAGCCGCTGGCGCTGGCCGCCGGAGAAGTTGCGCCCGCCTTCGGCCACCGCGCAGTCGTAGCGGCCGGGCCGGCCGGCGATATCGGCGTGGATCTCGGCGTCCTTGAGCGCCTGGACGATCTCGGTCTCGGGCACCGTCGGATCCCACAGCGTCAGGTTCTCGCGCACGCTGCCGCCGAATAGGAACACGTCCTGGTCGACATAGGCGACCGAGTTGGCGAACACGTGCGGCGGGATCTCGGCCAGCTTATGGCCGTCGATCCGGATCTCGCCGCGGGTCGGCAGCAGCAGGCCGGTGACCAGCCGGCCCAGGGTCGACTTGCCGCTGCCCGAGCCGCCGACCAGGGCCACGCGCATGCCCGGCTCCAGGACCAGCGAGAAGCCTTGGATCAGCGGCGGGTCGGTGGGGCTGTAGCCGAAGTCGACATCGACCAGCTCGACCCGGCCATCGAGCTTGTGGCGCAGCAGCGCCGGCGCGGCCGGCGCCGGCGGATCGTCGCCGTCCAGCAAGTCGCTCAGGCGCGCCAGGTCGCCGCGCGCCGCCTGCAGGCGGTCGGCCATGGTCACCAGGCCGGCCAGCGGCGTGGCGAAGCCGGTCATCAGCGCCTGGATGGCGGCCAGCGAGCCCAGGGTCAGGTCGCCGTCGATCACGCGCAGGGCGCCGACCGCCAGGATCGCGGTGTTGCCCAGGGCGGATAGCAGCCCCGGCGCGGCGCCGACCAGGGCACCGGCCAGGCCCAGCGACTGGATGCTGTCGAGCGCGCGGGCATGGTGCCCGGCCAGCTGGCCGAAGCTCTCGTCCTCGGCGCCTGAGACCTTGATCGTCTCGATGCCGGCGATGATCCCGGCGGCGGCGCCCAGCATCTTGCCGGTGTCGGCCGCGATCTTGCGGTTGGCGTCGGCCATGCGCCGGCGCAGGCCGCCCAGCAGGCCCAGATTGACCGCCGGCGTGGCGGCCGCCAGCAGCGCCAGCCACGGGTCGTAGCCGGCCATGGCGGCGCCGTAGACCACCACCGAGACCAGATTGAAGGCGGTGGTCGCGACCTGGCCCGACAGCAGGGTCGCGACTCGGTCCGCGGCCGCGACGCGGCCGGCGAGCTCGCCGCCGTAGCGCTGGCTGAAGAACGGGATCGGCAACGCCAGCAGGCGCGCCAGCACCCGCGTCGACAGCAGCACGGTCAACTTGGCTTCCAGCCGCACCAGGTAGCGTATCTGCAGGTGGGTCACGGCCGTCTGCAAGAGCGCCGCGCCTGCTACCGCCAGGCACAGCGGCGCCACCCAGCCGTCGACATGCTGGACCAGCACCCGGTCGACGAACAGCCGCGACAGCCCCGGCACCACCAGCCCGGGCACGACCAGCAGCAGGCTGAACAGCGCCACCAGCGCCAGGCCGGCGTGGGAGCGCCCGGCCTGGGCCGCGAGCTGGCGCCACGGGCGGGGCCGGATGCCGCCCGCGCGGAAGGCGTCGGTGCGCTCGAAGGCCAGGACCACGCCGGTGAAGCTTTCGCCCAGCTCGTCCAGGCCGACGGTGCGGCGGCCGGCGGCGGGGTCGTTCAGATGGGCGCGGCCGCGCCGGATCCCTTCCAGCACCAGGAAATGGTTGAAGTTCCAGTGCAGGATCGAGGGCAGCGGCAACTCGGTCAGCTGGCCGGGCTCCTTCTTGAAGCCCTTGGCCGACAGGCCGTAGCTGCGCGCCGCCTTCAGGAGGTTGGTGGCCTTGGTGCCGTCGCGGCTGACGCCGCAGGCCAGGCGCAAGGCCTCCAGCGGCACCCAGCGGCCGTGGCGGGCCAGCACCATGGCCAGCGAGGCGGCGCCGCACTCCGCCGCTTCCATCTGCAGGATGGTCGGGGTGCGGGCGATGCGGCTGCCGCCGCGGAGCCGGCGCAGCCAGGCCTTCACCGCTCCAGCCCCAGCGTGCCGCGCAGGAACGGCAGCACCAGGTCGATCGGCGCGTCCTGGCGCAGCGTGATCTGGGCCTCGACCGTGGTGCCGCTGGTCAGGTCCAACGCCGGCCCCCGGCCCGAGGTCCAGGCGTAGCCGCTGGGCGTGTCGGCGGGAGTCAGGTCCAGGCGGGCCTCGTAGGGCGAGCCGCCGGCGGCGAAGCTGGTGGCCAGCTGGGCGTTCTGCAGCACCGCCTGCATGCCCTGGGGCGTGGTCGGGAACGCCGCGACGGCGACCACCCCACCCTGCACGGTGCCGTATTCCTCCTTCTTGACCGTGGCCGGGGCGATCCGCGCGGCCATGCCGGTCGCCACCCGCTTGCCCTGGTCGGTCGGCACGTAGACCACCGCCTGCAGGCGGCGGCCCTGGGTCTCGATGCTCAGCACGATGCCGCCGGGCGCGACGGTCGCGCCCTCGACCACGGCGATCTCGGTCACGCGGCCGGCGGCCGGTGCCAGGACGGTGCTGGTCTCGGCGAGGTGGCTCTCGATCTCGGTGACGGCGCGGCGCGCCTCGGCGACGGCATCGGCCATGGCCGTGAGTTCCTTGGCGTCGGCTTGGTCGGCCTGAATCTCGCCGGCGTCGACCTCGGCCAGCTTGGCTCTGGCGTCGCTGACCGACTGGCGCGCCTGGTTGAGCGCGCTGCGGGTCTGCTCGACCCGGTCGCCGGTCGTCAGTTGCTGCGCCAGCATGGCCTCGCGCTGGCCGAGCTGCGTTTGCAGCACGCCGACCTGCTGCTCGCCGGTCTTGACCACCTCCTGCAACGCCAGCCGCCGCAGGCGGCCATTGTCGCGACGCACCGCGGCCTCGCGGGCGATGCCCTGGCGGCGCTGGGCCAGCTCCTGGGCACGCTGCTCGACGAGCTGGCGGGCGTTGACCAGGCGCTGGCCGGCCTCGGTCTGGCGGATGTCGGCGACCGCCTGGCCCTTGGCCACCTGGTCGCCGACGCTGAGGCCCAGATGCTCGATCACGCCGCCGGCGGTGCTGACCGCGTTGACCACGCGGCCACCCTGGGCGACCAGGATGCCGGGGGCGGTAACTTCGGTCGGGATCCGGCCCAGCACGCCCCAGGCCACCAGGAAGCCCAGCATCGCCGCCACGCCGAGGGCGGCGATCCAGCCCTGCGGGTCGGTGATCGTGACCATGCGGTCGAGCTGCTCGGGCGACGACAGCCGGTCGAGCGCCGCCTTGCGGAACAAGGCGCTGCGGGCGCGGTCCATGTCCATGGGATCAGGGTGCTCCCAGCCCCAGCCACTTGCCGCGCACGGCTTGGGTGTGGCGGGTCATGTCGATGGGTTCGACCGGCAGCTTCAGGTCGCGGGCGCTCAGGCGGCCGTCGGCGGCGGCCAGGGTGAACTCGGCCACCGCGCGGTCATGCTCGACGCTGGCCAGGGCGATCTGGTTGGCCAGCAGCTCCTGTTCGGCGTTCAGCACTTCGATCACGGTGCGGGTGCCGGCCTGGGCCTCGCGCTGCATGCCGGCCCGGGCGCGCGTCAGGGCGTCGATCGCCTGGCGCAGGGTCCCGGTGCGCTGCTGGGCGGCCTGCAGTGCGTCCCAGGCGGCGGCGGCGCCCTGGGCGGCCTGGCGGCGCGCGTCCTCGGTGGTGGCCGCCGCGGCGGTGATCGAGTCGCGGGCGGCGCGGACCTGGGAATAGACGATGCCGGCCTCGTACAGCGGCATGCTGAAGCGCAGCCCGACCGAACCGGTGTTGCTGGAGAGCCCCGGGCGCGTGGCGCCCGCGGCGCGGGTGAAGTCGGCGAACAGGGTCAGGCTGGGCAGCAGCTGGCCGCGGGCGACGTCCAGGGCGGCCCGCGCGGCGTCCTCGGAATGGCGGTCGGCCGCGACCGTGCGGTTGTCGGCCCGGGCGTGCGCGACCGCGGCCGCGCGGTCGGGCGGCAGCGGCGGATGCCAGTCCGGCCAGGCCACGGTCTCGGGCGGCCGCCCGACGTTGCGCTCGAAGGCGGCGCGGTCGGCGGCGACCTGGCCTTCGGCCTGCTGCAGGCTGGCGGTCGCCTGGCGCAGCCGGGCCTCGGCCTGGGCGAGGTCGGTTGCGGTCACGTCGGCGACCTCGAGGCGCTTGGCCGTGACCGCGAGCATGTTGCGCAGGATGCGCTCGTCGTCGGCGTCCAGGTCGCGGATGCGCAGGTCGCGCAGCAGGTCGAAATAGGCCGACGCGGCGTCCAGCAGCACGACCGCCTCGATGGCCTCGACGGCCGCCCGCTCGGCCTCGACCAGCTGCTCGGCCTGGCGAGTGCGTGCCACCGTCTGGCCGCCGCGATAGAGCGGCTGGTCGAGGGTGACGTCGACATCGCGGGGATGGCTGGTCAGCGCCTTGGCCCGGGTCGGGTTGGGCTCGATCGCGGTCTGGACGGTCTCGGCGGCGCCGGCCAGGGTGACCGTGGGGCGCCAGCCGCCCAAGGCCTGGTCGACCCCTTCGTCGGCGACGCGCAGCCGTGCCCGCTCTGCGACCAGGCGCGGGTCGTCGCGATAGGCTGCCGCCAGCGCGTCGGCCAGGCTCTGGGCGACCGCCGGGCCGGATCCCAGGACGAGCGCCAGCGCGGCCAGGCGCAGGCATCGGGTCATGGTGCCGTGCCGGGGTGGACCGCAGCCAGGTACTCGTCCTGGAAATCGGCGAACTCGGTCACGCGCCGGCGCATGAAGGCCATCATCCCGGGGGTGCGCGGCGCCGTGTCGATGCGCCAGCGGCTGTCGGGCCCGAGTTCGGCGGCGGCGACTTGGTGCACCTTCAGGAAGATCATGAGCATCGGCCCGAACTTCGCGAGGTCGGGCCGGGTCCAGGAGCCGTGGTACCAGACCGTGCCGTCCTCGATCCGGCGGGTCAGCATCCAGCCTACAGGCTCGCCCGCGCGGCGGAGCAGCCAGCTGTTGCCGCCCCAGATCGTGAACTCGCGCTCCATCGCGGCCGGGCTGAAGCCCGGCGGGCCGTCCTGCGCCAACAGTTCGACATGGGCACGGTCGGCGTCGGTGGCCTCGGGCCACGGCGTCAGGCTGTAGTCGCGCAGCACGCGCAGAGCCGGCGCGTGCGGCTCGGCCCAGCGCAGCACGGCGCCGGCGGTGCCCGAGGCGCGGATCGCCTTGACCTCGGGCGCCGACCAGCCGCCGCGCGCCAGGACCGCCTCGAAGGCGGCGCGGCCGGGCAGCAGCGACGACCAGCGGGCATGGAGCCGGCCGCCGCCGGCCGCGGCGACCGCAGCCTCGGCCAGCCGCCGTCCGATGCCGGCGCCACGCCGGTCGCGGCGCCCCCCCCCCCCCCCCCCGCGGGCCCCCCCCCCCACCGCCCCCCCCCCC
>CAZEFK010000304.1:0-6346 GCA_964511405.1 uncultured Comamonadaceae bacterium | reverse complement strand
GTGGGCGCGGCCGGTGGCTGAGCAGTCCCTCCCGCGCGCGGCCGAGGCCGACGCGCTCCGGCACGACCTCGCCCGCCGCCTCACCGCTCTGATGCAGGAGGAGACCTGACACGGCCATGAAGAAGCTCATCAACGCGCCCGAGACCGTGCTCGCCGAGAGCCTCGACGGCTTCGCCGCCGCCCATGCCGGGATCGTGACCCTGGGCCCGGACCGGAAGTTCATCTGCCGGCGCGAGCCCGACCGGGGCAAGGTGGCGCTGGTCTCGGGCGGCGGCAGCGGCCACGAACCGCTCCATGCCGGGCTGGTCGGCTACGGCATGCTGGACGCCGCCTGCCCCGGCCAGGTCTTCACCTCGCCCACCCCCGACCAGATGGTCGAGGCGCTGGGCGCCGTCGCCGGGCCCGCCGGCGCCTTGCTGATCGTCAAGAACTATGCCGGCGACCGCATGAACTTCGAGATGGCGGCGGAGCTGGCCGAGTGCCCGGTCGCGACCGTGATCACCGACGACGACGTCGCCGTCGAGACCTCGACGCACAGCGCCGGCCGCCGCGGCGTCGCCGGCACCCTGGTCGTCGAGAAGATGGTCGGCGCCGCCGCCGAGCAGGGCGCCGACCTCGAGCGCTGCCGGGCCCTGGGGCTGCGGGTCAACGGGCGCACCCGGTCGATGGGCGTGGCGCTGACCAGTTGCACGGTGCCGGCGGCCGGCACGCCGACCTTCCGGCTGGCCGAGGACGAGATGGAGATGGGCGTCGGCATCCATGGCGAGCCGGGACGCCGGCGGGTGCCGCTGGCCGAGGCCGATGGCATCGCCGATGAGATGGTGCAGGCGATCCTGGGCGACCTCGGCCGCCCCACCGGTCCCGCGCTGCTGTTCGTCAACGGCTTCGGCGGCACGCCGGCGATCGAGCTGTACCTCATGTACAACGCCGCCCGCCGCCGGATCGAGGCGCAGGGCCTGACGGTCGCCCGCTCGCTGGTCGGCAGCTACGTGACGTCGCTGGAGATGGCGGGCTGCTCGATCACGGTCAGCCTGTTGGACGACGAGACCGTCGCGCTGTGGGATCACCCCGTGCATACCGCAGCGCTGCGCTGGTGACGATTAATAAACAACGAACTAAACCGGCAAATAACAAAGAATTCAAACTATCACGCGTTAATCAAGATCGTCGCCTGCCTGGAAGAGGCGAAGCGCACGGGAGGTCGGTGCAGCACAGGAGCGCAGGATCATGGGATATCTGTGGACGTTGCTCGGCGCTGCCTCGATCGCGCGGCGCATCTATCTGGGCTTTGCCGTGCTGCTGGTGGTGCTCGCGGCTGTGGCGGCGTATGGCTGGCTGGAGCTGCGCACGACGACGACCCTGTTTCACGGCTACGCCGCTGCCGCCGAGATCTCGGCCGGCGCCGATGACCTGCAGGCGCTGGTCGGCGACCAGCAGCGCGCGGTCGACGCGTTCGTCGCCATCGGCTCGGCCGAAGCCAAGGCCGAGGTGACTCAGCGGGCGGCGGCCGTCGCGGCCCAACTGCAGCGCCTGCGCGAACAGATCCCCGATCCCGAGCGGCAGCAGCGCGTGGCCGCCATCGAGCAGCGCAGCAAGGAGCTGGGCGAGAACCTGCTGACGCTCTATGAGCGCGTGACCCTGCGCCAGGAGGTCGAGGACGGCCTGGGCTATGACGATCGCGACATCCGGGGCGCGCTGACCGGCCTGATCGACGGCGGCAAGGCCGACTTCAGCGCCGTGTTCGACCACTATTCCCAAGCCCGCGCGTTCAGCAACCGGTTTGCGGCGAGCGGCCGCGATGAGGCCAGGCTCAAGGCCGAGCTGACGAAAACAGGCGGTCTGACCGCTAAGCTTGCCGCCCAGGTCAAGGACTCCGAGGACCTTCAGAGCAGCTATGACGACCTGACCGGCGGGCTGAAGCGCTTCGCCCAGGACCTGGAGCGGCTGTCCAACGCGCTCAGCAAGCGCCAGGAGATCGCCGCCACCATCGACCGCCTGAGCGGCGAGATGCGCAAGTCGGCCCAGGAAGTCAAGCAGCTGACCGAGGACACCCAGCACCAGACCCGGGCCGCCGCCGACCAGGCCGTGGTCGCGAGCCGGCGCTGGACCTTGATCCTGTCGCTGGCCGGCCTCACGGTCGCGGTGCTGGCCGGCGCCGCGCTGGCGCGCAGCATCACGCGGCCGATCCGCGGCTTGAGCGCCGCCATGACCGGGCTCGCCGCCGGCGACACCGGCGTGGCCGTGAGCGGGCTCGGGCGGCGCGACGAGATCGGCCGCATGGCGGCGACGGTCCAGGTGTTCAAGGACAATGCCCTGCGCATCCGCAGCCTGCAGGACGAGAAGGCGACCGCCGAGCAGCGCGCCGAAGGCGAGAAGCGGGCGGCGCTGCAGGCGTTGGCCGACACCTTCGAGCAGACGGTGACGGCGGTGGTGGGCTCGGCCGCGGCCGAGGCTGAGACCGTGAAGCTGGAAGCCTCGCGCATGGCCTCGGTCGCCGACCGCTCCAGCCGGATCTCGGTCGGGGTCACCACCATGTGCGACCGCACCGCCGAGAGCGTGCAGGCGGTGGCCGCCGCGGCCGAGCAGCTGGCGGCGTCGCTCGGCGAGGTCGGCAGCCACGCGGCGCGCTCGGCGGCGGTCATGGGCTCGGCCGTCGAGCGCGCCGGCCGCGCCAACGAGGTGATCGGGGGCTTGGCCAGCGCCGCGGCGAAGATCGGCGAGGTGGTGGCGCTGATCAACGGCATCGCCGCCCAGACCAACCTGCTGGCGCTCAATGCCACCATCGAGGCGGCGCGGGCCGGCGAGGCCGGGCGCGGCTTCAGCGTCGTGGCGTCGGAGGTCAAGGCCCTGGCCGAGCAGACCGGACGGGCGACTGACGAGATCCGCGGCCAAGTGATCTCGATCCAGGAGGCGACCCGCCGCGCGGTCGAGGAAATCCGCGCCATCGGCGAGGTGATCCACGACGTCAACGAGAGCGCCACCGCGATCGCCAGCTCGGTCGAGGAGCAGGCCTCGGCCACTGCCGGCATCAGCCGCAACGTCGCCGAGGCCGCCGCCGGCACGCTCGAGGCCGCGCAGGGCATCACCGAAGTGCGCTCGGCCACCGAGGAGACCGGGCGGGCTTCGACCGAGCTGCTGTCGGCGGCCGAGAAGCTGGTGTCGCAATGCGCCGAGCTGGGGTCGTCGGCGGCCAGCTTCCTGGGGCAGGTGCGGGCGGCGTAGGGTTTCTGTACGGTCCTGAGCGGTCGGGGAGAGCTGTGACACGCAGCAACGGCTGTTTTGTGTCAGGCGTCAAGTTCGCAGTCGTTCGACGCCCACTCCATCGAAATGTTCCCGGGCGTGGCGGTGACAACTGCCATGGCGCCAAGCATGCGAATGTCGGCGCCTGTGACCTGGAGCCTACTTGACTCGTCCTTGCCGAACCCGCAACCTCTAGTCGATCTCGCCGACTGGGCAGCCTCCATCGGTTCATTTTGGTCGCGATAGCCGGCGGCGGTTGGTCGGCATTTCCGCTAATTTTGGCATCGGGCACCATGATAGATTGGCGTCGGGGCGGCTGGACCGGCAGCCTCAACAGGTGGGTCCGGAGAGAGGTGTACGAGCACGCGCTCAACAACGCCGCCGCCCGGCGCGCGAGGCATCCGGTCGCTCTCCGGACGCTCCGGCGGTTTTTTGCCATCGGATCATTCCGCCGCTTCCTATTAGCCTACGTCGTTGTCGACTTTCTCTTCGTCACAGCTGAAATGATTACGGCTTGGCATTTCCCGGCCCTGCTCCCGACCTGGACGGCCTCAGGAGCGTCGTCGACGCCCGACATCAAAGCCATATTGATGAATGTCGACAGTTATCTCATTACCGCGCAGGTTGGGGTGCTTGGTGTCATCTCGATAGCCGTCGGCTTGGTGGCGTTGATAGCCCAGCGCGAGAGTTCGTCGACCGACGTTCAAGTCTACTATCACGAGTCTCTGGCATTCGAGGTGGTCGCGAGTAGCGTAGCGCTTCTCGCGGTTCTTTGCGCACAACTCCTTTGGCCGGCTCAGTTTCTACTTCATCGGTTAGGCGGAGGCACAGATCTACAAGTATTCAAATTGCTTCTTTTGGCCTTGCACACCAGCTGGCTGCTGCTGAATCTCTGCGGCCTTGCGCATTTCGTGGCGACGACATTTCGCTTCGTTCAACAGTCCGAGCGCGAGGTTATGCGGGAGCGGTATACGGCAAATTTCGTCCAACCCCTCGAAATGACAGTCCGTCTACGCGAGCATCTGTACCAGGCGGCCAGTTTGGAATTCCTAAATCGTCCCGAATCCGACGGCAATAACGTCGATACACCGACTTTGATTCTTGGCTTCGACTCCGATGACCTGGGTCTCGCCGAAATCCAGACAGTTTTCGCTAACCCGATGGTCATCCGAGACGTACGGATGATCTGGCTTCGATGGGTGGTGAGGCGCTGGGCGGCGCGGTGTGATGCTGAGGCTCGTAGCTCCGCCGCCAGGCGCCGGGGGCTTGGCCTCGACTCACCGTTACTCGTGTTCTCCGTCCAATTGGATCGGCCACTACATGGTGAAGTAATATGGTGTCGGCGCCGAGCCGGTGCACCATTAACTCGAACCGAACGCCTAGTCCTAAGGTGCGCGTTCCTGTTCAAGAGAGCACGTCATGAGCGTAACCTGCCGTCACCCGACGAGATTCTCGAGGAGCTCGCCGATAAGGCCGCACTTCAAATTGATCGTCTCGCTCCGGTAGCCTTTGGCAGCGCGCTGCGGGAGATGACCCGATATCATAAGTTTCTGCTTGCGTTGAATGCCTCGCGCTCGCTGGACGGCGAGCTCTTCAGCTATGCCGAGGTGCGGGGTGACGCTTTTCGAGCCCCGCATCAGCTATGGATTCGGCAGTACGCGCGGCTATTCGAGCGAGCGACAGATCGGATCCCTGATGACGCGAGCTTCATCCGTACGCTCGCTCATTTGCCCATGATGCTTCTTCCTGGGAGCACCGAACCCGAGCCGTCAGACGCTGTGATCCGCGCGATCCTAGATCTTGGTCCATTGCTGGTGCATCGCCTTGAGGCCTGGGTAACGAAGAGAACCAGCATTGATAACGTTCCAGGCGAAGCGCCGTCGAGCCGCCTAGCTCTCGCCGGTTCAGACGCTAAGGCCTATGCGAACGTTCTGACTGAGATCGCTGGCGCATGGGAGGCGCTGCTCCAGAGCGGCCCGATCGTTTCTCGCCGGCGTCAAAGGTCCGAGGCAGGCGATGCAGCGAGCTGGGCCGTGTGCCGAGCCAGTTGGCCATTCCTGTTGCAACATCTTCAGAACACTGCCTATAGCCTCGCGGTCGCGGTCTGGAACGAAGATGAAGCCGGTACTTCACTGTTCAGAGATGTGCTGGTCCGATGGCGGGAAACGCTAAACCCCGGTTTCGATTCCAGTACTGATCTACGACATCGGAGGTTACTGTTCCCGACCCTTCTTACCTTCGATTGGTCAAGTGCAGCGGCTCAAGTGGCGGCACGCCTTGACGATTACACACCCTCACCGGGCGCTGGTCAAGTATTTGGCGCCATCCTGAGCGAATCATACAACGATACATTGCTTCTGACGGCTGCATTATTGCTGTTCTGGACAATTAATCAGAAGCAGATCTCCAATATTGGAGCGCGAACAGCTGCAGAGCTGCTGAGGCGAGAGTTATCGGGCTCGGATAACGAAGGCCATCACAGTTCGCAATCGTCGGCGCGATCATTCCGGTCTTTGTTCCTCGATATGGTGCGTCTCGAGTTAGCAGGCGACCGGTTCCGGGACGATACATATGGAACCGAACTCGACCGCTTCTTGGCCTCGCTCGATAACATGACCGAGCGCCGGACCGTGCCGGGCCGGATCTTCACCCCTTCCACGCTTCATGGCAGGGAGGATTTGTTGGTTTCTGTCGTCGCAATCCTGCTCGCTGCTGCTCCTCTGAATGGCGATGATGGAGTTGGAAATCGCGTCTCCGAATTAGCAGAGCGCGAGGACATTCTTCCTGAAGGCGACCGCTCGCTCCGGAACGTCGCCTTCGCGCTGGGGCGATATGCGGAAATACTGGGGCAGCCGTGTCCTCTGCTAAAACGTGGATTCGAGCTACTGAAATCCGACGGCGATTTTACACGAGCGACACAGACGCTACAGACAATTCTGGCGGCGGCGCTTGCCACTATCGGTGTCGAGCGATCAAAAAGGCTCAAGGCTCGACCGATAGACGCGAAGAGAATGGAGAAACTCAGGTCTGCTTTCGAGACGACTATCCTGACTCAGAGCCTGACTCAAAAGTTTTGATTCGGCGTCAGGCGGTTGCAAGACGGCGG
>CAZEFK010000303.1:0-6369 GCA_964511405.1 uncultured Comamonadaceae bacterium | reverse complement strand
ATCGCGACCACGGCCACATGCTGGCCTGCGGGATGGATCCGCGCGGCGTCATGGCCGAGCTGACCGGCCGGTCGGGCGGCTACAGCCGCGGCAAGGGCGGCTCCATGCACATGTTCAGCCGCGAGAAGAACTTCTATGGCGGCCACGGCATCGTCGGCGCCCAGGTGCCGCTCGGCACCGGCATCGCCTTCGCCCACAAGTACCGCGGCAACGGCAAGGTGTGCCTGACCTATATGGGCGACGGCGCCGCCAACCAGGGCCAGGTCGCCGAATCCTACAACATGGCGGCGCTGTGGAAGCTGCCGGTGATCTACGTGGTCGAGAACAACAAGTACGGCATGGGCACGTCGGTCAACCGCGCCGCGGCCGGCGGCGACCTGCACAAGCGCGGCGACGGCTTCGGCATCCTGGGGCGCACCGTCGACGGCATGGATGTGCTGGCGGTCAAGGCGGCGGCGGACGAGGCGACGGCCTATGCGCGCGCCGGCAATGGGCCGGTGATCCTGGAGCTGATGACCTACCGCTACCGCGGCCACTCGATGTCCGATCCCGGCAAGTACCGGACCCGCGACGAGATCCAGAAGGTGCGCGAGCAGCAGGATCCGATCGATCATCTGCGCGTCAGGCTGCTCGACCAGAAGCTGGTCACCGAGGACCAGCTGAAGGAGATCGACCGCGAGATCCGCGACCGCGTCGCCGATGCCGCCGACTTCGCGCAGACCAGCCCCGAGCCGGATCCGGCCGAACTCTACACCGATGTGCTGATCGAGGCCTGATCCCCATGCCGACCCCCGTGCTGATGCCCGCCCTGTCGCCAACCATGACGGAGGGCAAGATCGCCCGCTGGCTGAAGAAGGAAGGTGACCGGATCGCAAGCGGCGACGTGCTGGCCGAGATCGAGACCGACAAGGCGACCATGGAGGTCGAGGCGGTCGACGAAGGCGTGCTCCAGCGGATCCTGGTCCAGGAAGGGACCGAGGGCGTCGCCGTCAATACGCCGATCGCCGAGATCGCGGCCGACGGCGACGCCACGCCGGCCCATAACGGCCATGGTGGCGGCGTCACGGCCCCGGCTCCGGCCCCGGTCATGGAGCAGCCGGTGCCGGTACAGCGGACACCGGCGCCGAAGCCGGCCGCCGCGGCCCCCGAGGCGCCGGTCGGCGAGACCCGGCCGCAGACCGTGCGCGAGGCCCTGCGCGACGCCATGGCCGAAGAGATGCGCCGGGACGAGACGGTGTTCCTGATGGGCGAGGAAGTCGCCGAATATCAGGGTGCCTACAAGGTCAGCCAGGGTCTGCTGGAAGAGTTCGGCGCCCGCCGGATCGTCGACACGCCGATCACGGAAGCCGGCTTCGCCGGCCTTGGCGTCGGCGCGGCGTTCATGGGCCTGAAGCCCATCGTCGAGTTCATGACGTTCAACTTCGCCATGCAGGCGATCGACCACATCATCAATTCCGCCGCCAAGACGCTCTACATGTCCGGCGGCCAGATGGGCAGCCCGATCGTGTTCCGCGGGCCCAACGGCGCCGCGTCGCGCGTCGCCGCCCAGCACAGCCAATGCTATGCGAGCTGGTACGCCCACTGCCCGGGACTGAAGGTGATCGCGCCCTACACCGCGGCCGATGCCAAGGGGCTGCTCAAATCCGCCATCCGCGACCCGAACCCGGTGGTGTTCCTGGAGAACGAGCTGCTCTACGGCGCCCAGTTCGACGTGCCGGTCGACCCCGACTACATCGTGCCGATCGGCAAGGCGCGGATCGCCCGCCCGGGCAAGGACGTGACCATCGTGGCCTTCTCGATCTGCGTGAAGCACGCGCTGGCCGCGGCCGAGACGCTGGCCGCCGACGGCATCGACGCCGAGGTCATCGACCTGCGCACGATCCGGCCGCTCGATACCCAGGCGATCATCGACTCGGTGACCAAGACCAACCGCATCGTCACGGTCGAGGAAGGCTGGCCCTTCGCCGGCATCGGCTCCGAGATCGCGGCGCTGATCATGGAGCAGGCCTTCGACCAGCTCGATGCGCCCCTGGCCCGGGTTGCCGGCGTCGACGTGCCGCTGCCCTACGCCGCCAACCTCGAGAAGCTGGCCTTGCCGCAGCCCGACCACATCGTCGCGGCCGCCAAGGGCGTGTGCTACCGCTAGGAACGATCCCATGCCGACACCGCTGCTGATGCCCGCGCTCTCGCCGACCATGACCGAGGGCACCATCGCCCGCTGGCTCAAGAAGGAAGGCGACCCGGTCCGCGCCGGCGACGTCGTCGCCGAGATCGAAACCGACAAGGCGACCATGGAGGTCGAGGCGGTCGACGAGGGCACCCTGGGCAAGATCCTGGTCCCCGAAGGCACCGCCAACGTCAAGGTGAACCAGCAGATCGCCATCATCCTCGCCGAAGGCGAGAGCGCGGATGCTGCTGCCGCCGCACCGGCGAAAGCAGCGCCAGCGCCGGCTGCGGCCCCGGCTGCCGCACCGGCCCCCAAGCCCGCGGCCCCAGCTTCCCAGCCCGCTGCCCCCCAGGGCAACGGCCACGCCGCGCCCGCCGGCGACCGGGTGATCGCGAGCCCGCTCGCGCGGCGCATGGCCGAACAGGCGAAGCTCGACCTGCAGGGCGTCGCCGGCAGCGGACCGCACGGCCGGATCGTCCGCGCCGACGTCGAAGCGGCCTTGAAGGGCAAGCCGGCCGCTGCCGCGGCACCGGCCCCCGCGGCCGCTCCGGCCGAGGCCCGGCCGGCGCCGGCCCCCACCGCCGCACCGGCGCCGACGGCCGAGTACGAGCTGATCCCGCACACCAGCATGCGCAAGGTGATCGCGCGCCGCCTGACCGAGGCCAAGCAGACGATCCCGCATTTCTATCTGTCGGTCGACATCGTGGTCGACAGCCTGCTGAAGCTGCGCAGCGAGCTCAACGCCAAGAACGAGCTGAAGCTGTCGGTCAACGATTTCGTCATCCGGGCGACGGCGCTGGCCCTGCGCAAGATGCCGACCGTCAACGCCCAGTGGAGCGAGGACGGGATCCGACAGTTCAAGGCGGTCGACGTCTCGGTCGCCGTGGCGACCCCGGGCGGGCTGATCACGCCGATCATCCGCAACGCCGACCAGAAGGGCCTGGCCACCATCTCGAAGGAGATGAAAGACCTGGCCGCGCGGGCCCGCGACAACAAGCTGAAGCTCGAGGAGTTCCAGGGCGGGACCTTCTCGATCTCGAACCTGGGCATGTACGGCATTCGCGAGTTCGCCGCGGTCATCAACCCACCGCAGGGCGCCATCCTGGCGGTCGGCGCCGGCGAGCAGCGCCCGGTCGTGAAGGACGGCGCGCTGGCGATCGCGACGGTCATGACCACGACGCTGTCGATCGACCACCGGGTCATCGACGGTGCGCTCGGCGCCGAATATCTGGGCGTGCTCAAGCGCCTGCTCGAGGACCCGCTGACCATGATGCTGTAGGCGTTCGCCTCAGGCCATTCCCCGCTTTTCGATTGACCTTAGGAGTCGCCCGCCGTGGCTGAGACCTCGTTTGACCTGCTGGTCCTGGGCGGCGGCCCGGGCGGCTATGTTGCCGCGATCCGTGCGGCCCAGCTCGGCATGAAGGTCGGGCTGGTCGAGCGCGAGCATCTGGGCGGCATCTGCCTCAACTGGGGCTGCATCCCGACCAAGGCGCTGTTGCGCGCGTCCGAGATCAACCACCTGCTGCATACGCTCGACGCTTATGGCTTCTCGGCCAAGGAGGTCAGCTACGATTTCGGCAAGGTGATCCAGCGCAGCCGGGCCGTCGCCAACCAGCTGTCGGGGGGCGTCAAGCATCTGTTGCGCAAGAACAAGGTGACGGTGTTCGACGGTGCCGGCGCGCTGGCCCGGCGGACGGCCGGCCAGCCGGTGCCGGTCACGGTCACCAAGGACGGCAAGACCGTCGCCACCCTGACGGCGCCCCACGTGATCCTGGCCACCGGTGCCCGGGCCCGCCCGCTGCCGGGCTTCGAGGTCGACGGCAAGATCGTCTGGAGCTATCGCGAAGCGATGGTGCCGGACCGCATGCCCAAGTCGGTCGTGGTCATCGGCTCGGGCGCCATCGGCATCGAGTTCGCCAGCTTCTATCGCAACATGGGCGCCGAGGTCACCGTCATCGAGATGCTCGACCGCGTGCTGCCGGTCGAGGACGAGGAGATCTCGGCCTTCGCGCGCAAGCAGTTCGAGAAGCAGGGCATGAAGATCGCCGTCAAGGCGACGGTGAAGTCGCTGCGCAAGACCGCCGACTCGGCGGTGGTCAGCTACGAGATGGACGGCAAGACCGCCGAGGTCACGGCCGAGCGGGTGATCGTGGCGATCGGCATCGTCGGCAATGTCGAGGGCCTCGGCCTGGAAGGGACCAAGGTCAAGGTCGACCGCACCCATGTCGTGGTCGACCCCTATCTGCGCACCGGCGAGCCCGGCGTCTACGCCATCGGCGACCTGGTCGGGCCGCCCTGGCTGGCGCACAAGGCCAGCCACGAGGGCGTGCTGTGCGTCGAGGCGATCGCCGGCCTCAACGACTTGCATCCGCTTGACGTCAGCAATGTGCCCGGCTGCACCTACTGCCGGCCCCAGGTGGCCTCGGTCGGCCTGACCGAGGCCAAGGCCAGGGAGGCCGGGCGCAAGGTCAAGGTCGGCCGTTTCCCCTATATCGGCAACGGCAAGGCGATCGCCCTCGGCGAGCCCGAGGGCATGGTCAAGACCGTGTTCGATGCCGACACCGGCGAGCTCTTGGGCGCCCACATGGTCGGCGCCGAAGTGACCGAGCTGATCCAGGGCTACGGCATCGCACGCACGCTGGAATCGACCGAGGCCGAGCTCATGCACACCATCTTCCCGCATCCGACCCTGTCGGAGATGATGCATGAGAGCGTGCTCGATGCGTACGGGCGCGCCATCCACTTCTAAGGGGATCCGCTCTCGTGGCCACGCCGCAGCGCAGCTGGATGGAGGACGAGGACATCGTCCTCGTCTGCGTCACGCTCGACCCGTCGCTGTCGCTGACCCGGCGCAAGCGGCTGGGGGCGCTGGCGCGCGGATTGGCCCTATCCTACGACGGCGTGCCCAAGGGTAGCTTGAAACCGCTGCGCAAGATCCTGGCGATGGACGACCCGGTCTACATCGCCTTCGACGGCGCCGACAACGCCCAGGTGTTCATCGACACCGCCAAATACTACATACACCCGGAATGGGCGGAGAGGCTGTCGTTCTCGCTGCACACGCCCGACGAGGTCGTTCCGCCCGCGAGGTAAGGCCATCGTGATCAAGTCCCCCGCCGCGCCGCTCCGGCACCCGGAGAAGGCAAACCGGCCCGACAGCCCGATCCAGCGCAAGCCCGACTGGATCCGGGTCAAGGCGCCTGTTTCGGTCGAGTATCACGAGACGCGCCGCCTGATGCGGTCGCTCCAACTCAACACCGTGTGCGAGGAAGCGGCCTGCCCCAACATCGGCGAGTGCTGGGCCAAGAAGCACGCGACCGTGATGATCCTGGGCTCGGTGTGCACCCGCGCCTGCGCCTTCTGCAACGTCGCCACCGGCCGCCCCGACCAGCTTGATCCCCACGAGCCCGAGCATGTCGCCGAGGCGGTGGCGGCGCTAGGCCTGGCCCATGTGGTCGTGACCTCGGTCGACCGCGACGACCTGGACGACGGCGGCGCCGGGCATTTCGTCGCCGTAATCCGGGCGATCCGCGCCAAGGCACCCGCCACCACCATCGAGGTCCTGACGCCGGACTTCCTGCGCAAGGACGGGGCGGCCCTGGCCGTCGCCGCGGCCACGCCCGACGTCTACAACCACAATCTCGAGACGGTGCCGCGGCTCTATGCCTCGATCCGGCCGGGCGCACGCTATTTCCACAGCCTGCGTTTGCTCGACGACGTCAAGCGTGCCGACCCCGCGATCTTCACCAAGTCGGGGATCATGGTCGGCCTCGGCGAGACCCGCGAGGAGGTGCTGCAGGTGATGGACGACCTGCGCGCGGCCGATGTCGACTTCCTGACCATCGGCCAATATCTGCAGCCGACGCCGAAGCACGCCCCGGTCGACCGCTTCGTGCCGCCCGATGAGTTCCGGTCCTATGCGGAGATCGCCCGCGGCAAGGGTTTCCTGATGGTCTCGGCGTCGCCCTTGACCCGCTCGTCGCACCATGCCGGCGAGGACTTCCTGAAGCTGCGCGCCGCCCGCGACGCCAAGCTGGCGGCGGGGCGCTGATGGCCGTGCCCAGAGATTTCGTGTTGGACGATTAGCCGGTGCCGACCTTCGCCGAGACCCGCGTTCTGCCCTATTCGCCGCGCCAGCTATTCGACCTGGTGGCCGATGTCGAGCGCTATCCCGAGTTCCTGCCCTGGTGCCTGGCGGCGCG
>CAZEFK010000302.1:0-6418 GCA_964511405.1 uncultured Comamonadaceae bacterium | reverse complement strand
GACGGGATCAGGAAGAACCACACCATCACGATGCCGTGCATGGTGAACATGCGGTCGTACTGGTCGGCCGACAGCAGGCGGCCGGCGGGATCGATCAGCTGCAGCCGGATCATCGTCGCGGCGAACCCGCCGACGAAGAAGAACAGCGTGATCGAGGCGAAGAACAACAGCGCGATGCGCTTGTGGTCGATGGTGAACAGCCACGATCGGATCGTGAAGCCGGCCGTCAGGTAGCTGGTGGTCATGGCGCGGACGTGACGGCGGCGCGAACCCCGCCTTCGCGGGGATGACGAGGACCGGGTTTGGCGTGTCTGCCCGGACTTTTGCCTCTCTTACCCATCACCGCCCCAACGACTTGATGTAGGCGACCAGTTTCAGCACGTCGTCCTCGCCGATCTGGCCGGCGAAGGACGGCATGACCGGCGGATAGCCGGCCACCGGCTGGCTCCTGGGCACCAGGATGCAATCGTGGAGGTAGCGCTGGTCGGCGATCACCGAGCGGCCGTCGGCGAGCTGGACCGGGCGGCCATAGAGGCCGGCCAGCGACGGCGCGTGGACCGTGCTGCCGGCATCGTGGCAGCCGCTGCAGCCGAGTTGCCGGTACAGGGCCTCGCCCTGCTGGGCCAGGGTCGCGGACGGCGGCTGGTCGGCCCGCCAGCGCTGGTAGTCGGCCGGGTCCATGACATAGACCGTGCCGCCCATGTGCGCATGCTCGGTGCCGCAGAACTCGGCGCACAGGATCCGGAAGGCGCCCGTGCGCGTGGGCTTGACCCACAGCGTCTCGTAGGTGCCCGGCAGCACCGCGTGCTTGATCCGGAACGCCGGGATGAAGAAGCTGTGGATGACGTCCTGCGAGGTCAGGACCAGCCGCACGCTGCGGCCGACCGCCAGGTGCAGGGCGTCGATCTCGCGAGTGCCGTCGGCATGTTCGGCCTTCCACATCCACTGCTTGCCGACGACGAAGACTTCGTCGTCCGTCGCCGGCGGCCGGTACAGCCACAGATAGAGGCCGGCGCCCCACACGAACAGCACCAGGAACCCGACCAGGGTGGCGCCGGTCCAGCCGGCCTCCCACACCCAGCTTTTGCGGAGCGGGCGGCGGCGGTCGACGGGATTGCCGGCTCGGTACTTGATCGCGAAGAAGCCGAGCAGGCCGTAGTTCAGCACCAGGATCGCGACCGATACGCCCAGGAGCGCGATGAACAGCCAATCGACCGCGTCGCCGGTGTTGGACGCGGTCGGCGGCCAGATCGCGAGCCAGGCATCGCTCATCGCCGGCGCTCGCGGCGCAGCATCAGGGCGACCGGCACCGCCAGCCCCAGCAGCGTGACGGCGCCGCCGGCCTGCAGCAGCCGCCGGACCGCCAGGCCGTAGCGGCCGGTCTGGGGGTCATAGCCGTAGCACAGCAGCAGCAGCCGCGTGGCAGGGGCGGTGGTGCGCCCGACCGCGGCGTCGGCCAGACCGAGCCGCAGGTCCAGCGGCCGGATGTCGACGCCCAGCAGGTAACGGGCGATCCGGCCGTCGGGTGCGACCAGGGTGATCCCGGCGGGATGGGCGTACTGGTCGATCGCCGGGTCGTAGCGGTAGGGGAAGCCGACGGCGTCGGCCACGGCGGCGACCGTGTCGGCCGGCGCGGTCGCGAACTGCCAGTGCGCCCGCCGGTACTGGGCCTGGGCGGCGGCGGCGTCGGCCGTGGTCTCGCGCGGGTCGATGCTGAGCGCCAGCACCCGGTAGTCGCGGGCGGGGGTCAGCGGCACCTGATCCAGCGCCGTGGCCAGACCGCCGAGCACCAGCCCGCACAGGGTCCGGCAATGCAGGTAGTCGAGCACCAGGATCACCGGTGCACCCTGGAAATACGCCCCGAGCGGCACGGTCCGCCCGGCGGCGTCGGTGACCGGCGCGTCGAGGGGAAGCTGGCGCCCGGGATGGGGCACGAATGCCAGGGTGGCGAGCGTATCAGGCGTCAGGCTGGAGCGCGGCGCGGCGAGGCCCGGTTCGGCGGTGGCGAGCAGCAGGGCGAGAGCCAGCCGGATCATCGCGCCTGGCCCGGCCAGCCCGGGATGCCGTCGCGGGCGAAGCGCGCCATGACCGTCGCGATCGGCACATGGGCGATGCCGTGCGCGCGGTCGACCCAGCCATAGCTCGACAGCCGCCGGTCCTCGGCGGCGCGGACGGCGCGCAGGTCGGCCGCCGGATCGACCTGCTGGCGTGGCTCCGGCAGCGCGCCCGGCGGGCCCTTGGCAGCATCGGCGAAGCCGTAGGCCCAGCCCAGGATCAGCGTCGCGGCGACCAGCGCCGCGGCCGCCGCGAGTCCCAGGCAGGCGATCCGCCGGGGATCGACGTCGCGAACCTCGAAGGCGGGCGCGGGCTCAGCCATGGCTCGGCGCCGGCGCGCCGCCGAGCCGGCCGGCCAGGGGTGCCGCCTGATAGGCGGCGAGCCACAGACCGCCCAAGGCGACGGCGGCGAGCGGGTCGGTCCAGGTGAAGCCGGTCCCGGGGAACGCCGGCAGCACCAGCCACCAGGCCTCCAGCAGGCCGGTGCCCAAGGCGACGGCGGCGACCGTGGCCAGCACCAGCCGGTCCTGCTTCAGCGGCCGCCAGATCAGGACGAAGAACGGCAGCGCGAAGCGTCCGGCCACGATCACCGCGGCAAGGCCGCCCCAGCCGCCGGCGAGCCGGCGCAGATACCACGGGATCTCGCGGACCAGATCCTCTTCCCAGATGATCAGGAACTGCATGAATTGCAGATAGGCCCACAGCAGCGCGACGCTCAGCAGCAGGCTGGCCAGGGCCCGGCACAGCGCAGGCGTGGCGGCCGCCGGGCCGGTGGCGGCGGCCAGCACCGCCGCGGCGAAGCCCGATAGGAACAGCGCAGAGGCCGCGATCATCCCGAAGATGCTGGAGGACCAGCGCGGCTCCAGCGACTCGACCCAGTCGATCGCGGCGAAGGTGATGCTGAGCCCGAGCGCGATCAGCCCGAGGGCACTGACCCAGGCGCCGGCACGGTCGATGGCCAGGGCGCCGGCCGCGGCGCGGCGCAGCGCGACGGCGGCGACCAGCAGCCACAGCACGGCGTCGAGCGCGGCGCGCGCCGCGAAGAACGGCACGTTGAGATAGAACCGGTTGGCGAGATCAGCGGCCTCGGCGGGCCGGGCCCAGGGATAGAGGCTGGGCAGGCTGTCCAGCAGCAGCGGCAACGCCGCCAGCAACACCAGCGGCAGGGTCGCGGTCATGCGCATCAGGATCGGCCGCAGCGCGAACCCCCAGGCGCCGCCGGTCAGGTCGTGGATCAGGAGGGCGGCGAGGGCCGCCAGCGGCAGGCTCGCCGCCAGCAGGCAGGCCGCCAGCCAGGCCGGCGCGCGGCTGCCGTGGGGGGTGAGGCCGATCAGAACGGCCAGCGCCGCCAGGCCGACTCCGGCGGCGATCAGGGCCGGGCGGCGCTCGCGGCTCACGGCAGCTTCGCCCGCTCGGCGGCGGGCAGATCCGCCACGACCGCATGCTGGCTGGCCTGCAAGGCGCGGATATAGGCGGCGATCGCCCAGCGGTCGGCGGGCGCGACCCGCGCCGCATAGGGATACATCACGCCGTAGCCATGGGTGATCACGTCATAGACATGCTGGGCCGGTGCGGCCAGCAGCCGGTCCTCGAAAAAGGACGGCGGGTGCGGGAAGCCGCGCTGCACGATCATGCCGTCGCCGCTGCCGGTGCGGCCGTGGCAGGGCGTGCAGTAGATGCCGAAGCGCTCCTGGCCGCGCGCCAGCAGTGCCGCCGTGACCGCCGGCACCGGCATCGGCGCCGCGTCCCGCGCAACCGTGCCGGGCGGCGGCAGCCGGTGGTCGGGGCTGAGATGGACCAGCGCCGCATAGGGTGTGCGCTTGGGCTGGTCGGCCATGCGGTCGCAGCCGGCGACCGCCAGCAGCGCCAGCGCCAGGGACGCGCGCCTCATGGCGCGACCGCCACCGGCGCCGCGACGGCGCCGGCGGTCAGCAGCGCCTCGGCCCTGATGCGGTCGAACATCGGGTCCTGCCGTTCGACGCACAGGAAGAAGCGGTCCTGGGAGGCGCGGGCGAAACCCGGCACCCGGTCGATCGGATGGGCCAGCCGCGGCAGGCGGCAGATCGCGAAGAACGCCAGGAACCCGGCAGCGACGGCCCAGATCACGCCGAACTCGAAGCAGGCCGGCACGAAGGCCGGCCAGCTGTCGAGCGGCCGGCCGCCGATATTGAGCGGATAGTCGATGACGGCGCCCCAATATTGCAGCAGATAGCCCGCCGCGGCGCCGGCGATCCCGGCTGCGGCCATCGTCGCCGGCAGCCGCCGCGCCGGCTCGGCGGCAACGCTGTCGAGCGCGTCGACCGGATAAGGGCTGTAGGCCTCGAACCGCCGGTAGCCGGCCTCGCGCAGGCGGCGGGCGGCCGCCACCAGCGCCGCGGCATCGGCATATTCGGCCAGGATGCCGTAGGGCTCGGTCATGATGCGGCCTCGCGGCGGATCAGGTGGCGCAGCTCGGCCATCGAGACCGCGGGCACGACGCGCAGCACCACCAGGAACCCGGTCAGGAACAGCCCGACCGAGCCGACCAGCGTCGCCCAGTCCCAGCCGGTCGCGACGAACGGCCGCCACATCGACGGCATGTGGTCGTAGGCCAGGCTGTTGAGCACGATCAGGTAACGCTCCAGCCACATGCCGAGGACGATGCCGGCCGCGATCGCGACAAGCGCGGACCGGGTCACGCGCAGCCGGGGGACCCACAGCAGCATCGGGATCACGCTGTTGAGCGCGATCTTGCTCCAGTACGCCCAGCTGTAGCGGCCGAAGAACTGGGCCTCGGCCGCGCGGATGGCCGCCCGGTCCCCACTGTAGAAGGGATCGAACGCCTCCATGACGTAGGCGTAGGTCAGCAGCAGCCCGCAGGCTAGCATCAGCCTCGCCAGGATATCGAAGTGCCGGTCGGTGACGAACGCTTCAAGGCGATAGAGTCGACGCACCGGGACCAGAAGCAGGATCACGGTGGCGAAGCCGGAATACACGGCCCCGAAGACGAAGTAGGGCGGGAACTGGGTCGAATGCCAGCCGGGCGTCAGGCCCGCGGCGAAGTCGAGGCCGACCACGCTGTGCACCGAGATCACCATCGGTGCCAGCAGCGCCGCCATGATCCCGTAAGCCGCCTGGAACTGCGTCCATTGCCGGGCCGAGCCGCGCCAGCCCATGGCCAACACGCCATAGGCCAGGCGCCATGGGCCGGCCGCGCGGTCGCGCATCGTCGCGAAATCGGGGATGGCGCCGAAATACCAGAACAGGATCGAGGCGGCGATATAGCAGAGCAGCGCGAAGAAATCCCACAGCAGCGGGCTGCGGAACTGCGGCCAGACCGTCATGACGTTGGGATAGGGGAACAGCCAGTAGAACAGGCCCTGGCGCCCCAAATGGAAGATCGGCATCAGCCCGGCGCAGGCGGCGGCCCACAGCGTCAGAGTTTCGGCCAGGCGGTTGGTTGCCGTCCGCCAGCCGGCCCCGGTCAGGTGGAACAGCGCCGAGATGATGGTGCCGCCGCTGGCGATGCCGATCCACCAGACATAGTTGGCCAGCGCGAAGCCCCAGGCGACCGGGATGTTGACGCCCCAGATCCCGATGCCCTGCACGAACAGCACCGTGGCCGCCACCACCAGCATCGCCAGGAACAGGCCGGCGGCCGCGGTCGCCGCCCACCACCAGCCCGGCGCCGGCCGCTCGAGCGCGCCCGCGACCGCGGCCGTGGCGCCGCCCAGGGTCAGGCCAGGCGCCAGGAGCGGCGGCGGGTGAGGACCGGACGCCGTCATGCCTCAGCCCTCCGCCCGGTCGTTGCGGTTGCGCAGGTGGGCCTCGTAGCTGGTGCGCGGGCGAGTGTTGAGCTCGGGCAACAGCACATAGTCGAGCGGGCTGGCCTTGCGCCTGAAAACGGCGCTGGCGCGGTCGTTGCGGTTGCCGAAGACGATCGCCTGGGTCGGGCAGGCCTGCTGGCACGCGGTCACGACCTCGCCGTCGGTGATGGCCCGGTCGTCCCGGTCGGCGGCGATCTTGGCCTGGCGGATGCGCTGGACGCAGTAGGTGCACTTCTCCATGACCCCGCGCCCGCGCACCGAGACGTCGGGGTTCCAGGCCTCGGCCAGGCGCGGGTCGTCGGCGGCGAAGCCGAAGAAGTTGAAGCGCCGGACCTTGTACGGGCAGTTGTTGGAGCAGAACCGGGTGCCGATGCAGCGGTTGTAGACCATCAGGTTGAGGCCGTCGCTGTCGTGCAGGGTCGCCTGGACCGGGCAGACGACTTCGCAGGGCGCGTCCTCGCAATGCATGCACGGCACCGGCTGGAACGAGACGCCGGGGTCGTCGGGCGCGCCGCTGTCATAGCGGTCGATGCGCAGCCAGTGCATCAGCCGGCCGC
>CAZEFK010000301.1:0-6455 GCA_964511405.1 uncultured Comamonadaceae bacterium | reverse complement strand
AGTGTCGCTCTCCTCGAGCACTTCCGAGCCCAGGATGTCGGCCGGCATCAGGTCGGGGGTGAACTGCACCCGCCGGTCCTCCAGCCCCAGCACCACGCCCAGCGTCTCGACCAGGCGGGTCTTGGCCAGCCCGGGCACCCCGACCAGGAGGGCATGGCCGCCGCCGAGCACCGTGATCAGGGTCTGGTCGACGACCTGGTTCTGGCCGAAGATGACCCGCCCGACGGCGTCGCGGACCCGCCGCAGGGTGCCGCCCAGGGCCTCGATCTCGCCAATCATGCGGCTTGCGACGTCGGTGGATTCGCCCGCTGGCATCGGTGTCACGGCAGCGTCCTTCGTCCGTTCGGCAGGAAAGTCCACGATGACCGACCCCGATCCTCTCACAAAGCCCGATCCGGGCAGCAGCGACGCCGCGTCACGCGCCTTCGGCCTGAAGATCGGGCGCGACGGGACTTGGTACTATCGAGGTTCGCCGATAACCCGCGCTCCGCTGGTGCGGCTGTTCGCCTCGGTGTTGCGGCGCGAAGGCGAGGAATTCTGGCTGATAACGCCGGCCGAGCGGGGCCGGATCGAGGTTGAGGACGCGCCATTCGTCGCGGTCGAGAGTGCGGTCGACGGCGCCGGGCGCGACCGCCGGATCCGCTTTCGCACCAATGTCGACGACTGGGTGACCGCCGGGCCTGGCCATCCGCTGCGCGTGGCGGTCGATCCCGGGACCGGCGAGCCCCGGCCCTATATCCTGGTGCGCGACGGCCTGGAGGCGCGCATCCTGCGTCCCGTCTATTACGACTTGGCCGACTTGGCCGAGCCGGCCGATGACGGGAGCGGCGGACTGGGGATATGGAGCGAGGGACAGTTCTTCCGCCTGGCGTGACCGCCGACGAGGTCCGGCGGCGCATGGCCGAGGCGGCGGCCAGCGGGATAGTGCGTGGCGACCACCAGATGAGCGGCTGGCCGCCGCCGGCGCCACCGTTGCGCCGCGCCGCGGTGCTGGTGCCGCTGGTCGACCATGCCGAGGGGCTGACGGTGCTGCTGACCCAGCGCAGCGAGCATTTGGCGGACCACGCCGGCCAGATCAGCTTTCCGGGCGGTCGGATCGAGGACACCGACCCCGACCCCGAGCGCGCCGCCCTGCGCGAGGCCTGGGAGGAGGTCGGCCTCGATGCCGCGCGGGTCGAGCTGGTGGGCCGTCTTGACCGCTACGAGACCACCAGCGGCTTCGAGATCGTGCCGGTCGTCGGGCTGGTGCGCCCGCCGCTGGACCTGCGCCCGGACCCGCTGGAGGTGGCCGAAGCCTTCGAAGTGCCGCTGGCATTCCTGATCGACCCCGCCAACTGCGAGCGGCGCAGCCGCGAGGTCCGGGGCGTGGTGCGGTCCTACTACGCCATGCCCTATCGGGGCTGGACGATCTGGGGCGCGACCGCCGGCATGCTGGTCAACCTGGCACAGGTGCTGCGGGCGGCCTAGAGGGTGTGAAGGGATGGCGGCACGGTCTGCGTTGGCCTGGCAAGGCGCCAGGTTAGGAGCGGCGGGGAAGGCGATGCAGAGCATCGGCGAGCCGTCGCGACGCGGCCTGGCGCCTTGCCAGGCCAACCCGAAGGGCCGGCTGTTGATGGCCGCTGGCGGCGTCGGCCGGCTCGCGCGATGCGCCGCATCGCGCGTCACCGCCCTCCTGGCCAGCGGCCTTCAACAGCCGGCGCAGACCATGCCGGCATCCCTTCACACCCTCTCGAGATGACCTTCGCCGCGGCCGGGCGGCTGCCGCCGCAGGACTGGATCGAGGCGCCGGCGACGCGGCGGGTGACGGCGGCGCTGGCCGCCGGCGGCGGGATCACCCGCTTCGTCGGCGGGGCGGTGCGCGATGCCCTGCTCGGCCGGCCGGTGACCGACATCGACCTCGCGACCGAGCTGCCGCCCGACGTCGTCCTGGCCCGGCTCGCGCGCGCAGGGCTCAAGGCCGTCCCGACCGGGCTCGCCCACGGCACCGTCACGGCGGTCGCCGACGGTCGCGGCTTCGAGATCACCACCCTGCGCCGGGACGTCGAGACATATGGCCGCCGCGCCAAGGTGGCGTTCACCGACGACTGGCAGGGCGACGCCGACCGGCGGGACTTCACGCTCAACGCCATCTACGCCGACCCCGACGGCACGCTCTACGACCCCGAGGGCGGTATCGCCGACGCCCGCGCCGGCCGAGTGCGCTTCATCGGCGACCCGGTGCGGCGGATCGCGGAGGACGCGCTGCGCATCCTGCGCTATTTCCGATTCCTGGCCGGCTATGGCCGCGAAGCGCCCGACCCCGCCGCCCTGGCCGCGGTGGCCGGCCAGCGCGACCGCCTAGTGATCCTGCCGCCCGAGCGGCTATGGCACGAGCTCCGCCGGCTGCTGGCCGCGCCCGACCCGGCGCCGAGCCTGTCGGCGATGGCCGACAGTGGCGTGCTGGTGGCGCTGCTGCCGGGCGCGTCGGTGGACCGGCTGCCCGGTCTGGTCGCCGCCGAGCGGCGGGCGGGCGCCGCGCCGGCCCCGGTGCGCCGGCTGGCGGCGCTCGGCATCGATGCCGTCAGTGCCGTCCGGCGCTTGCGTTTGAGCGGCGGCGAGTCCGAACGGCTGGCTGCTGCCGTTGCGGCCGCCATCGGGGGGGCCATGGACGAGCCGCGATTCGCCCTGGTGCGCCGGATCGGGCCTGCCGCCGCCGAGGACGCCGCCCTGCTGGCCGCCGCGGCGGGGGCCGAGGCCGGGCGCAGTGCCGCCCTGCTGGCTGCCGCGCGGGCTGGCGCACCGCCGCTCCCGGTCGGTGGCCGCGACGTGGTCGCGCTGGGGGTCGACGCCGGTCCGCGCGTCGGGCGAATCTTGGCGGCGCTGCGCGAATGGTGGGACGCCGAGGATTGCCGGCCCGATGAAGATGCCGTCCGCGCGCGGCTGCGAATCCTGGCGGCTGCCGATCATTAAAGAATAGTTTTCCACTCCGTAAATTTTGCTACACTGCCCGCGCCATGGCTACATCGCGCGCGACCATTGACCCGGAGATCCTGGCCCGCCTGATCGAAAATCAGGAGCGGCAGGCGACCCAGGAACTGCGCACGGCCCGGACCAATGCACAACAGGGTTTGGTTAAGGACGTCGTCGACCGCCTGAAGAGACTTGGCAAGTTCGTCGGCGAGAGCAAGATCCCGTCCGACCAGCGCGAGGTCATCAAGCGCGAGGCGATCGAAATACAGCGCAGCGCCTATCGGATGCATTGCGACATCCTGCTGGACGAGGCGATGAGCTATTCGCGCACCGGCGACAAGGAGGCGCGGGCCAAGGTGCTCAAGAGCGCCCGCGACGCGCTCGGGGTGGCGCTGTCGATGGGCGTCGAGCCGGACTTCAAGGTGTCCTTCTTCAAGAAGGTCGAAGTCGTGATGCTGACCGAGCCGCAGGGCACCTCGGAGAAGGCCCATGTCGACAAGCATGTCGACTGGGAGAAGAACACCAAGCCCGAAGACCTGGTGGGCGAGAAGGCCAAGCGCCGGCATCTGCGCTACAAGGAGCCGCCGCTGGTGGTGGTGATCGCCGGCAAGAGCTACACCACGCTCAACTGGTCGCTGGGCGGCCTCCGGATCGCCTGCGACATCACCGAATTCAGCGTCGGCCAAGTGCTGACGGCATCGTTCCATGCCGAACCGCTGCCCGGAATCAGCCACGCGGTGAAGGTCCAGGTCGTGCGCCTGGACGAGGACGCAAACTATGCGGCGCTGGCCTTCCCGACGCTGGACAACGCCGTCATGGAGCTGATCAAGCAGCTGCGCAAGGCCGGCATGGACCCCGCGTAAGGGACGATCAGGGCCATGCCGCCAGGGGCGGCAGCGACATCAGGATGGCCTCGACATTGCCGCCGGTCTTGAGACCGAACAGCGTGCCGCGATCGTAGAGCAGGTTGAACTCGGCATAGCGGCCGCGCCGGACCAGCTGGTGGCGGCGCTGTTCGTCGGTCCAGAGCCGGTTCATGTGCTGGCGGACCAGCGCCGAGAACACCTCCAGGAAGGCCTGCCCGACGTCGCGCACGAACGCGAAGTCGTCGATGCGATTGCCCGAATCCAGATAGTCGAAGAAGATGCCGCCGACGCCGCGCGGCTCGCCGCGGTGCTTGTTCCAGAAATACTCGTCGCACCACGCCTTGAAGCGCGGATGGTAAGCAGGGTCGTGGCGGTCGCAGGCGGCCTTGAGGGCCTGGTGGAAACGCACCGTGTCGGCGGCATCGGGATAGATCGGGTTGAGATCGGCGCCGCCGCCGAACCAGCGCTTGGACGTCGCCAAGAATCGCGTGTTGAAGTGGGCGGGCGGCACCAGGGGCGACCAGTTGTGGGCGACCACCGAGATGCCGGTGGCGAAGAAGCGGCGATCCTCGCCGGCGCCCGGGATGTTGGCGGCGAACTCGGGCGACAGCCGGCCATGGACGGTCGAGACATTGACCCCGACCTTCTCGAACACCCGCCCGCGCAGGATCGACATCACCCCGCCGCCGGGGTCGCCCTCGGCATCGGCCTCGGCGCGCTGCCAGGCCGTGCGCTCGAAGCGCCCGGGCGGGCGGTCGCGGTTGGGGCCGTCGGCGAGCTCGTCCTCGATCGCTTCGAAGGTCCGGCATAGTCGGTCGCGCAGCGACTCGAACCAGCGCGCCGCCTCTCGCTGCTCGTCGTCGAGGCCGGCGTCGGCCCGGATGGTGGTGGGGATCTCGGTCACCAGGGAAACCTTTCGGTCTGTCGCAACGCTTCGCCGACCACCAGGGCCGCGGCCACCGCGACGTTGAGCGAGCGCAGGCCGGGCTTGAGCGGCACCACCAGCCGGGCGTCGGCTGCCTGGTGCACCGCGGCCGGGACGCCGGCGCTCTCGCGGCCGACCATCAGGCGGTCGTCCGGGCGGAAGGCGAAGTCGGTATAGCGCCGGTCGCCGGCGGTCGTCAGCAGGATCAGCCGACCGGGCAGTGCGGCGCCCAGATAGGCGTCCCACGACGGGTGCCGGGCCCAGTCCAGCCCGGCCAGATAGTCCAGGCCGGCGCGGCGCAGCCGCCGGTCGCCGAGGTCGAAGCCGGCCGGCTCGATGACGTCGAGCCCCAGGTCGAGGCAGGCGGCAAGGCGCATCAGAGTGCCGGCGTTCTGCGGAATGTCGGGTTGGAACAGAACCAGGCGCAGGGTGGGGTCCTCGGCGGCTTCCACGAAGCTGACTATTCCTTTATATGGGTCGCGTCGCCACGCACCAGCCGGGTGCGGCAGGAGGTTACGCGTTTGCCCTAGGCCGTTCTGCGACCCCGTGTCGCGATGCCGAAGGCAGGGCGCACAAGCCTTCTCGGCTACAGTCGCCCGCGCGGTGATAGAGCTGGATCAAGGACTAGGTAATGGCACAAAGCGACTCCCACGGTTCCGGCGGCGCCCTTGCGGCGGGCGGCCCCGGTGCGTCCCACGGCGCCGCGGACGGCGAAACCCGGCGCGATTTCCTGACGCTGGCCGCCAGCGCGGTCGGCGTCGTCGGCGTTGCCGCGGTCGCCTGGCCGTTCATCAACAGCATGAACCCGGCCAAGGACGTGCTGGCGCTGTCGACCACCGAGGTCGACCTGAAGCCGGTCGCCGTGGGCCAGAGCATCACCGCAATCTGGCGTGGCAAGCCGGTCTTCATCCGCCACCGCACGCCGGACGAGATCAAGGCCGCCGCGGACGCGCCGCTCAACGAGATGGTCGATCCCCAGCCCGACAGCGCCCGGGTCAAGAAGCCGGACTGGCTGATCCTGGTCGGTGTCTGCACCCACCTGGGCTGCATCCCGCTGGGGCAGAAGCCGACCGATCCGCGCGGCGAGTTCGGCGGCTGGTTCTGCCCTTGCCACGGCTCGCAGTACGACACCTCCGGCCGCATCCGGAAGGGACCGGCGCCGCGCAACCTCGAGGTGCCGCCCTATGTCTTCACCGACGACACCGACATCCGGATCGGCTAGGAGGCAGCGTCGATGACTGTCGCTCACAACAAGCCTGCCGCCGGCCAGAACGGTCTGTTCCGGTGGATCAACCATCGCTTTCCGGTGTTCGGGTTCATCGGCGAGCACATGGTCGAGTACCCGACCCCGCGCAACCTGAACTACTGGTGGAACTTCGGGTCCCTGGCCGGGATCGTGCTGGTGATCATGATCGTCAGCGGCATCTTCCTGGCCATGAACTACACCCCGCACATCGACATGGCGTTCGACAGCGTCGAACGCATCATGCGCGACGTGAACGGCGGCTGGCTGATCCGCTACATCCACATGAACGGCGCGTCGATGTTCTTCATCGTCGTGTACATCCATGTCTTCCGCGGCCTGTATTACGGCTCGTACAAGTACCCGCGCGAACTGCTCTGGCTGCTCGGCATCGTCATCCTGCTGCTGATGATGGCCACCGCCTTCATGGGCTACGTGCTGCCGTGGGGCCAGATGAGCTTCTGGGGCGCCA
>CAZEFK010000300.1:0-6566 GCA_964511405.1 uncultured Comamonadaceae bacterium | reverse complement strand
CGTCGCGGTGTGGGAGTCGCCGCAGACGATGGTCATGCCCGGCTGGGTCAGGCCCTGCTCCGGCCCGATGATGTGGACGATGCCCTGGCGGACATCGGTCATGCCGAAATAGGGGACGCCGAAGTCGCGGCAGTTCTGCTCCAGGGTCTCGACCTGGATCCGGCTCTCCTCATCGGCGATGCCGGCGCTGCGATCGGTGGTCGGCACGTTGTGGTCGGCCACGGCCAGCGTCGCGTGCGGGCGCCGGACCTTGCGCCCGGCCATGCGGAGCCCTTCGAAGGCCTGGGGGCTGGTGACCTCGTGGACCAAGTGGCGGTCGATATAGACCACCGTGGTGCCGTCGGGCTCGGCCGTCACCACATGGGCGTCCCAGATCTTCTCGAACAGCGTGCGCGCGGTCATGGCGGCGGCGTCTCCCCCGGTTCCTCGATTGGTGAGCGGTCCGGAGCGTGCGCGGGATCAGGCTCGGCCGCCATCGCGTTCTGTGCCGGGGCCGGTTGAAGGAAATTCAACACGGCCCCCGCGCGAGGGTCAGGCGTTTTCCTGCGCCGCGTGCTTCTCGCCGCCGGTCTTCTCGGCGATGCGCGCCGACTTGCCGCGGCGGCCGCGCAGGTAATAGAGCTTGGCGCGGCGGACGGCGCCGCGCCGCACCACCTCGATGCCGGCGATGCGCGGGCTGTAGAGCGGGAACACGCGCTCGACGCCCTCGCCGTAGCTGATCTTGCGCACCGTGAAGTTGGAGTTGATGCCGGCGTTCTTGCGGGCGATGACCACGCCCTCGAAGGCCTGGACGCGCTCGCGCGTGCCTTCGATGACCTTGACCTTGACCCGGACCGTGTCGCCGGGGGCGAAGCGCGGCACCGGCACGGCCTGGGTCAGGGTGGCGATCTGCTCGGCTTCGAGGGTCTGGATGATGTTCATGGGAAGATGCCTCGGGGTTCGTCGTCGTCAGTTGGCGGCGCGGATCCGCGCCCACAAATCGGGTCGGCGCTCGGCGGTCACCCGCTCGGCCTGGGCGCGGCGCCAGGCACGGATGCGGGCATGGTCGCCCGACAGCAGCACGTCGGGGACGGTCCGGCCGCACCAGTCGGCCGGCCGGGTGTATTGGGGATATTCCAGGAGGCCGGATTCGAAGCTCTCGTCGGCCAAGGTCAGCGGCTGGCCGACCACACCAGGCAGCAGCCGGACGGAGGCGTCGATCAGGGCCAGCGCCGCGGGCTCGCCACCCGACAGCACGAAGTCGCCCAGGCTGACCTCCTCCAGGCCGCGGCCTTCGATCACCCGCTCGTCCACGCCCTCGAAGCGGCCACACAGCAGCGTCACCCCGGGGCCGGCGGCCAAGTCGCGGATCAGCGCCTGGTCCAGGCGCCGGCCGCGCGGCGACAGGTAGATCTGGCGGCCGACACCGCCGGCGGCGTCGAGCGCGCGGTCGACCACGTCGGCGCGCAGGATCATGCCCGGGCCGCCGCCGAACGGCGTGTCGTCGACGGTCCGGTGCCGGTCCTGGGCGTGGGCGCGGATGTCCACGGTGCGAAGCTGCCAGCGGCCCTCGGCCAGCGCCCGCCCGGCCAGGGAATGGCCGAGCGGGCCCGGGAACATCTCCGGGAACAGCGTGACCACCACGGCGGTCCAGGCGGCGATCGGTGGCGCGCCGCTCATGCCGCGGTTTCCTGGTCCGGCGCCTCGGCCGGGGGATCGACGACCAGCCGGCCGCCGGCGACGTCGACCACCGGGACGGCGGCGCGGGTGAACGGCACCAGCAGCGGCTCGCGCCCGGCGGCCACGATCTCCAGCAGCTCACCGCCGCCGAAGTCATGGACCGCGGCGACCCGGCCGAGCGGCTGGCCATCCGGCGTCGTGGCGGCCAGGCCGAGCAGGTCGGCGTGGTAGAACTCGTCGTCCTCGGTCGGCGGCAGCGCCGCGCGCTCCACGAACAGACGCACGCCGTTGAGCGCCTGGGCGGCGTCACGGTCGGCGATGCCGTCGACCGTGACCAACAGCAGCTCGGGAGCCGACGGCCGGGCCGGGCCCTTGACCGTGAAGCGCACAGGGTGGCCGTCGGCGGTCACGACCGGCCCGTAGCGCCCGACATCCCCCGGCGCGGCGGTGAAGCTGCGCAGCTTCACCAGGCCGCGCACGCCATGGGCGCCGGCGAACTGGCCGACGCACACACGGGCTGCGGTGGGGGTGGACGGGGGCATGGCCGGCGCGCTCGAATCCGGGCTGGAGCTAGGCCGCCGACGCCTGGGCGGCCTTGAGGCGCTCCTGCGCCTTCTTGCGCGGCGCCGCCTTCTTCGGGTTGGTGGGGACCGCCGGCTTCTCGATCACACCCTTGTCGCCCAGCATGCGGGCCACGCGGTCGGTCGGCTGGGCGCCGCAGGTCAGCCAGTGCTTGATGCGCTCGGCGTTGAGCACCAGGCGCTCGGGATGGTCCCGCTCGACCATGGGGTTGTAGGTGCCCAGCTTCTCGATGAACCGGCCGTCGCGCGGGCTGGCGGCCTCGGCCACGACGATGCGGTAGACCGGGCGCTTCTTGGCGCCGGCGCGGGTCAGACGGATCTTCAGGGACATCGGCTTTGCGTCTCTCTTGCGGTCGAAAGGGGTTGGATCAGAAGCCGCGGCGCGCCAACAGCCCGGGCAGGGCGCGCTGCAGGATTCCCTTCTTCTGCAGGCCCTGGACCTGCTTCATCATCTTCTGCAGTTCCATGAACTGCTTGAGCAGCCGGTTGATCTCGGGCACCGTCGTGCCCGAGCCGGCCGCCACGCGCTGCTTGCGCCGGGCATTGAGCAGCCGGTAATCGCGCCGTTCGGCCTTGGTCATCGACAGGATGATCGCTTCCTGGCGCTTGAGCATGCGGTCATCGATATTGGCGGCTTCCAGCTGCTTCTTGATTTTGCCGACGCCGGGCAGCAGCGACATCATCCCCGACATGCCGCCCATCTTCTGCATCTGGCGCAGCTGCGACGCGAAGTCGTCCAGGTCGAAGCTGCCCTTCTGAAGCTTTTGCGCCAGCTTCTCGGCGGCGTCGCGGTCGACGGTCTCGGCGGCCTTCTCGACCAGGCTGACCACGTCGCCCATGCCCAGGATGCGGCCGGCGATGCGCTCGGGGTGGAAGTCCTCCAGCGCGTCGACCTTCTCGCCCACGCCCATCAGCTTGATCGGGCAGCCGGTCACGGCGCGCATGGCCAGCGCGGCACCGCCGCGGGCGTCGCCGTCGATGCGGGTCAGCACGATGCCGGTGACGGCCAGCTTCTCGTGGAAGGCGCGGGCGACGTTGACCGCGTCCTGGCCGGTCATGGAGTCGACCACCAGCAGGGTCTCGACCGGGCCGGTCGCGTCCTTGACCGCCTTGGCCTCGTCCATCAGCTCCTGGTCGATGCCCAGGCGGCCGGCGGTGTCGAGCATCAGCACGTCGTAGCCTTCGGTGCGCGCCGTCTGCAGCGCCCGCCGGGCGATCTCGACCGGCTTCTGGCCGGGCACGATCGGCAGGCTGTCGACCGCGACCTGGCGGCCGAGCACGGCCAGCTGCTCCTGGGCGGCGGGGCGCGCGACGTCCAGCGACGCCATCAGCACCTTCTTGCGCTCGCGCTGGGCAAGGCGCCGGGCGATCTTGGCCGTAGTCGTGGTCTTGCCCGAGCCCTGCAGTCCGACCATCAGCAGCACCGCCGGCGGCGTGGTCCGCAGGTCGATCGGCTCGGCCGTGCCGCCCAGGGTGGCGACCAGCTCGTCATGGACGATCTTGACCACCATCTGGCCGGGCGTGACCGACTTCACGACATCGGCGCCGATTGCCTTCTCGCGGACCCGGGCAATGAAGTCCTTGACCACCGGCAGCGCCACGTCCGCCTCGAGCAGCGCCACGCGCACCTCGCGCATGGCGTCGCCGACGTCGCTCTCGTTGAGCGCGCCGCGGCGCTTCAGCCGCTCGAAGACGTCGCCCAGGCGATTGGTCAGGCCGTCGAACATGATCCCGTGGTTCCAACGACAAATGCGCCAGTGCGCGACACTCGCGGACTGGCGGGGCCCCGCAGGGCCGGCGATCGGGGCGCTACTGCTACGCTGCGGCCCCGGCGGAGTCAACCGCTCTCAAAAGGCGCTCAGAAGCGGTAGCCGATCCCCAGCATCGAGAAGAAGCTGTTCGACGGGGTGGTGGGGTCGTCGACCGGCCGGCGGTAGCCCATCACGCCCAGAAGCGCCCAATTGCCGCCGACGCGGTACGCGGCCGAGCCCTCGAGCCCGAACCCGCGCAAGCCGGGACCGGCCTCCCCCGGCCGGGTGCCGAAGGGGAGCGCGCCCGAGGGCGTGACGCCGAGCTGCAGGCCGTCGCGGCGCCCGACGGTCACCGTCGGGCCGACCGCCACCCGCAGGTTGTCGCTGAGCTGGGTGCCCCAGCGCAGCGCGACGTCGGTGCCCGGCGGATCGATGCTGCCGGCGCCGCGCAGGGCGGCGCTGAGCTGCAGCGCCGACACGCTGTAATTGCCCGAGGTGCGCGCCACCGAGGGCAGCGTCAGCCCGTCCATCAGCTCGGCCGCCCACAGGCCGGCACTGTATTGGCCCGGGATCGTCACCCCATAATTGCCGAGCATGGTGGTCGGGGCTTGAGGTTCCGAGGTGTTCGCCAGGTCGAGCGACACCGACCACTGCGCCATCTGGGCCGCGGCCGAACCGGACTCCGCGACGGCCAGTCCCGCCACGATCATCGTGGCAGCGACCGCCCTTCGCGCGAATATCGATCGGCACCGGTTCATCGCAACGTCCCCAGTTCCGAATATAATCTCGAATTCATCGTTAACAATGCGTTTCAGCGACTCGGGGCGGGGGTGCGGCATCGCTTGCAGGCGCCGGGCAATCCTCTTAAGTACGGGCGATGGGCACCGCTTTTCGGAAGATGCACGGGCTGGGCAACGATTTCGTCGTGATCGACGGGCGGCGGCGGCCGCTGGCCGTCGATGCCGCCGCGGCGCGCGCCATCGCCGACCGGCGCACCGGGGTCGGCTGCGACCAGCTGATCGTGATCGAGCCGCCGCAGGACGGCCTGGCGGATGCCGTGATGCGCATCTTCAACCCGGACGGCTCGCAGGCCGAGGCCTGCGGCAACGCGACGCGCTGCGTGGCCGACCTGCTGATGGCCGAGCTGGGCCGCTCCCACGCCGTCATCCAGACCGTGGCCGGCCTTCTGGACGCCGAAGCCGTGCCGGGCGGGCTGGTGGCCGTGGACATGGGCCCGGCGCGGCTCGACTGGCGCGAGATCCCGCTGGCCGAGGCCTGCGACACGCTGGCCGCACCGGTCGCGGCCGGAGCGCTGCAGCAGCCGGTCTGCGTCTCGATGGGCAATCCCCACGCCGTGTTCTTCGTGCCCGATGCCGCGGCGGTGCCGCTGGCCGAGCTGGGCCCGGTGCTGGAGCACCATCCGATGTTCCCGGCGCGCGCCAACATCGAGGTCGCCGAGCTGGTCGGCCCCGACCGGCTGCGCGTGCGCGTGTGGGAGCGCGGCGCCGGCATCACCCGGGCTTGCGGCTCCGGCGCGTGCGCGGTCGGCGTCGCGGCGGCGCGGCGCGGCCTGACCGGCCGGCGGGTGTCGGTGGTGCTGGATGGCGGCGAGCTGGTCATCGACTGGCTGCGCGACGGCCATGTCCAGATGACCGGGCCGGTGGCGACCAGCTTCGTCGGCGAGCTGGCCCAGGCCCTGGATCCGGCGGCTTAGGATGGCGGTCGAGGTCGTCACCCTGGGCTGCCGGCTCAACAGCTACGAGTCCGAGGCCATGCGCAGCCTGGCCGGGGGCTCAGGCGACACCGTGGTGATCAACACCTGCGCGGTCACGGCCGAGGCCGAGCGCCAGGCCCGCCAGGCGATCCGGCGAGCCCGGCGCGAGCATCCGCACGCCCGCATCGTCGTCACCGGCTGCGCCGCCCAGCTCGACCCGGCGCGCTACGCCGCCATGCCCGAGGTCGATCGGGTGCTCGGCAATGCCGAGAAGCTGACGGCCGCCGCGTTCGCCCCTGACGCCGCGCGGGTGCAGGTCGACGACATCATGGCCGTGCGCGAAACCGCGGCGCACCTGGTGCAGGGCTTCGACGGCCGGGTCCGGGCCTTCGTGCAGGTGCAGCAGGGCTGCGACCACCGTTGCACCTTCTGCATCATCCCCTATGCCCGCGGCAACAGCCGCTCGGTGCCGGCCGGCGCGGTGGTCGACCAGGTGCGGGCGCTGGTCGCCAACGGCTATCGCGAGGTCGTGCTGACCGGGGTCGACATCACGTCCTATGGCCACGACCTGCCCGGCGCGCCGACCCTGGGCGCCCTGGTGCGGCGGATCCTGGCGCTGGTGCCCGAGCTGCCGCGCCTGCGGCTGTCCTCGGTCGACTGTGCCGAGCTCGACGACCAGCTCTGGCGGGCGCTCGCCGAGGAGCCGCGGCTGATGCCGCATCTGCATCTCAGCCTGCAGGCGGGGTCCGACCTGATCCTGAAGCGGATGAAGCGCCGCCACAGCCGCGCCCAAGCGATCGCGGCCTGCCGTGAGGCGCAGCGGCTGCGCCCCGACGCCGTGTTCGGCGCCGACCTGACCGC
>CAZEFK010000299.1:0-6586 GCA_964511405.1 uncultured Comamonadaceae bacterium | reverse complement strand
CCAGACCGAAGCGCTCGGCATGCTCGATGACCATGATCGTCGCGGCCGGCACGTCGACGCCGACCTCGATCACCGTCGTCGCCACCAGCAGGTCCAGGTCGCCGGCGGCGAACGCGGCCATCGCCGCGTCCTTCTCGGCCGGCTTCAGACGCCCATGAACCAGCCCGACGCGGTCGCCGAAGTGATGGGCCAGGTCGCGGTGGCGCTCGACGGCGGCGGTCTGGTCGGCCTCATCGGTCTCTTCGACCAGCGGGCACACCCAATAGGCACGGCCGCCGGCGGCAATCTGGCGGCCGATGCCGGCGACCACCTCGTCGATCCGGTCCGCCGACACCACGACCGTCGCGACGGGCTGCCGGCCTGCCGGCTTCTCGGTCAGGCGCGAGCTGTCCAGGTCGCCATAGGCGGTCAGCATCAGCGTGCGCGGGATCGGCGTCGCAGTCATGACCAGCACGTCAGTGCCGCTGCCCTTGGCCGTCAGCGAGAGCCGCTGATGGACGCCGAAGCGATGCTGCTCATCGATGACCGCCAGGCCCAGGTCGCGGAACGCGACATCCTCCTGGACCAGGGCGTGGGTCCCGACCACGATGTCGATGCGGCCGGCGGCCAGGTCCTCCAGCAGCGCCGTCCGCGCCTTGCCCTTGTCGCGGCCGGTCAGCGCCGCCAGCCGAACCCCGGCGGCCGCGGCCAGGGGCTCGATCGTGGCCAGGTGCTGGCGCGCCAGCATCTCGGTCGGCGCCATCAGGGCCGCCTGGGCACCGGCCTCGACCGCGACCAGCATGGCCATGAGTGCCACCACGGTCTTGCCGCTGCCGACGTCGCCCTGCAGCAGCCGCAGCATGCGGCGGGAACTCGCCATATCGGCGGCGATCTCGTCCAGGGCCGCGGCCTGGCTGCCGGTCAGGCGGTAGGGCAGGGCGGCGGCGACCGCCGCCCGCAGCCGGCCGTCGCCGACCCGCGGCGTGCCGGTCAGCCGGCGCTGATGCTGACGCACCAGGCCCAGGGCCAGCTGATTGGCCAGCAGTTCGTCATAGGCCAGCCGCGAGCGCGCCGGCGTCGCGGGCTCGAGGTCGGCCGCGGCCGTCGGCCGATGGGCCGTCAGCAGCGCCGACCGCCAGCTCGGCCAATCGGGCCGGCGGCGCTCGCCCAGCCACTCCGGCAGGTCGGGCGCCCGGTCGAGCGCGGCTTGGACGACCCGGCCGAGCTGTTTCGCGGTCAACCCTTGGGTGAGCGGATAGACCGGCTCGACGCCGCTGATCCGCTCGAGCTCCTCGGGTGCTACGACATGGTCGGGGTGAGTGATCTGCCGCTCGCCGTTGTAGACGTCGAGTCGGCCCGAAACCGCGCGCACGCTGCCGGGCGGCAGCTGGGCCAGCAGATAGTCGCCACGGACGTTGAACCACACCAGGGTGACCGGCCCGCTGCCGTCGCTGCAGCGGACCCGGTACGGCCGGCGCGGCCCGGCAGCGGGATGGTGCTGCTCGACGGTCAGCAGCAGGGTCACTACGGTGCCGGGCTCCGCCGCATCGGCGTGGGTGATGGCGTGGCGGTCGATCCAGCCCGTGGGCAGGTGCCACAGCAGGTCGGCCACGGTCGCGGCGCCCAGGCGCTCGAACGCCTTGGCCAGGCCCTTGCCGACTCCCGGCAGGCTGGTGACCGGCGCGAACAGCGGATACAGGATCTCGGGGCGCATGGCTCAGCACGGTTGACCCATTTGCGTGGCAGGATCCTGACAGCGGCCGGGCGACGTTCTATATCAAGCCCCGAGGGAGCCGCGGACAAGGTTGATGGCGGATCACGAGAGTCATGGCGAGGCACGGCGCAAGCGCCTGCGCTATCAGAGCTGGCATCGCGGGACCCGCGAGACCGACCTGATGGTGGGCGGCTTCGCGGACCGCTATCTGGCCGGCCTGGACGAGGCCCAACTGGACGCCTTCGAGGCGCTGCTGGCGTTGCCCGATATCGACCTGTTCCCGCTGATCACCGGCCGAATCGCGCCGCCGCCGGGCTATGACACCGAGGTGCTGGCGCTGATCAAGCGCGCCGTCGCCGAGACGCCGGGGCTAATGCGGTGACCCGGCCCTGGTATGCGCGCGCCGGCCGGATCACCGGCCACGGCGTGCCGGAGGGATTCGACGGCCTGATGATCGCCGAGGCCGCGGGCGGCCTCGCCGACCAGCAGCGCGCGGTCATCCATGTCGCGCGCGACGACGCCCGCCTGGCCCAGGTCTCGGAGGCGGTCCAGTTCTTCGCGCCCGAGACCGAGGTGCTGGCGTTCCCGGCCTGGGACTGCCTGCCCTATGACCGGGTGTCGCCGAACGGGCAGCTGGTCAGCCGCCGGCTCGACACGCTGGCCCGGCTGTCGAGCCCGGTCATGGAGGCCGGCCGGCCGCGGGTGGTGGTGACCACGGTCGCCGCGATCCTGCAGCGGGTGCCGGCGCGCGCGGTCATCGCCCCGGCGATCCGGCGCCTGCGCGCCGGCGAGCGGGTCGACATCGACGGCCTGCTGCAGTTCTTCCAGAACAACGGCTATGTCCGCAGCGACACGGTGCGCGAGCCGGGCGAATATGCGCTGCGCGGCGGCATCATCGACGTGTTTCCGGCCGGATCGTCCGATCCGCTGCGCCTGGACCTGTTCGGCGATACGCTGGAAGGGCTGCGCGAATTCGATCCCATGTCGCAACGCTCCACCGGCACCCGCACCGGCGTCGATTTCCGCCCGGTCTCCGAGGTGCTGCTGGACGAGGCCTCGATCGCGCGCTTCCGCGCCGGCTACCGCGCCCTGTTCGGGGCCGAGACCGCCGCCGATGCCCTTTACGAGGCGGTGTCGGCCGGCCGCCGCCACGCCGGCATGGAGCACTGGCTGCCGTTGTTCCACGACCGGCTGGAAACGCTGTTCCACTACGTGCCGCAGGCCGCGCTCAGCCTTGATAACCAGGTCGCCGAGGCCGTGCGCGCCCGCTTCGAGCAGATCGGTGAATATTACGAGGCGCGGCGCGCCCTGCTGAAGACGCCCGATCGCGACGGCAGCCCGTACAAGCCGCTGCCACCCGACCGGCTGTACGTGACCGCCGAGGAATGGGAGGCCGCGCAGGACGGCCGGCCGGTGGCCGCCTTCACCCCGACGCCATCGCCCGGCGACGATCCGGCGCGCGTCGATGCCGGGGCCAGGCTCGGCCGCAATTTCGGCGACGTCCGCGCCCAGCCCGGCGCGCCCCTGTTCGATGCAGTGCGCGACCATCTGGCGGGCTTGGCCGGGCGGTGCCGGACCGTGGTCACCTGCCACAGCGCCGGCTCGCGGGACCGGCTGCGCGGCCTGCTCAAGGACCGCGGCAGTCTGCCCCTGGCCCTGGTCGAGCAGTGGCGCGAGGCCGCGACACTGCCGGTCGGGACCATCGCCATGGCCGTGGTCGGGCTCGACCGCGGCTTCGAGGGCGCTGGCCTGGCCGTGGTCACCGAGGGCGACATCCTGGGCGACCGCCTGGTCCGGCCGGTCAAGCGCAAGAAGGCCGCCAACTTCATCAACGAGGTCGCCAACCTCAACGAAGGCGACCTGGTGGTCCATGTCGACCATGGCATCGGCCGCTATGACGGCCTGGTGACCCTGGACGTCGCGGGCGCCCCGCACGACTGCCTGCGCGTGCTGTATCTGGGCGGCGACAAGCTGTTCGTGCCGGTCGAGAACATCGAAGTGCTGTCGCGCTTCGGCTCCGAGGAGGTCGGCGTCCAGCTCGACAAGCTGGGCGGCGTGGCCTGGCAGGCGCGCAAGTCCAAGGTACGCGCCCGCATCAAGGACATGGCCGAGAAGCTGATCCGCATTGCGGCCGAGCGCGAGATCCACCATGGCAGCGTGCTGCCGGCGATGGCCGGCGGCTATGACGAGTTCGTCGCGCGCTTCCCCTATGCCGAGACCGACGACCAGCTGCGCGCGATCGAAGAGACGCTGGCCGACCTGTCGTCGGGCAAGCCCATGGACCGGCTGGTGTGCGGCGACGTCGGTTTCGGCAAGACAGAAGTCGCCATGCGCGCCGCCTTCGTCGCCGCCTTGAACGGTCAGCAGGTCGCGGTCGTGGTGCCGACCACGCTGCTGGCCCGCCAACATTTCCGCAACTTCAAGGCGCGCTTCGAAGGCCTGCCGGTGCGCCTGGCCCAGCTGTCGCGGCTGGTCACGCCCAAGCAGGCGGCCGAGACCAAGCGCGAGCTGGCCGACGGGCGGATCGACATCGTGGTCGGGACCCATGCGCTGCTGGCCAAGTCGATCGCCTTCCAGCGCCTGGGCCTGCTGATCGTCGACGAGGAGCAGCATTTCGGCGTCGGCCAGAAGGAGCGCCTGAAGGAGCTCAAGGCCGACGTCCATGTCCTGACCCTGACCGCGACGCCGATCCCGCGCACCCTGCAGCTGGCGCTGACCGGGGTGCGCGACATGAGCGTGATCGCGACGCCGCCGGTCGATCGCCTGGCGGTGCGCACCTTCGTGCTGCCGTTCGACCCGGTGGTCATCCGCGAGGCGATCCTGCGCGAGCATTTCCGCGGCGGCCAGACCTTCTATGTCTGCCCGCGCATCGAGGACCTGGACAAGGTCGCCGAGCGCCTCCGCAAGATGGTGCCCGAGGTCACGATGACCGTCGCGCACGGCCGCATGCCGGCGGCCCAGCTGGACGACACCATGAACGCGTTCTGCGACGGCCGCTTCGACGTGCTGCTGTCGACCCACATCGTCGAGAGCGGCCTGGACATCCCGTCGGCCAATACCATGATCATCCATCGCGCCGACATGTTCGGGCTGGCGCAGCTCTACCAGCTGCGCGGGCGCATCGGCCGCTCCAAGACCCGCGCCTATGCCTACCTGACCCTGCCGGCCGACCGCGTGCCGTCGGTGACGGCGCAGCGGCGCCTGGACGTGATGCAGACCCTGGACCAGCTCGGCGCCGGATTCCAGCTTGCCAGCCACGATCTGGACATCCGCGGCGCCGGCAACCTGCTGGGCGAGGAGCAATCGGGCCACATCCGCGAGGTCGGCATCGAGCTGTACCAGCACATGCTGGAAGAGGCGGTGCAACTCGCCAAGGCCGGCGGGACTGGCCTGCCCGACACCGTGATCGAGGGCTGGACGCCGCAGATCACCATCGGCACGCCGGTGCTGATCCCGGAGAGCTATGTCGGCGATCTGACCGTCCGCCTGGGTCTCTACCGCCGCATCTCGCAGCTGCAGGACCGCTCCGAGATCGACGCCTTCGCGGCCGAGATGATCGACCGCTTCGGCCCCTTGCCCCAGGAGCTCGACAACCTGCTGCAGATCATCCAGATCAAGCAGCTGTGCCGCGCCGCCGGGGTCGAGAAGGTCGACGCCGGGCCCAAGGGGGCGGTGCTGGCGTTCCACCAGAACACCTTCACCAACCCGCCGGGGCTGGTCGACTTCATCAAGCGGCAATCCGGCACCGTGAAGCTCCGGCCCGATCACAAGCTGGTGCTGATGCGGCCCTGGGACCGGCCCGAGGACCGTATCGACGGCGTGTACCGCCTGATGCAGCAACTCGCCCAGCTGGCGGCCTGACGCGCCCCGGTGAGGCAATACCCGGTGAGGCAATAGGGGGGATCGACGGCGGCCGGCGAGTCGCCGAGTATTCGCGGCGAACACGCGACGAGAGGATGGGGGGACGCATGCAACGGATCGCTGCCCTGGTGCTGATCGCGGCCCTGTTGGCCGCAGCGCCGGCGCGCGCCGCCGACGACAAGAACACGCTGCAGATGCAGCGGGTCGGGCCGTTCCGAATGCAGATCGCCGACCCCGTCTACGGGCACCAGATGCTGTTCGCCGGCTTCTCGGTGCTGACCGACGACGTGCCCCATCAGCTCCAGATGCTGACCGGGGAAACCCGCCTGAAGATCCTGGATGGCTTGCGGCGGGCGCTGGCCGACCATTCGACCAGGGATTTCGACGGCGGCAACGGCACCGAACTGCTCCGCGACATCATGGCCGACCAGGTGCTCAAGCCGATCGGCATCCCGGTCAAGGAAATCTATGTCACCCAAATGGTGATCGCGCCCCGAAATTGAGACGGGCGCTCACCGCCTGCGGAACAGGCCGAAGAAGTCGCTCAGGCTGAAATCGACCGGCAACGTCACCGTCACGGTGTCGCCCGGATAGTCGGGCGGCAGCGGCGGCACCGGCGAGCCGCGCTGGAGCATGTCCAGCACCGCCTGGTCCAGCAGCGGGAAGCCCGAGCTGTGCACGATCGTGGCGTCCAGGATCCGCCCGTCGCGGGCGATCGTGAACTCGACCCCGACGGTGCCCTGCTCGTGCTGGTCCGAGGCGGCATCGGGATAGCGCTTGTAGCGGGCCAGATGGCGCCTGAGCCGGTCCAGGTAGTCGTCGCCCGGCCCGCGACCGCTGCCGCTGAAGCCATGTCCACTGCCTTGGCGGCCGGCCCCGGGGCCGGCGCTGCTGCTGGGCCCGCTGCCGGTCCCTGTCCCCGTGCCGCTGCCCGGCGTCGGTCCGGGTGGGCCCGCGCCGCTCGCCGGATCCGAGGCTTGCGGCTGCGCCTGGGCCATGCTCGGGGCCGCGCTTGGGGCCGCGACCTCCGGT
>CAZEFK010000298.1:0-6652 GCA_964511405.1 uncultured Comamonadaceae bacterium | reverse complement strand
GGCCGGTCGCCTGCCGCTGGTTTGACTGGGCGGGCGGCCTGGTCTGGCTGGGCCTGGATCCGGCCGAGGCCGACGGCGGCGCCGCCCGCATCCGGGCCGCGGTGGCGGCGGCCGGCGGCGGCCACGCGACCCTGGTCCGCGGCCCCCTGGACCTGCGCCGCAGGGTGCCCGTGTTCCAGCCCTTGGAGCCGGGCCTGGCGGCGCTGAGCGCGCGCGTCAAGGCCAGCTTCGACCCCAAGGGGATCCTGAACCCCGGCCGGATGTACGCCTGACATGCAGACCCGCTTCAGCGCCGCCCAGCTTGCCGACAGCGCGACGGCCGAGTCCGAGTCGATCCTGCGCCGCTGCGTGCATTGCGGCTTCTGCACCGCCACCTGCCCGACCTATGTGCTGCTGGGCGACGAGCGCGACAGCCCGCGCGGCCGCATCTATCTGATCCAGGACATGCTGGAGCACCCGGAGCGGGCGCCCACCGACACCCATGTCCGGCACGTCGACCGCTGCCTGAGCTGCCTGAGCTGCATGACCACCTGCCCCTCGGGGGTGCACTACATGCATCTGGTCGACCACGCCCGGACCCATATCGAGCAGCACTACCGCCGGCCGCTGGGCGACCGGCTGCTGCGCGGCCTGCTGGGGGCCGTGCTGCCGCGCCCCTGGCTGTTCCGTCTGGCGCTGATCGGCGCCGGCGTCGGCCGCGCCGCCGCCGGCCTGCTGCCGCGGCGCCTGGCCGCCATGCTGGCGCTGGCGCCGGCCAGCCTGCCGACGCCGTCGCCGGTCGACCGGCCCCACCGCGCCCCGGCCCAAGGCCCGCGGCGCGCCCGCGTGGCGCTGCTGACCGGCTGCGCCCAGCAGGTGCTTGCACCCGGGATCAACGAGGCGACGGTGCGCCTGCTGACCCGCCACGGCGTCGAGGTGGTCGTGGCCGACAGCGGCTGCTGCGGCGCGCTCAACCATCATCTGGGCCAGCATGACGCGGCGCTGGCTCATGTGAAGCGCAGCATCGCCGCCTGGACCGCCGAGGCCGATGCCGGCGGCCTGGACGCGATCCTGGTCAACGCCTCGGGCTGCGGCACCGTGATCAAGGACTATGGCCACCTGCTGCGGGACGACCCGCACTGGGCGGCGCCGGCGGCGCGGGTCTCGGCGCTGGCCCGCGACGTGACCGAGTTCCTGGACCAGCTGGGCCTGATGGCCCCGGTGGTTTCGACCGGCCAGGTGGTCGCCTACCACGCCGCCTGCTCGCTGCAGCACGGCCAGCAGATCCGCCGCGAGCCCAAGGCCCTGCTCGCCGCCGCCGGCTTCCAGGTGCGCGAGCCGGCCGAGGCCCATCTGTGCTGCGGCTCAGCCGGCACCTACAACCTGCTGCAGCCCGAGATCGCCCAGCAGCTGCAGGCGCGCAAGGTCGCCAACCTGGACGCCGCCGGCGCCACGGTCATCGCCGCCGGCAATATCGGCTGCCTGACCCAGATCGCAGCCGCCACCGGCCTGCCGGTGGTGCACACGGTCGAGCTGCTGGACTGGGCGACCGGCGGGCCGATGCCGGCGGCGCTGAAGGCTGATGCGGTTACCCGGCCACCCGGCTGACAGGGGAGCCGGCTTGATTCGACAGCTCGACTATGAGCTGGCCGAGGAGCACGGCCATGATCGCCGCCTGGATTCATTGGGTGTGGATCGGCGCGGTTTGCGTGCGGATGCGAACCGACTTCTCCTATTCCAGCACGCTCGGCTGGAAAAGCTGTTCGACCTCTATACCAAACTGACCGCATCGGTCGGGCCAGCGAAGAAGCGGAAGGCGCGGTCGGCATGACCGGAGCCCAATCTTCTGGACCGCGGCTTCTGGCCCTGATCGACCAACTACGCGCTCTTCCGGCGGAAACTCCCTGGGTCGAGTTCAAGGAAAACAACGCCGACCCCAAGCTGATCGGCAAGCTGATTTCTGCGCTGTCCAACGCCGCGCGGCTTGGCGACCAGCATTTTGCTTATGTGCTGTGGGGCGTGACGGACGGCGATCATGCCGCTGTCGGGACGACCTTCGAGCCGACGGCACAGAAGGAACAGGGGCAGCCTCTTGAGCTATGGCTGGTTCAGCGCTTGCTGCCGGACGTGGCTTTTTCCTTCAAGTCCATCGGCTATCGGGGCACGCGCCTGGTGCTGCTTGAAATCCCGGCGGCGGCAACCAGCCCGGTGGAGTTCGAACGGACGGCCTATATCCGGATCGGCAGTGCCACGCCCCGGCTTTCCGACCACCCCGAACGCCTCAAGGCCCTTTGGGCGAAGCTACAGCCCTATGCGTGGGAAGCCGGCATCGCCGCGCAGTTCGTTCCCGGCGACGAGGTTCTGGCCAAGCTGGACTACGCCAGCTATTTCGACCTTACCGGCCAGCCCTTGCCGGACAATCGCAACGGCATTTTCGACAAGCTCGTTGCCGACCGGTTGATTCAAAGTGATGTCGGCGGGCATTGGAACATCTCCAATCTCGGCGCGATCCTGTTTGCCAAGCAGTTGACGGATTTTTCCCCGTCCATCGCGCGCAAGGCCGTGCGTGTCGTCGCCTATGACGGCGTGAGCCGCGCCGACACCGTGATCCATCGGCACGACGGCAAAAAGGGCTACGCCTCCGGGTTTCAAGAACTGATCGGCTATGTCGATGGCTTGTTGCCGCATCCAGAACATATCGGGCCAGCCTTCCGCGAGGAACATCCGCTCTATCCGCCCATCGCCATCCGGGAATTGATCGCCAATGCTCTGATTCATCAGGACATGACGATCACCGGTGCAGGGCCTTTGATCGAACTGTTCAGGGACAGGCTGGAGATAACCAATCCCGGCCAACCCTTGGTCAGGCCGGAACGCTTCCTCGACTCTCCGCCCAGATCGCGCAACGAAGCCCTGGCGTCGCTGATGCGCCGGATGCGGCTCTGCGAAGAGCAAGGCACCGGCATCGACAAGGTGCTCATCGCCGCCGAGCAACATCGGTTGCCTGCGCCGGATTTCAGGGCCGAAGGCGAGGCCCTCCGCGCCGTGTTGCTCGCGCCCCGCAGCTTCGCCGATATGACCCCGGAGGAAAGGGTCCGGGCCTGTTATCAGCATGCGGCGCTGAAATTCATCAGCGGTGGGGAGCGCATGAGGAATCTGACGCTTTGCGCTCGGCTTGGAATTGATCCGCACAACAAGGCGCAGGCTCCATGGTCATCCGGCAGGCGCTCAAGGCAGGCCTCATCCGGCCGGGCGACCGAGACCACCCACGGTTGGGCTACGTCCCGTTTTGGGCTTGAGCGCGGGAATGGTTTTGTTGATGGGTTGTTGATTGCGGGAGCCCAAAGGTGGAAAAAGGAGGCAGAAAGTGTCAGGAATTTCAATGAGTTATGTCGCCATCAAAGGCTGATTTTTTGTTGATCGGGTTTTGACCGCAGGGGTCGCGGTGCCGATCGGGGACGGCCGATGACCCACGCCGTCCCCTCCGTATCCGTTGGCAACCCGGCACCACCGCATACGCCTACGACTCGAACGCCGCCCGCCTGGTAGAGCGCGGATAGCGGAGCGAATTGGCGGCAGGGTATACGGCGGCCAATCGCCCCTTGACCGCCGGCGCCCCGCTGCCTCATGGTCAGGGCCGTCATGGAACCGAACCGGACCCAGATCCCGGCGCGATGGCGCTGACCGACTGAGCCCCCGCAGGGCCTCGGCCCTGCCGTTGCGTGTCCCGTTCGCCCGAGCCATCGTCATGACGCCTGCCACGCGCCCAAGGGTTTCTCTCGCCACTCGCTCGACCGGGCGATGGCGTCGCTGCGCCGACTGACCGTCCGTTTTCGCGCAGCCCGCGGGCCGGCCTCGGCCGTCCGCCCCCCAGGACACGAGCCTTCACGATGACCCAGACCCTCGCCTACCGGACCGGCGCCGGCTTCCGCGTCACGCGCACCGAGCAGCCGCTCGATCCCGCCACCGCTCTGGATCGGACCCTGGTCCGCCTGGACCACCGGCGCGGCGCCGTCCTGACGTCGAGTTACGACTATCCCGGCCGCTACACCCGCTGGAGCCTGGGCTTCGTCGACCCGCCGCTGGAGCTGTCGACCAAGGGCGACGCGTTCGCCTTCACCGCCCTCAACGACCGCGGCCAGGTGCTGCTGGAGGCCCTGGAGCCGGCGGTCCGCGCCCTGCCCGTGGCGGTCGACATCGATCGCGCGGCCGACCGCCTCACCGGCCGCGTCGCCCGCGGCGACGGCGTCTTCGACGAGGCCGAGCGCACCCGCCAGCCCTCGGTGTTCAGCGTCATCCGCGCCGTCGTGGCGGCCTTCGCCAGCACCGAGGACAGCCATTTCGGGCTCTACGGCGCGTTCGGCTACGACCTGGTCTACCAGCTGGAGCCGATCGCGACGCTCCGGCCGCGGCCCGACGACCATCGCGACCTGGTGGCGTTCGTGCCCGACGAGCTGATCGTGATCGACCATCAGCGCGACAGCGCCACCCGCTACCGCTACGAGGTCACGGCCGGCAACCGGTCGACCGCCGGCTTGCCGCGGGACGGCGTCGACACCCAGGCCGCTAGGCTAGCGCCCGTGCCGCCGTCCGACTTCCCCGACGGCGGCTATGCGTCCGAGGTCGCGGCAACCCTGCCGGCCTTCCACGCCGGCGACCTGTTCGAGGTGGTGCCGGGGCAGAGCTTCTATCACCGCACCCAGGCGGCACCCTCGGCGATCTTCGGCATCCTGAAGGCGATCAACCCGTCGCCCTACGGCTTCATCTTCAACCTGGGCGGCGAGCACCTGATCGGCGCCTCGCCCGAGATGTATGTCCGGGTCGAGGGCGACCGCGTCGAGACCTGCCCGATCAGCGGCACCATCCGGCGCGGCGCCGACGCCCTCGAGGATGCCGAGCGCATCCGCACTCTGCTCAACTCGGCCAAGGACGAGGCCGAGCTGACCATGTGCACCGACGTCGACCGCAACGACAAGGCGCGGGTGTGCCGGCCCGGCACCGTGCGCGTCATCGGCCGCCGCCAGATCGAGATGTACAGCCATCTGATCCACACGGTCGACCATGTGGAAGGCCGGCTGCGGCCGGACCGCGACGCGCTCGATGCCTTCCTCACCCACTGCTGGGCCGTGACCGTCACGGGCGCCCCCAAGCGGGCCGCGATCGAGCATCTGGAGGCGCGCGAACGCGGTTTCCGGCGCTGGTATGGCGGCGCCGTCGGGCGCATCGGCTTCGACGGCGGCATGAACACGGGCCTGACCCTGCGGGCGCTGCGGCTCAAGGACGGGGTGGCCGAGATCCGGGTCGGCGCCACGCTGCTCTCGGATTCGATCCCCGAGGAGGAGGAGCGTGAGACCCGGCTCAAGGCCGCAGCCTTGTTGCGCACCCTGGAGCTGGCCGACCAGCCGCCGCAGCCCGCCGCACCGGCGCCGGTGGCGGCAGAGCCGCGCCCGGAGCGCCGGGTGCTGCTGGTCGACTGCGAGGACTCCTTCGTCCATACCCTGGCCAGCTACGTCGCGGCCGAGGGCGCGGCGGTGACCATCCTGCGCCATGGCGCGGCACCGGCGGCCCTCGACCGCGACTGGGACCTGGTCCTGCTGTCGCCCGGACCCGGCCGCCCCGACCGCTTCGGCCTGCCCGCCCTGATCCAGGCCGCACTCGCCCGCCGCCTGCCGCTGTTCGGTGTCTGCCTGGGCCTGCAGGCCATGGTCGAAGCCTTCGGCGGCATCCTGGGCGTGATGCCGGAGCCGCGCCACGGCAAGCCGTCGACCATCACGGTCAAGCATGCCGGCCGCCTGTTCGGCGGGCTGCCGGAGCGCTTCACCGTCGGCCGCTACCACTCGCTGCACGCGGCCCGGATGCCGGCGGCGCTCATCGCCACCGCCTACAGCGACGACGGCGTGGTGATGGCGGCCGAGCATCCGGCCCTGCCGGTCGCGGGCGTTCAGTTCCATCCCGAGTCGATCATGAGCCTCGGCGGCGGTGCCGGCGCCCGAATCCTCCGCAACGCCTTGGACAATCTGCGGCCCCAAGGCTATGCCACGGCCGCCGCATAGCCTATGGTGCCCCGGTTGAGCAGAGTGCTGCGTCCGACAGTCCCGGACGGAAGCGCGCCGTCCGGCAACGGGCGGCACACGCCTGCACCTGCATGTCCAGGGAGGGTCGCGGCATGGCCGCAGTGGATATCCGAGGCGTTACCAAGAAATACGGCAACATGGCAGTCATCCACGGCATCGATGTCGAGATCGGCGACAGCGAGTTCGTGGTCCTGGTCGGCCCGTCCGGCTGCGGCAAGTCCACGCTGCTGCGCATGGTGGCCGGCCTGGAGGAGATCAGCGGCGGCGAGATCGCCATCGGCGGCCGGGTGGTCAACGACGTGCCGCCCAAGCATCGCGACATCGCGATGGTGTTCCAGAATTACGCGCTCTATCCGCACATGACCGTGCGTGACAACATGGCCTTCTCGCTCAAGCTGCGGAAGGCCGAGAAGTCGCTGATCGAGAAGCGCGGCGGCGAGGCCGCGCAGATCCTGGGCCTGGGGCCGTATCTCGACCGCTATCCCCGGCAGCTGTCGGGCGGCCAGCGCCAGCGCGTCGCGATCGGCCGCGCGATCGTGCGCAATCCGCGCCTGTTCCTGTTCGACGAACCCCTGTCGAACCTCGATGCCCAGCTGCGC
>CAZEFK010000297.1:0-6661 GCA_964511405.1 uncultured Comamonadaceae bacterium | reverse complement strand
AATCGGATCTGTGCGAACGCTAGCCCCTTGTGGGAGGAGGTCGGGTGGAGGGGTGACACACGGCGGTCCGAGGCTTTCTCGGACGGGTCACCCCGATCCCCGGATCCAGTTATGGCGATCTTAGGGTGGTTTAGCCCCGGACGATAAACTCCCCTAAGATCGCTATAATTGAAAACCTCAGGGCGCCGCCGGCACCGTCTGGCCGCCGGCCCACAGCCAGCCGGCCTCCGCCCGGCGGAAGACCGCGAACGACCGCAGGGACCACGCCTCCGGCTGGCCGTCGATCTCGACATCGTCGCGCAGGCGCAGCGCCGCGAGCGCGCACTCGCCGAGGTCCGAGACCGCCAGGATCTCGGCGTCCTGGTGCCGGATCTGAGTCGGTCCGCTGGCGCAATAGGCCGCGATATAGCCGTTGCGATCCAGGATGCGGCCGGCGGCGGTCACATAGAGAAATGCGGGATGCATCAGCGCGCGCAGGGCCGGCTCCGACCGGCTGGCCAGGGCATCGGCCTTGCGGCGCAGCACCTCGGCCAGCTGATCGGCGAGGTCGGTCAATGCCGGAAATGGCGGATGCCGGTGAACACCATGGCGGCGCCGGCCGCGTCGGCGGCGGCGATGACCTCGGCATCGCGCTTGGAGCCGCCGGGCTGGATCACCGCCGTGACCCCGGCCTCCAGGCACAGCTGCAGGCCGTCGGCGAACGGGAAGAAGGCATCGGAGGCGGCGACCGCGCCCTGGGCCCGGCTGGCCGGCTCGCCGGCGGCCACGGCGAAGTCATGGGCGCGCTGCACCGCCTGGCGGGCGGCGTCGACGCGGCTGGTCTGGCCGCCGCCGATGCCGACGGTCATGCCGCCCTTGGCCAGCACGATGGCGTTGGACTTGGTGTGCTTGGCCACCAGCATCGCCAGCACCATGTCGTCGGTCTCGGCGGCGCTGGGAGCGCGCGTGGTCGCGGTCTTGAACAGCTCCGGATGCGGGCGCTCGGCGTCGCGCGACTGGATCAGGTAGCCGCCGCCGATGCCGCGCACCGTCATGCCCGCCGCCTGGGGATCGGGCATGCCGCCGGCGGACAGCAGCCGGAGCTGGGTCTTCCGGGCCATGACCTCGGCGGCGTCGGGCTCGACCGCTGGTGCGATCACGACCTCGGCGAACAGGCTGCCGATGGCCTCGGCGGTGGCGCGGTCGAGCGGCCGGTTGCAGGCGATGATGCCGCCATAGGCGCTGACCGGGTCGGCCGCCAAAGCTTTCTTGTAGGCCTCGGCCAGGGTGTCCGCGACCGCGACGCCGCACGGATTGGCGTGCTTGATGATTGCAACCGCCGGCCGCTCGAACTCCGCCACCAGCTCGAACGCCGCCTCGGTGTCGTTGATGTTGTTGTAGCTGAGCTCCTTGCCCTGGAGCTGGGTCGCGGTGGCGACCCCCGGCCGGACCGGACCGCCGATGTAGAAGGCCGCGGTCTGGTGCGGATTCTCGCCATAGCGCAGGTCCTGCGCCAGGGTGCCGCCGAAGGCGAAGTGGCGGGGCCGGCCGATGTCCAGCTGGCGCGAGAACCAGTCGGCAATGGCGGCGTCGTAGGCGCCGGTGCGGGCGAAGGCGGTGGCCGCCAGCCGCCGGCGCAGCGCGAGGGTGGTGCCGCCATGGGCATCGAGCTCGTTCTCGACGTCGGCATAGTCGCTGGGGTCGGTCAGCACCGCGACATGGGCGTGGTTCTTGGCCGCGCTACGCACCATCGACGGGCCGCCGATGTCGATGTTCTCGATGCAGTGGGCGAACTCGGCGCCCGACGCCGCCACCTTCTCGAACGGGTAGAGGTTGACCACCACCATGTCGATCGGCGCGATGCCGTGGGCGACCATGGCCGCCTCATGCGCCGGGTCGCTGCGGTCGGCCAGGATGCCGCCATGGATCGCCGGGTGCAGGGTCTTGACCCGGCCGCCCATGATCTCGGGAAAGCCGGTATGGTCGCTGACCTGGCGCACCGGGATCCCGGCATTGGCGAGCGTACGGCCGGTGCCGCCGGTCGACAGGATCTCCACGCCTTCGCGCGCCAGCAACCGCGCGAAGGGCACCAGCGCCGTGCGGTCGGACACCGAAATCAGCGCGCGGCGGGGCCGGATAACTCCGTCGGACATACAACCTCCTGTCGTCGTCAGCGCGCCGCCCGTCGCGGACGGTCGGCTCCCTCGCCGAATTCGGGCACCAAGCGGGCCAAGAGATCAAGGGCGTCGCCGTCCCGGCGCGCCCGCGCCAGCTGCTCGATCTCGTCCAGGCTGCGCGCCAGCACGGCCTGATCGCTGGTCCGGGGCCGCGCCAGCCGGATCCCGCGCGAGCCGCTCTCGACCAGCGCCTCGGCGGTGTGGAACAGCTCTTCGTGCAGCTTCTCGGCCGGCCGCAGGCCGGTGAACACGATTTCGACGTCGCGCTCGGGGCGCAGGCCGGCCAGCCGGATCATCTGGCGCGCCAGGTCGACGATACGCACCGGCTCGCCCATGTCGAGCACATGGATGTCGCCGCCCTCGGCGGCGCTGGCCACGCCCAAGGTGGTCGCCTGCAGCACCAGTTCCACCGCCTCGCGCGTGGTCATGAAATAGCGCGTGACGTCCGGGTGGGTCACGGTCAGCGGCCCGCCGCGCGCCAGCTGGCGCTGGAACAGCGGCACCACCGAGCCGGTCGAGCCCAGGACGTTGCCGAAGCGCACGGTGACGAAGCGGGTCGGCGCGTTGCGGCGGCGGTCGGCCAGGTCGAGCGCCTGGATATAGGCCTCGGCCAGCCGCTTGGTCGCGCCCATCACGCTCGACGGGTTGACCGCCTTGTCGCTGGAGATCAGCACCATGGCGCGGGCCCCGGCCTCGCGCGCCAGGTCGGCGACATGGCGGGTGCCGACGACGTTGGTCAGGATCGCCTCGGTCGGATTGTCCTCGACCAGCGGCACATGCTTGAGCGCCGCGGCGTGGAACACCAGCTCGGGCCGATATTCGCCAAAGCGCTGGCCCAGATGCCGGCGGTCGCGGACGTCGGCCAGGATGGCGCGGCGCTTGAGGTCAGGATGGCGCTCGGCCATCTCCAGGTCGATCTGGTAGAGCGCGAACTCGCTGACATCGAGCAGCGCCAGCTCGGCCGGCCCGAACGCCGCGAGCTGGCGGACGAGCTCGCTGCCGATGCTCCCGCCCGCGCCCGTCACCAGCACCCGGACGCCGCCGATCAGGCTGGCCATCGCCGCCCGGTCGAGCGCGGCCTGGGGACGGCCCAGCAGGTCCTCGATGGCGATCGGCCGGACCTCGACGCCGGCCTGGCCCTGCCCACGGAAGTCGGTGAGCCGAGGCATGCGCGCCAAGGGCAGCCGCAAATCCTCGGCGATCTCCAACAGGCGGTTGGCGAGCGCCGGGTCGAGCCGGTCGCGGGTCACGATCAGGCGCTGCGGCGGCAGGGCGCGACGGCCCAGGCGCTCGACGATGGCCGGGATCTCCTCGACCGCGCCCAGGACCGGCACGCCGCGGATCTGGCGGCCGACCCGCCGGCCCTTCTCGTCGACGATGCCGATCGGCCGGTAGCTGGCGGTCGGGTTGCGGGCCATCTCGCGGATGAACAGATCGGCGTCGTCGCCGGCGCCGATCAGCAGCACCGGTACCCGCCGCGCCTCGGCCGTGCGCCGCAGGATGTGCTTGAAGTGGCCGTCCTTGAGCACGCGGTACAGCATCCGCGGCGTGACCAGCAGGAACACCAGCGTGAACCAGGCGATCAGCAGCGACGACCGCGGCAGGTCGTCGGACCGCATGATCAGGAACAGCAGCGCCAGGGTGATCAGCACGGTCAGCGCGGCGGCGCGGCCGATCGCCAGGGTGTCGTCGAGCGAGGCGTAGCGCCAGACGCCGCGATAGAGGCCGGTCGCCAGGAACACGCCGGCCGCGACGCCGGTGAACACCGGCGCGCCGACCAGCACGACATGCAGGGTCGGGCCGAACGCGGTATCCCAGCCGACGCGCAGCACCACCGCCGCCACGAAGGCGACGGCCGCCATCACGATGTCGTGGACCAGGGTGACGAGGACGCGGTTCAGCGGAGGCTCTCTGGGGCAGTCGAAGGGTTTGCGACTGTATCGGGCCCGGGCACGATCTGCCAGCCCGGCGGTCGCGCCCTGCCGCAAGCCTCCGCTGCCGCTCAGCCGCGACCGCGCCGCCGCGCGATGCGCATGCCGATCAGCCCGGCCCCGAGCAGGCCGATGGATGCCGGCTCGGACACGGCCGTCCCGGACGGCACCTCGCCGACCATGGTCCACGTGCCGGTGAAGGTGCATGTGCCGTAATGGTAACAATACGGCGTGCCGTTCGAGAAATCGGTATTGAACAAGCTGGGCGCGGCCGACCCAAGCATGAAGTTAAAATCACTCATCTGATTGTTGAAATATATGCGGCCGGTCGGCGTCCCGTTTGGTTCGCCATTCAAGATAATATCCCAGTATCGAGCATATATTGAATATTAAAAATCATTGTGTGATTTATTATATACTGCTTCCAGATTAGAGCGCCCCTGATGGACATAAAAGTCTATGCCGGTAACCCCCGCGCCAGTGAAGACCCCACCGTGGTCATCGGATTGGAAGATGTGCAGTCCCGACGCGAACGCGGCGTCCGAGACCGTCAGCTCGCCGCCGGCGAAGAAATCGCCTTGGGGGTCGGCCGCGCTGGTCATGTCGTAGCGGAACAGAACATCGGCCCGGCTCGGCGCCGCCGCCGCGGCCAGGCCGAGAAGGGCGGCCGCGGCCGCCAGGAACCTCATTGGCACAGGCATAAATCCCACCCTGATTGGATCGCCCGGGAGCGAGCCGTCCCGCACCAGGGGCGCTGTCGCAATCGGAAGCAAAACCTGCGCCACACGGCATAACCCCAAGGGAGCCGCGCCCTTGGCTGAGTCGCGCGACCTGAGGTGTCAAGCCAGCCGACGCCCGTCGCTCGCTACCGCGGCCGCGATCTGCCGACCGGGCCCGTGGCCATGAGGTGGATTTGCACCCGCCGCTCCGTACATATATCTGTACATACCCCCATCGAGAGGATCGCCGTGCGACATGTCACCTACACGGATTTCCGCGAGTCGCTGGCCAGCTTCATGGACCGCGTCTGCGACGAACGCGCGCCGCTGACGGTGACCCGCCAGGAGGGCCGATCGGTCGTCGTCAGGTCCGAAGACGACTATGAGAGCATAGTGGAAACGCTTCACCTGATCCGCAATCCGACCAATGCAGCCCGCCTGGCCGCCGCCATCGACCAGCTCGACGCGGAGCGCGGCGCCGAACGCGACCTGATCGAGTGAAGCTCGTCTGGGCCGAGCAAGCGTGGGACGACTACCTGTATTGGCAAGAGAACAATCCGGACATTGTCCAGAGAGCTATCATTACTGAGCTAGGATCGGCGTGACCGAGTAGCCGGCCGGCCCAACGACTGGACCAGCCCGAACGCGATCGCCGCGCCGGCGACCAGCCCCAGCCAGGCGCTGCCGGTCACGCTCACCCAGGCGACGACCACCAGCATCAGGCCCGTGGTGAGGACCCGCCGGGCGACCTCGTCATGGCCGAGGCCGGCCTGGATCGCGCGCTGATAGAGATGCTCGCGATGCGCCTGCCACACCCGCTCGCCGCGCAGAAGGCGCCGGAGCAGCGTGCCGGTCGCGTCGATCCAGTAATAGGCCGGCAGGATCAGGCAGGCGGCCCAGGCGCCGTCGAGCGCCGCGAGCAGCAGCAGCCAGCCGATCAGGTAGCCCAGCGCGATGCTGCCGACGTCGCCCAGGAATACCTTGGCCGGGTGCCAGTTCCAGACCAGGAAGCCGGCGGCGGCGCCGGCCACGGCCAGGCCCCAGCCGATCTGGGCCAGGCTGCCGACCGCCCACGCCACCGCGGCCAGCCCCAAACCGAGCACGGCGGTCTCGACGCCCGCCATGCCGTCGGCGCCATCCATGAAGTTGTACAGGTTCACGAACCACAGCCAGGCGAAGCCGGCGGCCAGGCGGTCGAGCGGCAGCGGCAGCAGGCCCTGGAACACCAGCCCGTTGGCTGGCAGCAGCCACAGCCCGAGCGCCACCACGGCCAGCTGCGCGCCGAAGCGCAGGCCCGCCGACAGCCCGATGCGGTCGTCGGCGAAGGACAGAGCCGCCAGCGCCGCCGTCATGGCCAGGATCGGCCACGGCGACGGGCCGGGCCAGACCCACGCGACCGCGGCCAGCACCGGCAGCAGCGCCGCCAGCAGGCCGATACCGCCGCCGCGCGGGGTCGGCACGGCGTGGCTGCTGCGCTGGTTGGGATGGTCGAGGATGGCGCGGGCTCGCAGCCAGCGGGTGACCAGGCCGGTCAGGGCGCCCGAGAGAAGCGCTGCCACCACCCCCGGCGCGGGCAGCGACCACAGGGGCATCATGCGCCCAGCGTCGGGATTCGCCCCCTCCTCCCGACCTCCTCCCACGAGGGAAGGAGGAGAGACGCTGCCGCAACCGGGCCCCTCCTCCCCCTGTGGGAGGAGGCCGGGAGGAGGGGTGATATGGATGCGGCCGAACGCACGGTCACGCCGTCACCAGCCCATCGCGGCGCTCGGCAGCCAAGGCGGTCGGGTCGCGGCGCTCGGCCGGGCCCATGCCGGCGCCGCCGGGGGTCAGGACCAGCAGGCGGTCGCCGGCCGGC
>CAZEFK010000296.1:0-6730 GCA_964511405.1 uncultured Comamonadaceae bacterium | reverse complement strand
CACCGAATCACAACATATTGATCCGATTCAAGACCTTTTGGGATCGGCTCTCAGGTGCCCAATTATAGGCAAACGCCATAAGGCGTGCTTGCTGCGTAATACCAGATCACCCCTTGAGCGACCCCGCGGTCAGCCCCGCCACCAGATAGCGCTGCAGCAGCGCGAAGAACAGGCACACAGGGATCAGCGCCAGCACCGAGGCGGCCATCATCTGGCCCCAGTCGACCGCGAATTTGCCGATGAAGGTCAGCAGGCCGACGGCGAAGGTCTTGCTGTCCTCGTCGTTGATCAGCATCAGCGCGAATAGCAGCTCGCTCCACGCCGCGGTGAACACGAAGCCCAATGTCGCCCCCATGCCGGGCAGGGTCAGCGGCAGGATCACCCGGCGCAGCGCTTGCAGCCGGGTGCAGCCGTCGATCATGGCCGCCTCTTCCAGGTCCTTCGGGATCGCCTCGAAGAACGACTGCATCAGGAAGGTGGCGAAGGCGGTGTTGAACGCCGCGTAGATGGCGATCAGCCCGGTCAGGCTGTTGGTCATGTGCAAGGTGCCCATCATGCGGTAGATGGGCGGGATCACCATCACGAGCGGGAAGGTCTGGGTCAGCAGCAGCAGGAACGCCACCGCCGGCTTGCCGCGGAAGCGGAAGCGCGACAGGGCGTAGCCCGAGGCCGAGGCGACCGCGGTCACGATCCCGGCAGTCGAGGCCGACACGATGACGCTGTTCAGGAAATAGCGCGGAAAATCCGAGGCGCGGATGACCTTGACGTAGTTCTCCAAGGTCATGGCGCTGGGCCAGGCGGTGATGCCTTCGCCATAGAGCAGCGCCGACGGCGTCACCGAGATCTTGATCGTCCAGTAGATCGGGAACAGGGCGAAGGCGACATAGGCGGCGATCACCGCATAGTGGCCGCAGGCGCCGGCGAGGCGGGCGCGGCGCGGGGCGGTTCCGATCACTGGTCGGCCCCCGCCAGCAGGGTACGGCGCATGCGGATCACCACCGCGGCATAGAGCACCAGCAGCGCCAGCAGCAGCACCGCGACCGCCGAGGCATAGCCCTTGTCCAGCGACTTGAAGGCCTTGAGATAGACATAGACGGCGACGGTGGTGGTGGCGCCGGCCGGCCCGCCCTCGGTCATGACGAAGATCAGGTCGGCGAAGGTGCTGATCCAGATCGTGCGCAGCATGACCGTGATCGCGATGGTCGGCGCCAGCAGCGGCAGGGTCACCCGGCGGAAGCGCTGGACGGCGTCGGCGCCGTCGATCGCCGCGGCTTCGTGGAGCTCGGGCGGGATCGCCTTGAGCGCGGCCAGCAGCGTGATCGCGAAGAACGGCACGCCGAACCAGACATTGGCGATGATCGGCCCCCACATGGCGGTGGCCGGGTCGGCCAGGATGTTGGTGGGCTGGGGCAGGATCCCGAGCGCGGCCAGCCAGTGCGGCAGGGGGCCGATCACCGGGTTGAACAGCCACGCCCAGGTCAGGCCGGACAGGAAGCTGGGCACCGCCCAGGGCAAGAACACCAGGGCCTGGACCAGCCGCCGGCCGGCGAAGTCGCGGTTGAGCGCCAGCGCCAGGCCCAGCCCGAGCAGGAACTGCAGCACCAGGCTGCCGGCGGTCCACCACAGGGTGTGCAGCAGCGCCCAGCCGAGGTCGGAGTCGGCCAGCATCGCGCGATACTGGTCGAGCCCGACATACTCCGAGCGGAACGCCCCGAACCGGCGCAGCGAATAGGCCAGGCCGAAGGCGACAGGCACCAGCAGCATGGTCGCGATCAGCAGCAGCGCCGGGCTCAGATACAGCCACGGCTCCAGCGCCGGCCGGCGGGGTCGCCGTCCGGCACTGGCCGCGGCCGGCAGGACGCCGGCCAGGCTCACTTCTTGGCCTTGGCCAGGTATGCCTGCTGCTGCTCGGTCAGGTACTTGGCCCAGCCGCCCGCCACGTCGGCCGCGGTGCGCTGGCCCAGCAGCATCTGCTGGAAGTCCTTGACCGAGGTCGAATCGAAGAACGGCCCCAGGTTCTCCAGGTGGCTCGGCACCGTGGTCAGGATGTAGCGGTTGGGATCCTTCAGCTCCTCGAACCAGCCCTTGAACTGCTCGCGGGCGAAGAACGGGTCCTGGTCGGCGCCGTCATGGATCGGCAGCACGCCGACGAACTTGGCCCATTCCAGGTTGCTCTTGGCCGACAGCAGGTGCGCCATGACCTTCCAGGCCGCGTCCTTCACCTTGGAGGTGGCGAACATCGACCAGCCGGCATAGCCGAGCGCCGGATGGGCATGCCCCGAGGGCCCCAGCGGGATCGGCGCCACCGCAAAATCCTCGGCCTTCATCTTGTCGGCGATGCCGATGAGCGCGTCGGGATCCTGGTCGAGCATGGCGCAGGTGCCCGAGTAGAAGCCGGCGACCACCTCGTTGAACGCCCAGTTGACGCTGTCCTTGGGCGCGTAGCCCTTCTGGTACAGGTTGGCCAGCAGCTGCAGCCCGGCGATCGACCCCGGCTCGCCGAAGGTCGAGGTGCCGTCCGGGTTGAAGTAGCCCTTGTCGTCCATGGTGTTCATGAAGATCTGGGTGCCGGTGAAGCCGCCGGCGCCGCCGCGCATGCAGTAGCCGTACTTGCCCGGGATCGCCGAGATCTTGGCGCTGTCGGCCACGAACTCGTCCATGGTGGCGGGCGGCGCGGTCAGGCCGGCCTGGGCGAACAGCTTCTTGTTCCAGAACAGCGCGCGGACATAATAGCCATAGGGCACCATGTAGGGGACGCCGTGCACCGCGGCGCCGAACTCCTTGGCGCGGGAACCCAGCGTCTTGGATTCGCTCCAGTCCTTGAGATAGGGGGTCAGGTCCGCGAGCTGGCCGTTGGTGCCGTAAAGACCCAGCCAGCGCTCCGGCATCTCGACGACATCGGGCGTGTCGCCGGCCTGCACCATGTTCAGGAACTTCTCGAACGCCTGGCCCCAGGGCAGCGAGATCAGCTCGACATGGACGCCGGGGTTGGCGGCCTCGAAGGCCTGGAACTGCTTCTTCAGAAGCTCGGTGCGGGGCGGGCTGGTGATCACCTCCACCACCTTGACCGTGGTGTCGGCAAGGGCCGGGCCGGCCAGCAGCCAGCCAGCGCACAAGCCAGCCAGCACCGGGCCAGCGATCGCGCCTGGTCTCATGGGTTCCTCCCGCGGGGATTATCGTTACCGCGGCATCAGAGATCGTGGGAGGAAGGCCGTCAATGGCACCTTGTGCATAGCGCCGCGCGCCCCCGGCGCGCTGGCGCGCCCCCGGCGCGGTTACCGCGCCTGACGCGCTTACACGGACGGCGAGACGGGGTCGACCTGCTCGGTATAGGTGGTGGCGAAGGCGTCGTTCAGCCAGGCCGCGACGGCGGGCTCCATGCCGGCCGCGGCGGCGGCGTTGCCGGTCTTGACCACCAGCAGGCGGGCGCCGGGGCCCAGGGTCGGCTGCAGCGCCGTCAGCACCTGGCCGGGCGCCAGCGCCGCGCTCAGGAACCAGGCCGTGGGCATGGCGTGGACTGTCTGGCCCAGCCGGCCCAGGGCTGCGATGAACGATTCGGTCGGGGCATCGACCTGGACGAGCGTGATCATGGCGGCCCTCCTGACGTCAAACGAACGGGACCGGCCATCCGCGGTTCCGTCCCGGCCTTTACAGCCCGCGCCGCGCCGCATAGCGTTTGCGCCCTTGCTGGACGCGTGCCGAGGTGACCGCCATGGCCAATGGGGCCGAGCCTTCGCTGTTCGACCGCACCCTCATCAATCTGCGCCGGATGTGGCGCGACCTGGCCGGACCGCCGGGCGGCGACGTCGATCCTGATCTGGGCGCCGACGCGGCGGACGACCTGCGCCGGCGCTTCGAGGACTGCCTGGTCGCGCGCGGCGGCGAAGTCTCGGCGCGGACGCGGGCCGCCGATCTCGGCCGCCTATATCTGGGACTCTCCCAGCAAGGCCGCCGCCGCTATCTGGCGGTGCTCGGATCGTTCGGGATCGACCGCCCGGCGCTGGCCGAGACCGCGCGCCAGTTCGCCGCCGATCCCGACGACGCCGGCGCCGAGGCGGCCCTGCGCAAGGCCCTGACGGCGCCGCGCCGGCGCCTGCTGACCCAGTTCACGTCACTGCCGCAGGGCGTCAAATTCCTGGTCGATCTGCGGGCCGACCTGCTGGCTGCGGCCGACGCCGACCCCGCGCTGCTGCCCTTGGAGGCCGACCTGCGCGACCTGCTCGCGGCCTGGTTCGATGTCGGGTTCCTGGACCTGGTGCGGCTCAGCTGGGACAGTCCGGCGTCGCTTCTGGAGAAGTTGATCGCCTATGAGGCGGTGCATGCGATCCGCGGCTGGGAGGACCTGCACCACCGGCTCGAGCGCGACCGCCGGGTCTATGCCTTCTTCCATCCGCGCATGCCGGGCGAGCCGGTGATCTTCGTCCAGGTGGCGCTGGTCGACGGCATCGCGGGCTCGGTCCAAGGGCTGCTCGACCGCGGCCGGGTCGCGCTCGACCCGCGCGCCGCCGACACGGCGATCTTCTATTCGATTTCCAATGCCCAGGCCGGGCTGCGCGGCATCGGCTTCGGCAACTTCCTGATCAAGCAGGTGGTCGACGCGCTGCTGCGCGAATTCCCGCGCATCCAGACCTTTGCCACCCTGTCGCCGATGCCGGGGTTCCGGCGCTGGCTGGACCGGCTGCCCGACGACGATCTCACGCGCATCGCCAAGGGCGGCGCCGATCTGCGGACGCAGCTGGCCGAAGCTCCTTGGGGGGAAGACCCCGACGCCGCCCAGGACCTGCGCGAGCCGCTGCTGCGGCTGGGCGCCTGGTACTTGGCCAAGGCCAGCCGCAACGACCGGCCGGTCGATCCGGTCGCGCGCTTCCATCTGGGCAACGGCGCCAGCATCGACCGCCTGAACTGGCTGGCCGACCGCTCGCCCAAGGGGCTGGCCGAGAGCTTCGGCCTGATGGTCAACTACCGCTACCGCCTCGAGGACATCGAGGACAACCATGAGGCGTTCGCGGCCTCGGGCGCGATCGCGGCCTCCGACGCGATCCGGGCGCTGCTGGCACCCCGCCGCGAGGGGCGCCGCCGCTTTCTGGCCGGCTGACCCCCGCCCCGGCGGGCCGCGCCTGGTCAGCGACGGCGGCGCACCACCCCCAGGCCCAGCAAACCGGCGCCGAGCACGGCCAGTGTCGCGGGCTCCGGAACCGGCGTGCCGCCGGGCGAGCCGGCGCCGCTGCTGCTGTTGTCGGCGGTCAGCGACCGCACCAGGACGTCGGCCCCGATCGGCCCGCCGGCCGTCACATAGAGAAAGTGGTCGGGGACGAAGGATTGCGGGGTCTCGGTGGTGGTGCTGACCACCGGCGTTGCGGTTGCCAGGTTGATCGTCGGGCTGCTGCTGGTATAGGCCAGCAGGACGTCGCCGTTGGTGACCGAGCCGCCGGTGATCGTCCAGCTTGCTGGGGACGGCGCCGCCGACAGATCGAAGCGGACATAGCGGTCGCTCATGAGCTCATGGGCGTTGCCGATCAGCGAGCCCAGGCCCTGCTGGTCACCCCCGGCGTCCTTGCCGAACAGGTCGGCCGGCGTGCCGTCGCGCATGAAACCGCTGGCGGTGATGGTAAAGCCGGAGACGGTGTAGGTAGTGGTCTGACCGATACTGCCGTCATGCCCATCCCCGAACAGGTTCCAGGTGATGGTCGCCGCCTGCCCGGCCGAGACCGGGACGGCCGCGAGGGCAAGAGCCGCCGCCGCGACGAGCAAGTTTGCGCGCATAGTTCTGACCCTTCATTCTAGCCGGCCGATCGCTCGATCAGCGCCGGCGTCGTGATGCACCAAGGCCCAGCAGACCGGCGCCGAGCAGAACCATCGAGGCAGGCTCCGGAACCGGCGTGCCGCCGGGGGAGCCGGCGCCGGCGGCGCTGTTGTCGGCGGTCAGCGACCGCACCAGGACATCGGCCCCGGTGCCGCCGCCGGCCGTCACGAAGAGGAAGCGGTCGGGCACGAAGGATTGCGGCGCCTCGGTCTTGGTGCTGACGATCGGCGTCGCCGTCGCGAAGTCGATCGTCGTGCTGCTGCTGGTATAGGCCAGCAGCGTGTCGCCGCCCGTGACCGACCCGCCGGTAATCGTCCAGGTCGCATCGGCCAATGCGCCCGACAGGTCGAAACGGACATACCGGTCGCTCATGATCTCGTGATCGACGGTGGTCAGCGTGCCCAGCCCGTCCTCGTCGCCCCCGGCATCCTTGCCGAACAGGTCGGTCGGCGCGCCGCCGCGCAGGAACCCGCCCGCGGTGATGCTATGGCCGGAGACGGTGTAGGTCGTGGTCTGACCGAGATCGCCGTCATGCCCATCCCCGAACAGGTTCCAGGTGACGGTTGCCGCATGCCCGGCCGACACCGGGACTGCCGCGAGGGCCAGAGCGGCCGCAGCGACAATAAAATTTGCACGCATTATTCCACCCTTCGTCTAGAATGAAACGAACTTGTGAACGCTCCAGAGTTCTGCGTTCGACACTGCCTGCCTACGTTAACCAGAGAACGGCCCAAATCAATCCACATTTCGAATCGCTGATGGCCTACGCAATTCGAGCAAAGAGCCGGTAAGGCTATTTTTAGGCCTAAAAAAGTCATTGCCTCCGCAAGATTGCTATAACTTCCGAAGGTCTTTTTTTGAAAGTCGCCGCCTTGGCCATCCTGCTCGTCATCCCCGCGAAGGCGGGGATCGTGCGCGCGCAAGCGC
>CAZEFK010000295.1:0-6805 GCA_964511405.1 uncultured Comamonadaceae bacterium | reverse complement strand
ATCGTCTCCGGCTTGTCGGTGGCGCAGATCGCCCGCGCCTTCCTGGTCGGCGACAGCGCCATGGAGCAGCGCATCACCCGCGCCAAGGCGCGCATCGCCCGGGCCGACGTGCCGTTCGAGGCGCCTGATGCGGTCGAGCGGGCCGAGCGGCTGGGCGCGGTCCTGGCCATGATCTATCTGGTGTTCAACGAAGGCTATTCGGCGGCCGCCGACACCGCCGATCAGCGGCGGCCGCTGTGCGACGAGGCGATCCGGCTGGCGCGGCTGCTGCTGCGCCTGTTTCCCGCCGAGCCCGAGGTCATGGGCCTGGCCGCGCTGCTGCTGCTCCAGCATGCCCGCGCGCCGGCCCGGTTCGACGCCGTGGGCGCGGTGGTGCTGCTGGACGACCAGGACCGCAGCCTGTGGCATCCGGGCTTGATCGCCGAAGGGCTGGCGCTGCTGGACAAGGCCATGCGCCACAGCCGGACCGGCCCCTATCAGGTGCAGGCGGCGATCGCCGCGCTCCATGCCCGCGCGCCGCGGCCGGCGGACACCGACTGGGTCCAGATCGACCGCCTGTATGCGACGCTGGAGCGGCTGCAGCCGTCGCCGGTGGTCACGCTCAACCGTGCGGTCGCGGTGGCCAAGGTCGCAGGTCCGGCGGCGGCATTGGCGCTGGTCGAGCCGCTGGCCGACCGCCTGGCCGGCTATTTCCACTTCCACGGCGTCCGCGGCGCCCTGCTGATGCAGCTGGGCCGGTCCGGCGAGGCGCGCGAGGCGTTCGGCCAGGCGATCGCTCGGGCCAACACCGCCGCCGAGGCCGCCCATATCCGGATGCATCTGGACCGGCTGATGGCGGGCGGCTGAGCGCGGTCGTCACGCCACCGCCAGCATGATCTTGCCGATGTGGGCGCTGCTTTCCATCAGCCGGTGCGCCGCGGCCGCCTGCTCCAGCGGGAAGGTCTTGTGGATCACCGGCTTCAGCTTGCCCGCCGCGATCAGCGGCCAGACCGTCTGGCGCAGCGCCTGGGCGATGGCGCCCTTCTCGGCGACCGAGCGCGGCCGCAGGGTCGAGCCGGTCAAGGTCAGCCGCTTCATCATCATGGGGCCGAAGTCGAACACGACCTTGCTGCCCTGCAGGAAGGCGATCTGGACCAGCCGGCCCTCCACCGCCAGGGCCTTGACGTTGCGCTCCAGGTAATCGCCGCCGACCATGTCCAGGACCAGGTTGACGCCGGCGCCGCCGGTCGCCGCCTTGACCACCTCGACGAAGTCCTCCGACCGGTAGTCGATGCCGCGCTCGGCGCCCAGCTCCTGGCACGCCCGGGCCTTGGCCGCGCCGCCGGCGGTCGCGAACACCCGGGCGCCGAACGCCTTGGCCAGCTGGATCGCGACGGTGCCGATGCCGCTGGTGCCGCCATGAACAAGGATGCTCTCGCCGGCGGCCAGCCGGCCGCGCTCGAAGACGTTGGTCCAGACGGTGAAGACCGTCTCGGGCAGGGCGGCCGCCTCCAGCACCGACAGCCCGGCCGGCACCGGCAGGCATTGGGGCACCGGCGCCACGGCGTACTCGGCATAGCCGCCGCCCGCCAGCAGGGCGCAGACCGGGTCGCCGATCGCGACACCGGACACGTCGTCGCCCAAGGCCGCGACGGTGCCTGCCACCTCCAGACCCGGGACCGGCGAGGCGCCCGGCGGCGGCCTGTAGCCGCCCTGGCGCTGCAGGACGTCGGGCCGGTTGACCCCGGCCGCCGCCACGCGGATCAGCAGCTCGCCGGCGCCCGGCCGGGGCACCGGCCCGACCGCCGGCACCAGGGCCTCGGGGCCGCCATAGGCGGGCAGGTCGATGAAGCGCATCTGGTCGGGCAGCGTCATGGCGGCGGATCCGATCGGGACAACGGGCCAGGATGATGTCGGGCGGCCAAGGGAATTTGCAACCGAAGGGATTGCGGATCGCGGCCGCTTGTCCGACAACTGCCGGCGCCGCCATTGGAGGAAGCTGCATGTCGACATTGGCCAAGAACTGGATCGCCGGCGAGTGGGTCGCCGCCGACGCGGTCAACCGCAACATCAATCCGTCGAACCTCAGCGACGTGGTCGGCGAGTATGCCCGCGCCAGCGCCGATCAGGCCGCGGCCGCCATCGATGCCGCCCACCAGGCGTCCAAGGCCTGGGCGCTGATGAGCCCGCAGGTGCGCTTCGACGCGCTGGACAAGATCGGCACCGAGATCCTGGCGCGCAAGGACGAGCTGGGTCGCCTGCTCAGCCGCGAGGAGGGCAAGACCCTGCCCGAGGGCATCGGCGAGGCCGCGCGCGCCGGCGCCATCTTCAAGTTCTTCGCCGGCGAGGCGCTGCGCCTGGGCGGCGAGAAGCTACCCTCGGTGCGCCCGGGCGTCGATGTCGAGATCACGCGCGAGCCGGTCGGCGTGGTCGGCATCATCACGCCCTGGAACTTCCCGATCGCGATCCCGGCCTGGAAGATCGCGCCCGCGCTCGCCTACGGCAACTGCGTGGTGTTCAAGCCGGCCGACCTGGTGCCGGGCTCGGGCTGGGCGCTGGCCGACATCATCGCCCGCGCCGGCCTGCCGGCCGGCGTGTTCAATCTGGTGATGGGCTCGGGCTCGGTGGTCGGCGACGCGATCATCAACAATCCCAAGGTGGCCGCGGTCAGCTTCACCGGCTCGGTCGAGGTCGGCCGGCGCGTCGCGGCCCAGGCCGTGGCGCGCGGCGCCAAGGTCCAGCTCGAGATGGGCGGCAAGAACCCACTGGTGGTCGTGGACGACGCCGATCTCGGCGTCGCGGTCAACTGCGCGGTGCAGGGCGCCTTTTTCTCGACCGGGCAGCGCTGCACGGCATCCAGCCGCCTGATCGTGACCAAGGGCATCCATGACCGCTTCGTCGCTGCGATGGTCGAGAAGCTGAAGTCGCTGAAGGTCGGCGACGCGCTGGAGGCCGGTGTCGACATCGGCCCGGTGGTGAGCCAGAGCCAGCTCGACCAGGACCTCTCCTATGTCGACATCGGCCGCAAGGAAGGCGCCACCCTCGCCTGGGGCGGCGAGCGGCTGGAGCGGCCGGCCCAGGGCTACTACATGGCGCCGGCGCTGTTCACCGACACCAAGCCCGAGATGCGGATCAACCGCGAGGAGATCTTCGGCCCGGTGGCGAGCGTGGTGAAGGTCGACGACTACGACGCCGCACTGGCCGCGGCCAACGACACCACCTTCGGGCTGTCGGCCGGGATCGTCACGACCTCGCTGAAGCACGCCAGCCACTTCAAGCGCCATTCCGAGGCCGGCATGGTCATGGTCAATCTGGCGACCGCCGGCGTCGACTACCATGTGCCGTTCGGCGGCCGGAAGGGGTCCAGCTACGGCCCGCGCGAGCAGGGCAGCTACGCCCGCGAGTTCTACACGCTGGTCAAGACCGCCTACACCGCGCCGTAGGACCCGGGGCCGTGGCGCTCAGCCCGCGGCTGGGCGCCACGGCCCCGGCACGTTGCCGACCAGCAGGCGGGTGACGGCGCCGCCCTCGCCGAACGGCAGGATCAGCCGGTGCCAGCACGTGGTCTCGACGTCGGGCGGGGGCGCGTTCTCGGTATAGAGGCACGCGGGCCGGGCGAGGACCGCCCGGTACATGGCGATGCAGAAGCTGGTGATCCACGGCCCGGCCAGCAGCTCCGAGGTTCGCATCCCGGTATAGTCGCGCTTGGCGCGGTCACGGATCTTGGTGCCATAGAGCCGATAGCGGTAGTCCCATCCGTCGTCGAGCACATCAAGCACCATCAGGTTGCCCGGCGCCGGCTTCAACGCGAACGGGTCGATCCGCGCGGGCCCGGGCAGGCCGCCATCGGCGCCGGCGCGCGCCGTGTCCCAGAAGCCGCGCAGGGAGGCCAGTTCGGGCACGGCCAGCGCGTCGGCCGCGGGCTGCCAGCAGATCACCGGCGGGGCCAGTCCATGGTTGACGAACAGCTGCTGGATGGGCTCGGGATCGCCATCCAGGGCCGCTCGGGTCATGATCTCGACGACCGTCCGATCCATCCGTGTCCCGGCCTGCTGTTCGTCGGGTATACTACGCTCGTGCACAGGGTTCAGCCGCGGGCGATCAGCGCCAAGCCCTGAGCGACCGACAGCAGGGCGTCGCCGAACACCACGCGTTCGGCGTCGAAGCGGTCGGTGAAGATGCGGCGGACCGCGGGCACCAGGCAGCTGCCGCCGGTCAGGAACACCCGGCTGACCGACGCGGGGGCGAGGTCGGCCGCGGCCAGCACGCCGTCGACGCAGGCCGCGATGCGCGTGAGGTCCGGCTCGATCCAGCGCTCGAACTGGTCGACCGCGATGCGCCGCTCGATGCGCACCGGGCCGCGCTCGAACGACAGTACCGCCTCGGGCTGGGACGACAGCTGGACTTTGGTCCGCTCCACGGCCGCCGACAGGTCGAAGAACAGGTTGTTGGCGACCAGATGGCGCAGCATGGCCACCCGCTCGGGCTCGTCGGTGGTGCGCGCCAGCGACTCGATCAGGGCGAGCGTCTTGGGCGTGTTCAGGAATGAGGCGTGATGCCAGCTCTCGAGCTGGCCATAGAGCCATTGCGGCATTGCCGCCAGGGTGCCTTCGAGCGTGCGGTGGCGGGCGTCGACGCCGAGCGCCGGCGCGACCGCGTGGCGGACGATGCGGCGGTCGAAGGCGTCACCGGCGATGCCGACGCCGCCGATGCCGAGCACGGTGGTCCGCACGAACAGATCGTCGCCGCCGCCGGGGGTCACGCGCAGCAGCGAGAAGTCGCTGGTGCCGCCGCCGAAATCGCCGACCAGGATGGTCTCGGCGCCGGTCAGGGCGCGGCAATAGTGGTAGGCCGCGGCCAGCGGCTCATAGACCAGCCGCGCGTCGGTGAAGCCGGCCTGGGCCAGGGCGTCGCGCAGGCGGCGCTCGGCCAATGGCGCGTTCTCGGGATCGCCGACGAAGTTGACCGGCCGGCCGACCGTGACGCGCGGTCCCAGCGGGCCGGTCCGGGCCTCGGCCTCGGCGCGCAGCACCTCGATGATTCGCGCGATCATCGCCTCCAGCGTGAAGGTCTTGCCGAAGATGTTGGTCTCGGTGAAGCCCGGGCTCGCCAGGAACGACTTGATCGATTGGATCAGCCGGCCGTCATGGGGGAACGCGAAATAGGCGGCGAGCGCCGTGGGTCCGGCCGACAGCACGCGGCGGGTGCGCAGGCCGTCGAGCTCCAGGCAGGCATGGAGGACCGAGCGGAAGGTCGCGACCTCGCCGCCCGCGGCCGCGAAGCGGACGACCGAGATCGCGCCGTCCGGGTCGGCCAGGGTGAGCACGCTGTTGGTGGTTCCGAAGTCGAGACCGACTCCGGCCGGCGGCGAGGAGGACATGGGCGAACCTCGGGAGCAGCGAGGGGCGCGCGTTGTAGAAGAGCCGGGCTCCGGTTGCAAGGGGGATAGCCGGCACGCTGGCGACTCAGGCCGGTGATCGACACCGAGGCGTTGGAACGACGCATCGGCGTTCACATTACACGCAACTCAAGAGCGTCTGCGTCGACCTCGGGGGCGTGGACGCGCCCTACTGAGCGCCCGCCGCGCCATAGGCGAGGTCGCAGAAGCTGCGCTCGACCAGCCGGATCAAGGTCACGATCGCGTTCTCCTCCCCGTGCACGGAGGCAAACAGGGCCGGACAGCAGGTCCGCGGCTTGTCGCTGACGAGGCCGGTCGGCAGGACGGTCCGCACCATGGGCGACAGCTCCAGAGACAAGGTGGGACCGGGCGCCAGCTGGAACATGGACCTGAGGGCTTCGGCATAGAACTCGCCGTCCAGGCCGGTCATGAACAGGTTGTCGCCCTTGCCCAGCAGCGGCTCCAGCTCCAGCAGCTGCTCCAAATGGCAGCGGGCGATGGCCAGCAGCAAGGGGGTGCTCGCGCGCATCCCGGCCGACAGCTCGGCCGCGGTCGGCGGTCGACCGAGGCGGTCCTCGCCCAGCACGGTGAGCCCGGACAGCGTGCGCAGGATCAGGAACAGCGCCGTGTGGATGCCGGCGGTCAGGTGGACGGCCGGGGTGAAGGCGATGACTTCCCGCGTACAGCCGTGATAGGCGGTGAGCGCCGTCGAATAGCGATCGAGCCGGTCGGCACCGATCCCGGCAGCGACCTGCTCCAGCTCTTGCTGGACCACATGCCGGAACAGGCTGCTCAGGCTCTCGTAGACGACGTGGCAGAGCATCGACTGGCGCCGTCGCGGGGCCAGGTGCGGACCGATCTCCGCTGCCGGCACCGTCAGCAACTGGTTGCCGTGGTCGACGAAAAGGACGCCGGGGTGCGCCGCCAGGGCGGCATCCATCCGTTCCAGCACGGCCGGGATGAACAGGATCGCCAGCGCGTTCTTCTGGATCTTCAGGGCGCCGGCGTCGGTGGTGGCCGCCGCCGGCATCTGCTCTCCGGACCGCACCCGCTTCGCAAGACCCTTGATGTCGGCTCGAACGAACGGGCACCCTTGCGTATGCTCGCGCAGGAACTGAACGGAACCGATCTGGCCGTTTTTGCCTTCAGGATCTTCGTTTTTATAGTGCTCGCGCATCACTTCTAGACAATCAGCCAAGACGGCACCTAAATACCAATAACGGCTCGCAAAATTTGAGTGGCAAGGAATAATTTTCCGTTAATCGTCTGCGGTCGAGTGGCCCTGGCGCCGATCCCGGGGCGTTGGAACCGCTACTCCGCGGGGCTCGCCGCCGCCATCAGCCGCGGCAGGCGGCGGCGCGCCAGGCGGCCGAGATAGAGATAGATCACCGGCGTCGTGTACAGCGTCAGCACCTGCGAGACCGCGAG
>CAZEFK010000294.1:0-6876 GCA_964511405.1 uncultured Comamonadaceae bacterium | reverse complement strand
CCTGCTGTCCCTGTTCCGCTAGGCGACCGTCTAGCCCTGGCCCCGGGCGGTCACGTCCGGGGCCATTTTTATTGCCAGGTCCTGGCCGACCACCCTTTTACTGTTTATTAAGATTGTTTCTTCACCTTCGCTTGCCAGAACGCCCTGCCTGATACTCGCCGGGACGGTGCGTCGGTCGGGACAATCGCGATGCCTGGTACTGGGATCGCGGTCGTTGAAGACCACCGCCGACGGCGCCGGATCCGCCAGGGACATGGCCAGCGGGACCTGCCGCGCGCCTGCTCGACAGCGCCCGTGCCGGCGACCGCCGTTGCTGGTGCATGCAATTGGTGAGGAGAGGCTCTTAATGCTCAATGCGTATCAACGGACCAGCGATATTGCCAAGAACCCGCGCGAGCGCGAGCGCGATGTCCTGGCCTTGGTCACCCGGCGCCTGCGGGCCGCGGCAGCAGCGCCGAACAACCTGGTCGAAGTGGCGCGAGCGGTCAGCGACAATTTGTCGATGTGGTACGTTCTCATCACCGACCTCAGCAACGACGAGAACAAGCTGCCGTTGGAGCTGCGCGCCTCACTGATCTCGATCGGCATGGCGGTGGTCCGGGAATGCGAGCGCCCCAAACACAAGGACATCGATTTGAAGTTCCTGATCGAGGTCAACCAGAACTTGATCGATGGCCTGACCGACGCCGCCGCTGCCGTGGTTCCCGCTTCCAATCCCGAAGCAGCGCCGGCCACCAGCGGCCTGAACACCTTGTCGTGACCGGCCGGCCGGCTGAGGCCGGCTGGCCGAGCTCCGTCCCGCATGACGGCAGCGTCCGAACGCTGCCCTGAGGGCGCTTTTTCGAAAGGCTCGTCCCGATGATCAAAACGGTTCCCATGGCGTCTCCCAGCGAGCCGACCTTCAGCGGCCAAAAATCTGTCAGTCCCGGCCTGTTCGGCCTGTCCTCGCTCCCCACCCAGGTCGCCAGCGACCCCGCCCGCGTCCACGGCGAGCTTGGCCTCCTGCTGCTGCAGCAGCAGCGTCATGGCCAGGCGCTGGCTGAGCTCTCCGCAGCGATCGGTATCGCGCCCAACAACCCGATCTGGCTGTCCGCCCGCGCCATCGTTCATGAGCAGGTCGGCGAGATCCAGGAAGCGCTGCTCGACGCATCGCGCGCCGTCGAGCTCGATGCCAAGAACCCGTCCCTCGCCGAGCTGATGGGGCGCCTGCTCGAGCGGGTGTTCCGCTACGACTTGGCATCGCTGTGCTATGCTGATGCGATCAAGCTCGACCCGAACAACCAGGGCTATTTCGAGATGCTCGCCCGCGCCTTGGCGCGCAACGGCGATACCGATGCCGCCATCGAGGTCCTGACCAATCTGGATCAGGCCAATCCGCAGACCGATCATTACGCGATCGCCCTCGCCGACGTTCAGATCTTCGCATCGCGCCCGCTCGACGCCGTCGCCACGGCGCAGCGCACGGTGGACCGGGGCGTGCGCACAGCCCTGCTCTACCGCTGCCTCGGGAACGCCCAGTTCCTGGCCGGCAACTGGGCCGAAGCAGCCGCAGCGTTCCGGACCAGCCTGGAGATCGACCCGAGCGACCAGTACATTCGCCACATGCTGGCTGTCGCCAGCCATGAGCGCCCGGATCGCGCCTCCGACCAATATGTGCGCTCAGTGTTCGACGCCTATGCCGAATACTACGAAGCGGCGCTTCTGACCAACCTCCAGTTCCGCGTTCCGTCGCTGCTGGTCAACGAGCTGCTGCGCCTGCGCCCCGCTCTCAAGCCGGCCAACGGCGTGGCCCACAAGCTCAACGCCATCCTCGATCTCGGCTGCGGCACCGGCCTGTCGGGCGCGCTGCTGCACGAGCACTGCGTCCGCCTCAAGGGGATCGACCTGTCGCCGAACATGGTCGCCAAGGCACGCGCCAAGGGCATCTACGGCGAGCTCGAGGTCGGCGAGATCGTTGAGCAGATGCGCGTCGACCCGCGGAAATACGACCTGATCCAGGCCTCCGACGTCCTGGTGTATTTCGGCAAGCTCGAAACCTTGTTCCAAGCCGTCCATGACAGCCTGGAGCCCAGCGGCCTGTTCCTGTTCTCGGTCGAGACCCGCGACGGGCTGGAGGAGTACGAGCTCAGCGAGACGGCCCGCTACCGCCACGCGCAAGCCTATGTCGAGCAGGTTGCGACGGCGGTCGGTCTCAAGGTCGTCCGGATCACGGCCGAGGTCATCCGCAAGAATGAGGGTGCCGATGTCGCGGGCCTGATCTGCGCGCTCGAGCGGCCGCTGTCCTGATCCCCACCGGTCCGCGGGCATGACCGGCCGCATCCTGCTGGTGTGCGGCGACGACATCGGCCCGATGCTGGCGTCCGTACTGAGCGGACGCAACCCAGACCTCGAGATCGGCCAGGCCGGTTGCCGCGCCGATCTCGAGGCCTATGCCGGCGGTCTGACGGGCACGCGGATCATCGCCTTCTGCACGGACGTCATCGTGCCCTCCGGCCTGCTCACCGAGGCGGCGACCCCGGCCTACAACATCCATCCCGCCTCGCCCGACTATCCCGGGTCGCATTGCGCCAGCTTCGCCGTCTATGCCGGCGCGCGGAGCTTCGGTGCCACCGCGCATGAGATGGTCGCGCGGGTCGACGAGGGGCCGATTGTCGGGGTCGAAGAGTTCGAGGTGCCGGCGGGCATCGGCGTGATCGAGCTCGAAGGCATGGCGTCGGCGGCGTCGGGCCGGTTGTTCTGGCGCCTGGCCCCGGCTCTGGCCGACCTCAGCCGGCCGCTGCCGGCCATCGGCCGCGGCTGGAGCGGTCGCAAGACCACGCGCCGCGAGTTCCGCGAAATGGGACAGATCCCACCATCGATCGATGCCGCCGAGTTCGAGCGACGGTGGCGGGCGTTTGGCGAGCGCGACCCCTCGATCATGCAGGTCGAGATCCACGGCCGGCAGTTCCGCCTAGCCGTATAGCGCCGAAGTCAGCCGGCTTCCGCCCGGGCGCGCAGCAGGAAGCTTTCCAATGACCGGATCGCCGCGTCTGCGTCATAGACGCGATCCAGACGGGGCCTGATGGCGTCGCGCAGATGCCGCCGCCGCGCCGCATCCCGCCCGAGTTCGACCGCCCGAGCAACGAACCCGTCGAGATCGTCGGCGACCAGTTCCGATAGCCCCATGCGCCACAGCAGACCGGCGGCCAGGCGCCCGCGCATGAAGGGGCCGGCGTGGGTCACCACCGGCAGCCCGGCCGCCAGCGCGCTGAGCGCGGTGTTGAAACCGGAGAAGCCGATACTGTCCAGAAACACGTCGAACGCGGCCAGAAAGGTCGCAAAGCCGGACGGGTCGACGCGGTCGCGGATGACCACATGTCGGTCGGGATCCAGGCCGGCCGCGGCGAAGGCGCCATGCAGGCGCCGGAGCAGGCGGCCCGATAGCGCCCGATGGCCAAGCCCGTGAAAGAACACGAAGCGCGCATCGGGGACCGCCCGGGCGATCGCGATCAGCAGGCGGTCATAGTCGGGCAGGTACTTGAACAGGGTCTGCCCGCAAAAATAGAGCACCCCTTCGCCGGGCAACCCGAGCTCGGCCCGCGCCTTCGGCGCCCCTGGCAGCGCAACCGGGTCGGGGCTGCAGCCAAGCCCGCTGAGGCGCACCAGCGTCTCGCTGTAGTGACGGTCGCCGTCCGGCGGTTCGAGCAGGTCCGCCGACAGATAATAGTCCAGGGTCGGCAGACCGGTCGTAACCGGATGCCCCCAGGCCGCACACTGGACGGGCGCCAGGCGATGGGCGGCCAGCTGCAGGCTGATCGGATCCATGCCGATCTCGGGATAGATCAGGACATCCGGCGTGGCGTCGCGGATCGCGGCCAGCCATCCCGCGATCGGGCGCGGCCCCGCCACAATGCAGGCGCGCCCGGCGGTGACACCGAGCTTGGTGCCGACACCGGTGAGATCCAGTCCGATCACCTCGAAGCGGTCGGGATCCAGGCGCTCGAGCCAACCATGGGTGATCGCCGACCATACCGAATGGCGATGGAAGAAGGCCGACGCGATCAGGACCCTGAGACGTCCGCCGGGATGGCGCCGAGGCTGCGCCAGTGGTGGTGCGGGATCGCCGGCGACCAGCGCCGCGACCAGCGCGCCGTAGCGGCGCTGGAGCGTACTGTCGTCCTGGCCCTGGTAGGGCAAGTAGAACGGCTGCGCCGCCCCGACCGCCCCCGCAGCCGCGCGCCGCATCGGGACCGGCAGCCCGGCGACCAGGCGCGACAAGTCCTCCAGGGCAGCCTCATAGGCGGCGCGGCTGCGCCCGATCTCCGTCGCCTCGTCATAGAACAACGGAATATGGGCCATGCAATGGTTGAGGCGGAGGCCGAAATCGGTCGGATCCTCGGCGATCCCACGGGCCAGGCTGTCAAGCGCCCCGGACTGGTCGTCGGCCTCGCGCAGCGCGATCCCGAGATTGCCATGCACGCCCGGCAAGCCCGGATCCAAGGCCAGAGCGTGCCGATAGCTCGCGATGGCACGCTCCCAATCGCCGAGGCTGCGAAAGCAGTCGCCGCGCGCCCGGTGGCTCGCCGCCTGATCGGGTGCGAGCCGGATCGCCGCGTCGATCCAGGCGGCCGCTTCGGCCGTCCGGCCGGTCTCGAGGGCGATCAGGCCGATCAGGCGCAGCGGCTCCGCCTCGCTCGGCCGGTCCTGGATCAGCGTCCGGTACAGCGCCTCCGCACCGCCCAGATCACCCTGCAGATGGCGTTGAAAGGCCAGATCGAACCGGGCCTGCCACGACCCGGCGCTCACCTCCGGTCCGCCCACCGACCAAACTCCCTACCGCAGCAGCCATGGCCCGGGCGTTCTGCGGTTCCTGCCCCCAGCAGACCGGCCGGCTCATGGCCGGCCGTCACGTCCGCAGATCATATCCCGTGTGGGAGAGGTAACCCGCGTTCGCCAGATCGTTCAGGTACCCGGACGGGATCGTGTAGAGGATCTGGTTGGACGCCTTCTGAACCACCGCCACGAACGTCCCGGTGCCGATCTGCCCGAGCGCAAAGGTCGCCGGCAGACCGCTCGACACCGCGATCGCGCTGCCGCTGGCCTTGCCGGGCCCGGAGGACGACGGTCCGGCAGATGCGGCTGCAGGCGAAGACGCCGCACCGCTGTCCGCCGCCGAACCGGCCGTGCCCGGCGATCCGGTCACGCCGTTCGCAGCATTGACGCTGTCCGCCGCGCCCGCGTTCGGCGCCGTCGCCAGCACACCCACCGCCACGGCTGCGGATGCCGCGATTGTCATGCACCGTCTCCTTTTAAGACCGGCGCCGGCCGTTGATCAGACAAACGGGCCATCGCCGTCGATTCCACCTAACAGAGTACCACAGAAGATTGGCCGGGAGTCCTTAAAATCAAGCGGGGTCCGACTGGGTCCAGGGCGCCCGGAGCCGCGCAGCCCACGGCTGGGCAAAGACTGCCGGGTCCAGCAAAACCTGCCCGGTGGCGCCGATCCCGAGCGCGGCCGGTGCCTCACGAAATTCCCGTAATATCTTGGCCGGATAGGATTTTCCGGATTGGCCCACTGCGTGCATGAGGGCGCTGCGACCGAACCGGAACCCAAAGTCTCATGACCATCAGTGCGATCGCCAGCCCACCGCCTGTCCCGCCTGCCGCGCCGCAGCAGGCCAGTGCCGGCGCCGGCGATCTGTTTTCACAGCTTCTGAACGCGCCAGGACAGGCAGCGGCAGCACCGCGGCCGGCCACGCCGCCGACTGGCACAAAACGCGATGCGACGCCGGCCGCGGCCACCGATGCGTCCGGCACAACCGGCGACGACGCGACGGCCGACGGGTCGGCGCCCGCCGATCCGACGGCGGCAGCGGTTGCCGTCGCGGCTGCCGGAACCGCGACGCCGAGCCCACCCCAGGAGGCTCCAAGGAAGGCCGCAGGGGATGGCGCGCCGGGTGCAGCCCCGGCCAAGGCCGTGCCGGCGCAGCCCTCAGGCGGCACCGCGCCCGGCGCTGCGGCGACCGTGGTCGCTGCGGCCGCTCCAGCCGACGACGCGAGCCCAGCCGCCGCCGATCCGCCACCGCCATCCGCACGAACGGCCGCTGCAGCGCCGGCCGAGGCCCATGCACCGGCCCCCCCGCCGCCTTCGGCGGCGCCGGCGGCGGCTCCGACGCCCCCCTCTCCCGCCAGCGCCGCACTCGCGGCAGCTCCCACACCCGCGCCCTCTGCCCCGGATACTGCGGCCCAGGGTACCGCCGCCCAAGGTACTGGGGCGGCGGCGACGCCGACGGCAGCCCCGTCGACCGCGAACCGCCAAGCCACGGCCACGTCCGCAATCGGTGCGGCAGCGGCTGCGGCCGCACCCAGCGCGCCGCCGGCAACGCCGCCCGCCTCCGCCCCGGCGCCGCGGGCCGCGCCGACGGCAGCATCGGCAAGCCGTCAACCGGCAGCCCAGGCCGTACCGCCCGATCAAACCGCGCCAGCAACGTCGCAGGGACCAGCGCCGCTTGGCGCCGACCCGGCGACCGCCGACGCATCGGCGACCGTTCGGGCTGCCGCCGATGCCGCGGCCCGGGGCACGGCGCCCAGCAGCCTGGTTCAACACGCCGCGCCCCAGGCAGCCGCTGCCCTGTCTCCCGCCGCGGTCGTGCCCGGTCCGGCCAACGCACCGCTGCCCGTCGCACCCCCGCCGACCGATCCGACGGCGCCGATCACGCCCGTGCTCGGGTCGAAGGACTTCGCCTCGCTGTTCGGCGGCGACAGCGGTTCCCAGACCACCAACGGGCAGACCGGCTCCGGCGGCTCGGCCCTGGGCCAGGACGGCACGGCCGCCGGCGCCGCGCTCGCGACCGCGCCGCAGTCGGGCCCGGTCTCGCCGACCGCGAGCGCGGCGGC
>CAZEFK010000293.1:0-7052 GCA_964511405.1 uncultured Comamonadaceae bacterium | reverse complement strand
ACCGCTATGCCGAGATCCTGCGCCGGTGGCAGCCGACCATCAACCTGGTTGCCCGGGCCACGCTCGACGATCTCTGGCGTCGCCACATGCTCGACTCGGCGCAGGTGCTGCCGCTGTTGCCGGCGCACGGGCCGATCGTGGATCTGGGCAGCGGCGCCGGGTTTCCGGGGCTGGTTCTTGCCGTCCTCGGGGCTCCGGACGTCCATCTGGTGGAGGCCGATTCGCGCAAGGCGGCCTTCCTGCGCGAAGCGGCGCGCGCCGCCGGTGCCGTCGTGACCATCCACAACACCAGGATTGAAGCGGTTTCCCTGACCGCCGCGGCCGTCACCGCGCGGGCGCTGGCGCCCCTGGATCGCCTATTGCACTATGCGGCGCGGATCTTGAAGCCCACCGGCCGGGCCGTCCTCCTGAAGGGTGCCGCGTGGTCGGCCGAGGTCGCCGACGCCCGTGCCGCCTGGCACTTCACCTGCACGCCGACGCCCAGCCGAACCGATCCGGCGGGCGCGATCCTGACCCTGGAGTCCATTCGGCATGGCTAGCCCAACCCCCCGCATCTTGGCGATCGCCAACCAGAAGGGCGGCGTCGGCAAGACGACGACGGCCGTCAATCTGTCGACGGCCCTGGCCGCGACCGGCGCCCGCGTCCTGATCGTCGACCTCGATCCCCAAGGCAACGCCAGCACCGGGCTAGGGCTGGGCCGGCAGACCCGCGGGCCCGGCGCTTACGCCTTGATGGTCGGCGAACAGCCGGTGCCGGAGCTGATCCGGCCGACCGGCGTGCCGCGACTGTCGATCGTGACGGCATCGCGCGACCTCTACGGCGCCGAGCTCGAGTTGGTCGACACCGACCGCCGCGAGTTCATCCTGCGCGACCGCCTGGGCGGGGTGGGCGATGTCGCCGACTATGTCCTGATCGACTGCCCGCCATCGCTGGGCCTCCTGACCCTGAACGCCCTGGTCGCGGCGGACTCCGTTCTGGTGCCGCTGCAATGCGAATTCTATGCGCTGGAGGGGCTGAGCGATCTGCTGCTGACCATCGAGCGCGTGAAACGCGCCTTCAACCCGAGGCTTGACCTACAAGGTGTTGTGTTGACGATGTTCGATCGCCGCAATAACTTGAGTGACCAGGTTGCGGCTGATGTTCGCGGCCATTTCGGCTCGAAGGTGTTCGACACCGTGATCCCGCGCAATGTCCGGGTCTCCGAGGCCCCGTCCCATGGCAAGCCGGTGCTGCTGTACGACGTGAAGTCGCCCGGCGCCCAGGCCTATATCCATCTGGCCGGCGAGATGCTGCGCCGGGACCGGTCGGCCCGGGCATGAGCCGCGCCATGAAGCCCCTGGGCCGGGGCCTGTCGGCCCTGCTCGGCGACGCCGACGCCGCCAATGACGGCCACGCCCAGCGCAGCCTGCCGATCGAGCTGCTGGAGCCCGGCCGCTACCAGCCGCGGCGCCGGTTCGACGAAGAGGCCATGACGGCGCTGGTCGACTCGGTGCGCGAGCAGGGCATCCTGCAGCCGCTCCTGGTCCGTCGCCGGCCGGGGGCCGCCGAGCGCTACGAAATCGTCGCCGGCGAACGGCGCTGGCGCGCCGCCCAGGCCGCCCAGCTGCACGAAGTCCCGGCGATCGTCCGCGACTTGACCGATCGCGCCGCCCTCGAACTGGCGCTGGTCGAGAACATCCAGCGCGAGGACCTGACGGCGCTGGAGGAGGCCGAGGGCTACAAGCGGCTGATCGAAGAGTTCAGCTACACCCAGGAGGCGCTGGCCAAGGCGGTCGGCAAGAGCCGGAGCCACATCGCCAATCTGCTTCGCTTGCTGACGCTGCCGCCGTCGGTGCAGCAGATGCTGACCGACGGCCGGCTGACGGCCGGCCATGCCCGGGCCCTGATCACCGCCGGTGAGCCGGAACGGCTGGCCGCCGATATCGTCGACAAGGGGCTGTCGGTCCGCGACGCCGAGCGCCTGGCCGCAGTCGCCAAGGCGCCGCCGGCACCGGCGCCTGCCAGGCCCCAGCCCGACGCCGACACCCTGGCGTTGGCGCGCGACCTCAGCCAGGCGCTCGGACTCAAGGTCGAAATCGATCCGCGCGGCGACGCCGGCCGCGTGGTGATCCACTATCGCACACTCGACCAGCTCGACACCGTGATCCACAGCCTGACGGCGGAGGGCCGGCGGTAGTCCCGCGCCCGTGCCGCGGCTGATCCAGCGCCACGACCAGTTCTTCAAGCGCCTGCTCGATCAGCCGGGTGCGGCCGGAGCGTTGCTGCGCGAACGGCTGCCGCCGGAGGTCGTCCGCCAGCTTGCGCCGGAGCCGCCCGAGCTGTTGCCAGGCTCCTTCGTCCCAGCCGAATTGCGCGAATATCGGACCGACCGGCTGTACCGCGTTCGGATGCTGGACGGCCGGCCGCCGCTCTATATTCACGCCGTCGTGGAGCACAAATCGGCGCCCGATCCGCGCGTCGGCCTGCAGCTGCTCGGCTACAAGACGCAGATCCTGGAATGGTGGGACCGGACCGAGGGACGCGGCGAGGGCGGGGCGCTCCGCCCGTTGCCGGCGGTCCTGTCGGTCGTGGTCTATCACGGCCAGGCCGAGTGGCAGGTCCCGCTGTCCCTGGCGGCGGCGGTCGACGCCGGAGAAGCGCTACGGCCGTGGCTGGCGGATTTCCAATACGTCCTGGTCGATGTCGGCCGAATCGACGATATCAGCCTGTCCGCCAACGCGGTGTTGCGCGTCGGCTTCCTGATCCTCAAATACGGATCCCGGACCGAGGACCTGCGTGCGACGCTGTCAACCCTGGGGCGGGCGGCGCTGGCCCTGGGCTTCGATGACCTGCTGGCCTTGATCCGCTATATTTTATGGGAGCCGACCGAGGTCGAAGCCAGCATCCTGCGGGAGGTCCTGGCGGAGATCATGCCTGGACAGGAGGAGCAGATGATGTCCCTGGCGGCACAGCAACTGAAGGCCGAGTGGCAGGCCCAGGCGAAGACCGAGATACTGCTGCGTCAGCTGCGGCATCGCTTTGGCGACCTGGCGCCCATGGTCGAAGCCCGGATTCAGGCGGCCGATAGCGAGCAGCTCGATACTTGGCTGGATCAGCTGATGTACGCCGGCAGCGTGTCGGAGATCTTTCCTGCCGATCCGTCGCACTGACCCGGCGGCTACCGCGCGAGGTTTTGGAGATCATGCCTGGACAGGAGAGGCAGATGATGTCCCTGGCGGCACAGCAGCTGAAGGCCGAATGGGAAGCCGAGGCGAAAGCCCAAGCGAAAGCTGAAGCCAAAGCCGAAGCGAAGGTTAAGACAAAGGCCGAGGTGCTGTTGCGTCTGCTGCGGCGGCGCTTTGGCGACCTGGCTCCCACCATCGAAGCCCGGGTCCAGGTGGCCGACAGCGAGCAGCTCGATATTTGGATGGATCGGCTGATGGACCGCAGACCCCTGTCGGAGATCTTTCCCGCCGATCCGTCGCGCTGACCCCGCGCTACCGCCCGGCGCGCGCCCGCCGCGGCAACGTTGCGATCTGGATCAGGCTGCGGTCCAAGGCGCAATCGGCCGGGATCCCGGTCGACTTGCATTGCTGTTCGGTCTCGAGCAGGCGGGTGCAGGCGGCAGCCAGGTCGGCGGCGCGCCAGCGCTGAAGCAGGACGGCCATTCGTTCGCGCTCGCGCGGGAAGGGCGGCGGCCGGAGCTGGCCGATGGCGTCGGCGATTGGCCGGCCAGCTTCGGCCAGCAGGGCCGCCAGGTGCAGCCGCTGGAACTGGCGCAGGGCCATGCGCACGATGCCGACGGGCGATTCGCCCTCTTGCAAGGCGCGATGCAGCGAGCGGCTGAGCGCCGGCACGTCGCCCTGCAGCGCCGCCTGGATCACGTCCTCGACCGACAGCACCGCGCTGTCGCCGACCGCGCGCATGGCATCCGCGCGCTCGACCCGGCCGGCGCCGCTCATGTACAGCCCCAGCTTGTCGATCTCGCTGCGCGTGATCAGCCGGTCGCCGCCCAGCCGCTCGACCAGGTACTCGACGGCGTCGGGCGCGACGGCGAGGCCGTGCGCGGCGAGGCCTTCCTGGATCACGCCGGCAATGTCGCGGGCATTGTCGTGATAGCAGGCGATCGCCAGGGCGGTGGGCGACGCCTCGGCGGCCTTGCGCAGGGTCGAGCGGCTGGGCAGGTCGCCGGCCTCGGCCACCACCAGGGCGTCGCCGACCGGATTGCCCATGAATTCGGCCAGCACCGCGCCGCCGACGCTGTCGGTGAGGTCGCGGATCCAGACGACGCGCCGGCCGCCGATCATCGACAGGGCGGCCGCCTCGTCGGCCAGCCGCGCCGGATCGTCCTTGAGCTGCCCGGCGGTCAGCTCGGCGACCCGGAAGGCGTCGCGCGGATCCTCGGCAACATGCGTCACCCATGCCGTCGCGCGCTCATGGGCGAGGCCGGAGTCGGGCCCGAACAGCAGCACGACGCGCAGGCCCGGGCCGGCCTGGGCGGCCAGGCTGGCGACCGAAGCGCCGGGCCGCGCTGCCTTCATGTCAGGTCGTGGGGTGGATCTGAAAGTAGAGCGACAGGCGGGCGACGATATCGTCGCCCAGCGTCGTCAGGGCCCGGGTCCGGGCGTCGCTGTCGCTGGCCAGCGTCGGGAAGCCAGGCGTCGGCTCGACATAGCTGGTCGTCGAGTGCAGCGTCGTGTCCAGCAGCTGGGCGCCGGTCTTCACGTCGAACAGGCGGATGTTGGCGTTGAGCTGCAGCTGCGAGAACGTCGACAGGGTCTGCTTGTTGAGGCCCAGGTCGGTCCGATCCTCGTAGAGCCGGACCGCCAGCCGGTAGCGCGACGGGGCCGTGACGCCGTCGGGATGCATCCGCTCGTCGAGATAGGAGCGCATCTGCTGGCCGACCCGCTCCTGGATCACGTCGATCCGCACCGCCGCCAGGTCGGCGACGGTGGCGCGGCCGGCGGCGCTGTCGCCATAGATCGGGTGCAGCCCGCAGCCGGCCAGCGCCAGCGCCAGCAGGACCGCGAGCGGCGGGCGGCTACGCCACCACATTGATGATCCGGTTCGGGACCACCACGACCTTGCGGATCGGCCGGCCGTCGACGGCGCGCGCGACCGACGGCTCGGCCAGCGCGGCGCGCTCGGCCGCCCCCTGGTCGAGGTCGCGGGGCAGGGCCAGGGTCGCGCGCAGCTTGCCGTTGACCTGGACCGCGACGGTCACGGTGTCGTCGGTCAGATAGGCCGGGTCGGCCTCGGGCCAGGGCTGGTCGCACAGCAGGCCGGGCTGGCCCAGCAGTTGCCACAGCTCCTCGGCCAAGTGCGGCATCATCGGACCGATCAGCACCGCCAAGGTCCGCAGCGCCTGGCCATACATCCACGGATCGCCTGGTACGGCCGCCTCGAGCTCGCCGATGGCGTTGGTCAAGGTGCGGATCTGCGCGACGGCGCGGTTGAAGCGGAACTTCTCCAGGTCTTCGCTGACCGCGGCGATGGTCCGGTGCAGCTGGCGCCGGCAGGCTTCGGCCGCGGGCGACAGCTGGGCCGGCGCCGGGGCCGCCAGGTCGATCGGCAGCTCGGGCTCCGCGACCATGCGGTGCAGCCGGTTGACGAAGCGGAACGCGCCTTCGATGCCGGCGTCGGTCCACTCCAGGTCGCGCTCCGGCGGGCTGTCCGACAGCATGTACAGCCGCGCGGTGTCGGCGCCGTAATGCTCGATGATCTCGGCCGGGTCGACGACGTTCTTGCGGCTCTTGCTCATCTTCTCCGAGCGGCCGACCTGGACCGGCGCCCCCGAGTCGACGCGCACCACTTGGTCGCCGCGGCGGGTCACCTGCTCGGGGAACAGCCAGCCGCTCTCGTCGCGATAGGTCTCGTGGCAGACCATGCCCTGGGTCAGCAGGCCGGCGAAGGGCTCGGCGATGCCCAGATAGCCGCAGTCGCGCAGCGCCCGGGTGAAGAAGCGGGAATAGAGCAGGTGCAGCACGGCATGCTCGATGCCGCCGATGTACTGGTCGACCGGCAGCCAGCGGTCGACGGCATCGCGGGCGAACGCCCGGTCGGCGGTCAGTGAGGTGAAGCGCGCGAAGTACCAGGACGACTCGAAGAAGGTGTCGAAGGTGTCGGTCTCGCGCCGGGCCGCGCCGCCGCAGGCCGGGCAGGCGACCTTGGACCAGGTCGGGTGGTGGTCCAGCGGATTGCCCGGCTTGTCGAAGCTGACGTCCTCGGGCAGGCGCACCGGCAGCTGGTCGTCGGGCACCGGCACCACGCCGCAGTGCGGGCAGTGGATGACCGGGATCGGGCAGCCCCAGTAGCGCTGGCGGCTGACACCCCAGTCGCGCAGCCGCCACACTGTGGCGCGCTGGCCAGTGCCGTCGGCCTCCAGCCGGTCGGCCACGGCGCGCTTGGCCGATTCGATGTCCAGGCCGTTCAGGAAGCCGGAATTCACCAGCTGGCCCTCGCCGGTATAGGCCTCGGTGGTGATCGTGATCGGCCCGGTCGGCGGCTCGATCACTGGCAGCACCGGCAGGCCGTACTTGTTGGCGAAGTCCAGGTCGCGCTGGTCGTGGCCGGCGCTGCCGAAGATCGCGCCGGTGCCATATTCCATCAGCACGAAATTGGCGATGTAGATCGGCAGCGTGCGGTTCGGCTCCAGCGGATGCTGGACCGCCAGGCCGGTGTCGAAGCCCAGCTTCTCGGCCGTTTCCAATGCTGCTTCCGAAGTGCCGATGCGCTGGCACTCGGCAATGAAGTCCGCGACGTCGGCGCGGTCCTTGGCCAGCTCCGTGGCCAGGGGATGGGCAGCGGCGATGGCGATGAACGAGGCGCCGAACAGCGTGTCGGCCCGGGTCGAGAAGACCTCGATGCCGGTGTTGGCCAGGCCGGCCGGCGGGGCGGCGATGGCGAAGCGAATCCGTATGCCCTCGGAGCGCCCGATCCAGCGCTCCTGCATGGTGCGCACGCGCTCGGGCCAGTTCTCCAGGCCGGCCAGGCTGGCCAGCAGGTCCTCGGCATAGTGGGTGATGCGCAGGAACCACTGGTTCAGCTTGCGCTTCTCCACCACCGCGCCCGA
>CAZEFK010000292.1:0-7284 GCA_964511405.1 uncultured Comamonadaceae bacterium | reverse complement strand
CGCCGAGTGAAGACGCTGCCGATTGTAGATGTCGTCGATGAAGGTACCGATCCGGAGTTACGGTGACAGTGCACTTTCGTCTTTTGCTGAGGCTCAAACGTGGCAATTAATGCACTGTCACCGTAACCACGTCGGCGAGACACGGAAATCAGGGACAGGTCTCGATGGGCGCGGTTTCGGCCGGGGGTACCCCCGGCCGAAACCGCAGTGATTTGTCTTCGTACTCCTGCGGCGACAGGTAATCGAGCGCCGAGTGAAGACGCTGCCGATTGTAGATGTCGTCGATGAAGGTACCGATCCGGAGTTACGGTGACAGTGCACTTTCGTCTTTTGCTGAGGCTCAAACGTGGCAATTAATGCACTGTCACCGTAACCCGGCCAGTCCGTAGGTCGACCTTCCGTCTGCCCAACAGTGGCGACAGTTCGATCTCGATCTGCGCCATGGTCAGCAAGCCGGGAGTTACGGTGACAGTGCACTTTCGTCTTTTGCTGAGGCTCAAACGCGGCAATTAATGCACTGTCACCGTAACCACTGTCACCGTAACCACCAATTAATGCACTGTCACCGTAACCACCACAGGATTTCCGGCCAGCTTTGGGCCCGGCCATTGTAGGACATGGCCTCTGGGGGCCAATCCGTTAGTTCGGATGTCCAGCGTCCGGATGCATTCTGGATCGTCGGCGCGGCCGAACTCAGGCAGGACGTGAGCCAGCTTACCCCGCACGCCTGGGATAGGACCGGCGCGTGGGTGTATCATTGCCGTGGCGCGACCACTTTGAGGGCCCGGATGTCCTATGTCAGGGGCGTTGTGTCCGATGACGAGTATCGGCTGATCGACGGCCTGATCCGCAGTCTGCCGATGCCGGCTGGCGTCGCCTATGCCGGACTGAGGTTCGACACCGACGCCACTGACGCGCCGGCAGTGTGGATCATGTTCAAGATCAGAGATGGCGAGCCGGACCAGAATCAGATCTACGATCTGACGCGCAAGGCCAGCGATCTGATCTGGGATAGCGCGACCACCAGAATTCCCTATGTCCGGTTTGTGGAGGCGTAGCTGCTCGACCAGCAGTGGCGCCGATGACGCCTATGGCTCGGCCAGGCTTGCGCGCCGCCGCCGCACCGGGCCCGGCTCGGCCGTCGCCTCGGGGGTGAAGATGATGTTGGCGCGGCGGAAGACCTCGCGCAGGTGGCGGCGCATGGCGGCGACGGCCTGGCCCTCGTTGCAGGCGGCCAGGCCCGCCAGGATCTCGCGGTGCTGCTCGATCAGCAGCGGGATGTGGGGCGCGTCGACCACCAGGGTGCGGTGACGGACGCGGTCGAAGTGGATCTTGGTCTGGCGGATCACCGGCCACACGCCGGGATAGCCGCTGAGCCGGGCGATGGCGTCGTGGAAGGCCTCGTCCTGCTCGTAGAAGCCTTCGGCCGAGCCGGCCTGTGCCTGGGCCTCGACGATCCGGGTGAGTTCGCGGAGCGCGGTGGCGTCGACATGGCGGACGGCCTCGGCCAGCAGCGCGCATTCCATGTGCTCGCGGATGAACTGGGCGTTGCGGAAGGCCTCGAACGACAGGGGCGCCACGAAGCTGCCGCGCTGCGGGTAGATGCGCACCAAATCGATGTCGGCGAGCTTGATCAGGGCTTCGCGCACCGGCGTGCGGCTGACCCCCAGCCGTTCGCACAAGTCCAGCTCGGCCAGCGGCGTGCCGGGCGGCAGCGCGCCGCGGACGATGTCGTCCAGCAGCCGCTCATAGACCTGGTCGGCCAGGCGCCCGCCGGCACCGTCCTGCTGCTCCACCCGCCGGCTCCGTCCTCGTACGCCGCCATCCATCCTACAGGAACCCGATCGAGATCCAGGGGATGGCGATGATCAGGGCCAGCGCCACCACCAGGGCGCCAAGATGCGGCCAGACATGGCGGATCGCGTCGTCGGGCGACGCCCGCCCGATCGCGCAGGCCAGATAGAAGCCGACGCCGAAGGGCGGGGTGAACAGCCCCAGGCCCATCGCGAATACGGCGACGATGGCGTAGTGCACCGGGTTGACGTGCATCAGGCGCGCGATCGGGAACAGCAGCGGGCCGAACAGCACGATCGCCGGAATGCCCTCCAGCACGCTGCCCAGCACCACGAAGGCCAGCGCCGACACTGCCAGGAACCCCCAGCGCCCGCCGGGCATGGCCGCCATCGCCGCCACCAGCTGCTGCGAGAACCCGGATTGCGTCAGCGCCCAGGCCATGGCGGTTGCAGCCCCCACCACCAGCAGGATGGCGCCTGATAAGGACGCGGTGTCGACCAGGATCGGATAGACCCGGGGCCAGTCGAACCGGCGATAGACCAGGCAGCCGACCAGCACCGTGTAGATGACGCCGATGGTCGCGACCTCGGTGGCGGTCGCGACACCCTCGACGACCGCGGTGCGGATCACCACCGGCAGCCCCAGCCCGGGCAGGGCGACGACGAGCAGCTTGAGCCGGGTCGGCCAGTCCGCGTGCCGGGCCGTGCTCATGTCCTCGCGCCGGGTCTGCGCGAACACCACGGCGGCCAGCGCGACCATGCCCACCACCGCGGGCAGCAGACCGCCGGTGAACAGGGCGGCGATCGAGACGCCGGTGACCGAGCCCACGGTGATCAGCACGATCGAGGGCGGGATGGTCTCGGACATCACCGCCGAGGCCGAGAGCAGCGAGACCAGGTCGCCGGGACGGCTGCCGCGTTTGCGCATCTCCGGGAACAGGGCCGGCGCGATCGCCGCCATGTCGGCGGCCTTGGCGCCCGAGATGCCGGAGACGAGGTACATCGCCCCCAGCAGCACATATTGCAGGCCGCCGCGGAGATGACCGACCAGCGCCACCAGGAAGGCGATCATGGCGCGCGCCAAGCCGGCCAGCTCGATCAGCGCGCCCAGCAGCACGAACATCGGCACCGCCAGCAGCACCAGGTTCGACATGCCCTCGCTCATGCGCGCCGGCACGATCGACAGCGGGATCGTGGTGGTGACGTGCAGATAGGCCGCCGTCGCCAGCACGAAGGACAGGGCGATCGGCATGCCGACGACCATGCAGACGCCGAGCAGGCCCAGAAAGAAGATCAGCAGGTTGTAGGTGTCGAGGTCGTCGAGCACCGGCATCGCCAGATAGAGCCCGCCGGCCACGGCCGCCATCACCGCCAGGGCGCCTGCGGCCTGCCGCAGGCTCGCCTGCTGCGCCAGCCGGTCGACCGCGGTCAGCAGCATGAGCGCGATGCCCGCCGGCAGCGCCGCCTCGCGCCAGGCCTCGCTGATCTCCAGCACCGGGGTGGCGCCGGCCGCGTGGGTCTGGACATGGTGAAGGCTGGGCGGCACCAGGGCCGCCAGCACCGCCGACACCAGCACCAGCCCGAAGGCGTCAGCGCGCGCCCGCCAGGCCGGCGGCATGGCGCGCACGAAGGTGGTCAGGCGCATGTGCTCGCCGCGGCGCAGCGCCACCACCGATCCCAGCATCGACAGCCAGACGAACAGCAGGGTCGCCAGCTCGTCGGACCAGGTCAACGGCTGGTCGAAGACATAGCGGGCGGTGGTCGCCCAGCCGAGCAGGCCGGCCTCGGCCACCACCAGCGCCGCCGCCGTCGCCTCGACCGTGCGGCCGACCAGCCGGTCGAAGCGGGCGAACAGGCCGGGATGGGCGTCGAGCGGCACGGTCGCAAGGTCCATCGGCGCGTCCCTCGGCCGCTTACAGCGGCCCGGCGTAGGCCTCCAGGAGGCCCCAGGCGTCGGGGCCGAACTTCGCCTTCCAGTCGCCGTAATAGCCGCCGGCGCGCAGCGCGTCGCGGAACGGCTTGGTGTCGACCTTGCTGATCACGACGCCCGCTTTGGCCATCTCGGCCGCGGCCTGGTCGTTGAAGCCCTGGATGTCCTGGCGCTCCAGCTCGGCCGCTTGGGTCAGGGCCTTGGTGATGGCGGCCTGGGCGTCGCCGGGCAGCCCCGCCCAGCGCTCGCCATTGGCGAAGATGTGATGGCCGTCCCAGATGTGGCCGGTCAGCGCGATGTATTTCTGCACTTCGTAGAGCTTGGCGCTCTGGATCAGGGCCAGCGGGTTTTCCTCGCCGTCGACGATGTGGGTCTGCAGGGCGGCGTAGAGCTCGCCGAAGTCGATCGGGGTCGGGGCGGCGCCCAGGGTCTTGAACAGCGTCACCCACAGCGGGTTGCCCGGGACGCGGATCTTGAAGCCCTTGAGGTCGTCGGGGGCGGCCACCGGCTTGGCCGACGAGGTGATGTTGCGGTAGCCGTTGTCCAGGCATTTGGGCATGACCTGCAGCCCGGCCTTGCCGAAGGCCTGGCGGACATGGTCGCCCAGCTTGCCGTCCATGGCCGCCCAGACCTGCTCGTAGCTCTCGAAGGCAAAGGCCACGGCGTTGATGCCGCCGACCGGCACCACGGTCTGGTTGACGCCCGAGGTCGACATGAAGTCGAGCGCGCCGGTGCGGGTCTGCGAGAACATGTCGGCCTCGCTGCCCAGCTGGCTGCTGGGGAACACCTGCAGCTCGACCAAGCCTGCGGTCGCCGTCCCGATCGCCGCGGCCGCGTCCATGATCCGCTTGGCGCCGGGATGGCTGTTCGGGAAGGCGGTGCCGTAGCGCAGCCGGTACTTGGCCTTGGCCGCCGAAGCGCGCACCGCCGGCAGGCCGGCCGCCAGCGCGCCCGCCAGCATCGACGTGCCGAATGTCCGCCGGGAAATGCCCATCGCTGATCCCTCCCTTGCCCAATCGTGCATTCACGAGCCGCGTAGTGGTAGCATCTAGGATACAAGATGACAAGGTGGGACAGCCTTTAAACGCGTATCTTGTATCCCACTTCTGCGCCCGCTATCGTCCCCGTGCCAACCCTCGGGAGAGACCGGAATGAAGAGCCTCGTGGTGGAACGGCCGGGCATCCTGGGGATCCGGGAGCAGGCCATGCCGGAGCCCGCGCCGGGCGAGGTGCGGATCCGGGTGGCGCGGGCCGGCCTGTGCGGGTCCGACCTGCACATCCTGCACGGCAGCAACCCCTTCGCCCGCTATCCCCGGGTGATCGGCCATGAGTTCTTCGGCCGCGTCGATGCCGTGGGCACTGATGTGGCGCTTGAAGCCGGCACCCGCGTGGTGGTCGACCCGGTGATCAGCTGCGGCCGCTGCTATCCCTGCTCGGTCGGCCGGCCCAATGTCTGCGCCGAGTTGCAGGTGCTGGGCGTTCACCGCGACGGCGGCTTCGCCGAGTTCTGCTGCGTGCCCGCCGCCAATGCCGTGCCGCTGCCGGATACCGTGTCCGACGACCAGGCGCCGCTGGTCGAGCCGTTCTCGGTCGCCGCCAACATCACCGGGCACACCGGCGCCAGCGCCGACGACGTGGCCCTGGTCTATGGCGCCGGGCCGATCGGCCTGACCGTGGTCCAGGTGCTGAAGGGCGTCTATGGCGTTCGTGACCTGACGATCGTGGACCGCCTCGACGAGCGGCTGGCGGCAGCCCGGGCCAACGGCGCCGACCGTGCGATCCACGGCGGCCGCGAGCCGGTGCCCGAGGCGCTGGCCGCCGCCGGCCTGCGGCCGACCCTGATCATCGACGCCGCCGGCCATCCCGCCATCCTGGCCGAGGCCATCCAGGTCGCCGCGCCGGCCGCGCGCATCGGCCTCATGGGCTTCTCGTCCGAGCCCAGCACCATCGTGCAGCAGCCGGTCACGGCGAAGGAGCTGTCGATCCACGCGTCCCGGCTCAACAACCGGAAGTTCGGCCAGGTCGTCGCGTGGTTCGCCGCCGGGCGGCTGTGCCCCGAACGGCTGATCACGCATCGGTTCGACCTCCGGGACTTCGAGATCGCCTTCGACGTCTTCGCCCACCGGCCGACCGAGTGCTGCAAGGTCCAGCTCACGTTCGCGTAGGAGGGACAGGCTGGTTGCGCCGGCCCGTCATTTCCGGTAATGTTTCCGGAAACAGGAGGGCGCATGACCGGCAAGCCGAAATCCTCTGTCGCTGCGCACCGCGCGCGCAAAGAACGCCAGGGCTTCGTCCGGGTCGAGGTCAATGTCCGTAAGGAAGACGCGAGCCTGATCCGCCATGTTGCCTCTGCCTTGTCCGATCCGTCCCGCCAGGCTGAGGCACGCAAGCTGCTTCGGCAGCGTTTTGCCGAACCGCCCAAGGTGGGCTTGAAAGCGCTGTTGGCATCCGCGCCGCTTGACGGAATTGACCTCGACCGCAGCCGCGATTTTGGTCGGCCCGTCGATCTGTGAGCTATCTGATCGATACCAACATCATTTCCGAAATTCGGAAGGGGGCCCGGTGCGATCCGCAGGTGTCGGCATGGTACGCTTCGATCGCGGACGAAGACCTCTTCCTGAGCACACTGGTTCTTGGCGAGATCCGAAAGGGCGTTGAACTTGCGCGCCCGCGCGCTGTCGACAAGGCGGCCGCGCTCGAACGCTGGTTGCGAGAGGTCGAGGCGGCATTCGAGGGGCGCGTGCTTGGCATCGACAACGCCGTCGCCGACCAATGGGGACGCATGAGCGCCATTCGACCTATCCCGGTCGTCGATGGCCTCCTCGCCGCGACCGCGGTGACCAATGGCCTGACGCTGGTAACGCGCAACGACCGCGATGTCGGTGGCCTGGGCGCGACCGTGCTCAATCCGTTCAAAGCACAGTAGCCGCGATCGGTGACCTATGAGGTCATCGCGTCGCCGGGCGATAGAATCCGCTCACTGCGGCGGCACGTATTGGGTGAGTTCCCAGCTCTTCACGTTGGGGTCGTAGCCGGTGATGTGGTCGACCTCGAATTTTACGACCATCCCAAGCTTCGGCGCATAGTACCAGCGTCGGCGCTGCTCAAAGATATTGCCGACAACGCCTTTGTACACCAGCGAGATCAACACCGCCTCGAATTTTCCGGCCTTTGTCTCGACCATCTGGGTATTGCCGACCGTATAGGTGTATCGCCAAACCCCGCTGCGGCCGCCAGTCGAGTTTCCTGATGTGTCGAACTCGGCGGTGTTGCCAGGCTTCAGCGGCCAGAGTTTCGCGATCGCGGCACTATTTTTTGCGCCGAGATCACTCCACTCGCGCGGTGCATTGAAGACAAGAGCGCCAAATAAGGCGTGAGGGGCGCTATTCAGCGTGTAGCTGCGATAGAACCCGTCCTGGTTACCGAACGTCGCTTCGTTGCCGCCGGTCCTGATACGCGTGCCGGGTTGAGGGCATTTGAATTCGACACCCTGAGTCTGGTCGGCGTAAGAGCCTGACTCAAAAGTTTTGATTCGGCGTCATGCGGTTGCAAGACGGCGGA
>CAZEFK010000291.1:0-7321 GCA_964511405.1 uncultured Comamonadaceae bacterium | reverse complement strand
GACGGCGCGCAGCCTGGCCGCTCAGGTGCCGCTGGCCATCGCCGAGGCCGATGCGCCGGGCGCCCTGGCGCTGGCGGTCCAAGCCGCGCGCACCGAGCAGCCGGCGCTGCGGCCCGGCGAGCCGTCGGCCAGCGAGCCGGCCCTGCTGCAGGCCATGGCGGTGCAGCGCCGGGTGCTGCAGGTCGAGGGCGCCGGGCAGGGGCGCTGGCTGCCCTATGCCTTCGTCGACGACGACACCCTGGCCTATGCCGACCCGCGCGCCGGGCTGGTGCTGGTCAAGCTCGGCGCGGCGCCGGCCGTGTCCGCGCGGGTCCCGCTGCCGGCGACCCAGGCGATCACCGGCCTCGGCGTGTCGGCCGCCGACCATCTGGCCGCGGTCGCCGCCGGCGACCGGCTGTGGCTGATCGACTGGCGGGCCGGCACTGTGAGCGCCGACCTGACCCTGCCCGGCCGGATCGCCGCGCTCGATGTCGATCCGGCCCGGCGCCGGCTGGTGGTGGCGGCCGGGCCGGGCCTCGGCCTGATCGACCTGGACCATCCGGCGGTGCCGCAGATCCAGCCGATCCCGGAGCCCCGCGACGGCGTCGTGATCGGGCAGGTCGCGGTCGAGCCGAACCGCGGGACGGTGCTGGCGAGCTATGGCACCGAGCTGTGGTCGTTCGATCCGGCCGATGCCGGCTTCGCCCGGATTCCCGGCGCCCTGTCGGGGGCCGGAGTCGGGTTCGACCCGCCGACCCTGGACAAGCTCCTGGCCGAGGGCAAGGTTCCCCTGGTCCATTTGATCCCCGGGCTGGAGGCGGGACCGCGCTGGCTGTCCCTGGCGCCGCTCGGGCTCCAGGTGGCAGCGGCGGGCGGCGCCGACGAGCGCTTGGTCAAGCCGGAGCCGATGGAGGCCAGCTTCGTCGGGCTGGCCCCGTCCGACCAGGAGGGCAGCGGCCATCCGACCACCCTGGTCGGCCTGACCAGCCGGCCGGTCGGACAGCATCAGGAGATCGATCTGCGCTATCTGATCGGCCGAGAGGGCCTGCTGCTCGGTCCCGATCAGCGGCTCTACCCGCCCTTCGCCAGCCTGGCCGTGAGCCCGGCCGACCTCGACCATCGCCGGATCGCCTCCTGCCGGCCGTCGCCCCGGCTGTCCTACCTCGCCTGCCAGACCTGGACACAAGATGGGCAAAGCCTGGTGGCCTGGCGCCTCCTGGGCGGCGATCACCCGTTCGAGCGGCTGGCGGGCCGCTTCAATGCCGGCGCGGCCCTGGTCCTGGGCGACGGGCGGATCCTGGTCGGCGACCGCGCGGGGGTCCTGGCCCTCGACCCGAACGGCACGGACAGCACGGTGGCGCCGTTCGGGCCGGACTGGCGGCTGACCGGCAGCGCCGGCGCGCTGGTCGCCGCGGCCGCGCCCAAGCTCGGCCAGGTGGCGCTCTATCGCTGGGCCAGCGATCGGCTGGCCGCGGTGATGCCCCCGCGCCCGGGGCTCGGCCTGGACCTGGCCGCCGATGGCAGCGTCTTCCTGCGCGAACCGGCGCGGTTCAGCCGGCTCGACCCCGCGACCGGCACCCCGCTCTGGAGCCTGCCGCTGGAGGCGATCCGCGCGGTGGCGACGCCAGGCACCGTCCTGGTCGTTGCGGCCGGTGCGGCGGCCTACCGGATCGACCCGGCCGGCGGCCGGATCGTGAGCTCGGTGCCGCTGCCCGGCGCCGCCGACGCCCCTCTGGCGCTCGACGCGCAAGGCCGTTGGGCGGCCGTCGTCACGGCCGGAACCGGGCTGGCCCTGGTCGATTTGGACGGCGGCACGGTGCGGTCCCTGTCCGGGCGGCCGAGCCCGGCGACGGCCCTGGCCTGGTCCGGCGACCTGCTGGTGGCCGGCGCCGCCGATGGCGGGCTCGAGGGCTGGACGCCGGACGGCAGCCGGCGCTGGTCGGTGCCGTCGCCCTTCGCCCACGCGTTTCGCGCCAGCGCCTGGCCGGGGCAGCCGGCCCAGGGCGTGGTGCTGAGCGTGACCGCGTCGCCCCACGGCGACCGCATCGCCGTGATCCGCCAGGACATGCCGGCGGTCGACCTCCATGCCGCCGACGGCCGGCTGCTGACCCGGCTGACCCCGCCCTGGTCGACCTTCAAGGTCCCCGCCGCGGCCAGCTTCGCCGCCGACGGCACGCTGATCACCTCCTGGGCCGTGCATGCCATGCTGCGCGACCAGCCCCGCTATGTCGACCTGCACCGGCTGCCCGCCGATTTCGGCCAGGCGCTCGACGCGGCCGCCCGGGTCCTGGACCGGCTCGGCGCGCCCTGGTCCCCGGCCGGGCCACCGGCCCCGGCTCCCGCCAAGGGCGACGCGATGCCGGGGTGATCAGCCCGCCTCGCCGCGCTCGACCGCCCGCGCCTGCGCCACCGCCGGCCGCTCGGCCATCCGGTCGCGGTGCGCCTTGACCGCGGGCAGCCGGCCGATGTCGACGCCGTCGCCCTCCAGCCAGGTCGCCAGCGTGTACAGGTAGGCGTCGCAGATCGTGTAGCGCTCGCCCATCACCCAGGGCCCGCGCAGCATCCGGTCCTCGATGAGCTGGAAGCACTGCCCCACCGTCTCCGGCACCTTGCGGCGCATCGCTTCGATGGCCGCCGGGTCGTCGACCCACCGATAGCCGCGCAGCTTGTGGGCATGCGCGACATGCACCGTCGCGCACAGATAGCTGTTGAACGCCTGCACCTCGGCCAAGGCGAACGGGTCGTCCAGCGGCGCCAGGCCGGCGGCCGGGAAGGACTGGGCGACGAACAGCAGCAGCGCCGGCGTCTCGGTCAGGACGCCGCGCTCGGTCGCCAGCGCCGGCACCCGACCCTTCGGGTTGATCGCCAAGTAGGCCGGCTCGCGCTGCGCCCCGGCCTTGAAGTCGACCTTGACCGGCCGATAGGCCGCGCCGGCGTCTGCCAAGGCGATCTGGGTCGCCAGCGAGCAGGTGCCCGGGGCAAAATACAGGGTCAGCATGCGATGTCCTCCGCCGGTCCGCGCCGCATCCTCCACCGGCGCCAGGCGGGCTGCAAGCGGGCCCTTGACCGAGTTAAGACGAACGGTCATATTCACCTCATGCCCAGGCCCAGCGCGCGCGACAAGCTGCTCGATGCCGCCGTCAAGATGCTCCATGCCCACGGCTTCAATGGCTGCGGCGTGCAGGACATCACCGATGCTGCCGGCGTGCCCAAGGGCTCGTTCTACAACCATTTCGACAGCAAGGAAGCGCTGGGTGCGGCGGCGCTCGACCGCTACTGGCAGGACCGGGCCTGCGCCGCGCTGCGCGGCCTGAGCGACCAGGACGTGCCGGCGCTGGACCGGCTGCGGCGCTATTTCGACACCATGGCGGCCGGGCTGGCCGGACGCGGCTACGCCGCCGGCTGCCTGATCGGCAATTTGAGCGCCGAGCTGTCGGACCAGAGCCGGCTGGTGTGCGACCGGCTGTCGTCGGTGTTCGCGGGCTGGAGCCGTGCCGTCGAGACCTGCCTGCGCGACGGCCAGTGCGCGGGCCAGGTGCGCGCCGATCTCGACGCCGCGGCCTTGGCGGCGTTCCTGGTCAACGCCTGGCAGGGCACGGTGCTGCGCGCCCGGGTCGACAAGGACGGCGCCGCCTTCCGACACTTCCATGACGTGGTGTTCACGGCCATCGCGGCCTGACCGCACCGGCCGTCCGCAGGGGCGCGCCGGCGATCCGGCAAGACGACCGGCCATATTGAGGAGCGTGCGATGACCCGCCGACTGCATCTGGGCGCCTTCATGCGCCCGGTCAGCCTCCACACTGCCTGGTGGCGCTATCCCGGCGCCGCGCCCGACGCCAACTTCAATTTCCAGCACCTGGCCCGCTTCGCCCGAACCCTGGAGGAGGGCTGCTTCGACGCCTTCTTCATGGCCGACCATCTGGCGCTGCTGAACATGCCGATGTCGGCGCTGAAGCGCAGCGCCACCGTCACCTCCTTCGATCCCCTGACCCTGCTGCCGGCGCTGGCCGTGGTGACCGAGCGGCTGGGGCTGATCGCGACGGCCTCGACCACCTACAACGAACCCTATCACGTCGCCCGGAAGTTCGCCTCGCTGGACCATATCAGCAACGGCCGCGCCGGCTGGAACCTGGTGACCACCGCCAATCCCGACGCCGCCCTCAATTTCGGGCTCGACGCCGCGCTCGAGCATGGCGAGCGCTATGCCCGCGGCCGCGAGTTCTTCGACGTGGTCACCGGCCTGTGGGACAGCTGGGCCGACGACGCCTTCGTCCATGACGTCGACGGCGCCCTGTTCTTCGACCCGGCGCGCCTGCATGTCCTCGACCACAAGGGCGAGCATTTCTCGGTGCGCGGGCCCCTCAACGTCGCCCGCCCCGTCCAGGGCTGGCCGGTGATCGTGCAGGCCGGCGCCTCGGATGCCGGCCGCCAGGTCGCCGCCGAGACCGCCGAGGTCATCTTCGCCAGCGCGCGCACCATCGAGGACGGCCGGCGCTTCGCGGCCGACATCCGCGACCGCATGGTCCGCGCCGGGCGCAATCCCCAGCACATGAAGATCCTGCCCGGCGCCATGGTCCATGTCGCACCCACCGCCCAGGAAGCGCGCGACCGGAAGGCCCTGCTCGACAGCCTGGTCCATCCCGACAGCGGCCTGCCCAACCTGTCGATGCGCCTCGGCGTCGACGCCTCGGGCTTCGACCTCGACGCGCCGCTGCCGCCCATCCCCGACACCAACGACAGCAAAACCGCGCGCCAGAGCCTGATCGACCTCGCCGCCCGCGAACAGCTGACGGTGCGGGCGCTGGCGCAGCGGGTCGGCGCCTATGGCGGGCTGGAGATGATCGGCACGGCGGCCGACGTCGCCGATCAGATGCAGGCCTGGCTGGAAGCCGACGCCTGCGACGGCTTCAACGTGATGTTCCCGACGGTGCCGGCCGGCCTGGACGACTTCGTCCGCCTGGTGGTGCCCGAGCTGCAGCGCCGCGGCCTGTTCCGCCGCGGCTATGAGGGCCGGACCCTGCGCGAGCATCTGGGCCTGCCCCGCCCCGCCAATCGATTCTTCCCCTGAGGAGCCTTGCGATGCTGGACCTGCATTACTGGCCGACCCCGAACGGCAAGAAGGTCACGATCCTGCTGGAGGAGCTGGGGGTGCCCTATCGCATCGTGCCGTGCGACATCGGCCGCGGCGACCAGTTCACCGACGCGTTCCTGGCGATGAACCCCAACCACCGCATGCCGGTGCTGGTCGACCGTGACCCGGCCGGCGGCGGCGAACCGGTGGCGCTGTTCGAGTCGGGCGCGATCTTGATGTACCTTGCCGAGAAATATGGCCGCTTCTGGCCCCAGCAGATGCCGACCAAGTACCAGGTGACCCAATGGGTGATCTGGCAGATGGCCAACCAAGGCCCGAAGCTCGGCGAGTGCGGCCATTTCCGGCGCCTGGGCGACAGCCGCGGTGACCAGTCCTACGCCGTGCGCCGCTTCACCGACGAGGCCAACCGCCTGTACGGCGTGCTCAACAACCGCCTGGCCGAAGTGCCTTATCTCGCCGGGTCCGAATACACGATCGCCGACATGATCTGCTATCCCTGGACCGTCAACTGGCAGGGCCAGGGCCAGGACATCGCCGAGTTCCCCTATTTCCGGCGCTGGTTCGAGGAGCTCGGCGCCCGGCCCGCGGTCCAGCGCGGCCTGAAGGTGGGCGCCGACCTGCCGCCCGATCCCGCCGCCATCACACCGGACGAGCAGGAGCGCCGCAACAAGCTGCTCTACAACCAGCGCGCCCGCCCGGTGCCGCCGGCGCGGGCACGCATGGCGGCGGCCGGGTGAGATGCGCCCGCCGGAATGCCCCAGGCCATCACGTTAGAATTTCTCAGGCCGGCGCATAAATATTTCTCAGGATATGCGCCGCCTTGTATTTCCGAGGTCCGACCATAGCTAGGAAAGAACTCGGAACAGGAGCCCTAGGATGGACACGATCACTGCACCGTCCGTCGACCAGGTCGAGGCGACATTGGAATTTCTGGTGCGCACCGGCGAACGGCCGGTGTCGTACGCTTACGAGCCGCCGCCGGGCACCAGGACCTCCGACAGCGACTACGTGCCCCGGCCGGTCGCCATCCGCAACGCGCGGCCCGCGGCCGATCGCATCGGCCTCGACCGCGAGGGCTTCCAGCTGGTCCGGCATCGGAGCGCCGTCACCGACTTCTGGGATGACGCCCAGATCCGGCATCTCTACTACCCCGAGGCCGAGCAGCTGCTGAAGGCGGCGACCGGCGCCGGACGCGTCCTGGTCTTCGACCACACCCTGCGCCGGCGCCTGACCGGGGTGCGCGACCGCACGCCCGGCGCGCCGCGCCAGCCGGCCCGGCGCGTCCATGTCGACCAGACCGAGCGCTCCGGCCCGCAGCGGGTGCGCGACCTGCTGCCCCAGGAGGCCGAGGCGCTGCTGCGCCACCGCGTCGCGATCGTCAATGTCTGGCGGCCGATCCGGGCGCCGCTGCTGGACCAGCCGCTGGCGCTGTGCGACGCCGCCAGCGTCGACCCGATCGACCTGGTGCCCTCGGCCCTGATCTATCGCGACCGCGTCGGCGAGACCTATGCCGTCGCCTACAACGCCGAGCAGCGCTGGTACTACGTGCCGGCGATGCAGGCCGACGAAGTGCTGCTGATCAAGTGCTACGACTCGGACCGGACCAAGGCGCGGTTCGCGCCGCACACCTCGTTCCAGGATCCGACCACCCCGTCCGGCGCGCCGCCGCGCGAGAGCATCGAGCTGCGCGCGCTGCTGTTCTTCCCGCCCTCCGTCCATTGAGGCTTGCGCCATGGCCAGTCCCCGCTACTCCCGTGCCCTGATCGTCGGCGTCGGCGACGGCCTCAGCGCGGCGCTCGCCCGCCGCCTCGCCGCCGACGGCCTGGCCGTGGCGCTGGCGGCCCGCAACGCCGACAAGCTGGGGCCGTTGGCCGCCGAGATCGGCGCCCGCACCTACAGCGCCGACGCGTCGGTGCCGGAGCAGGTGGCGGCGCTGTTCGACCGGGTCGCGGCCGACCTCGGCGATCCCGACGTGGTCGTCTACAACGCCAGCGGCCGGGTGCGCGGCCCGATCCTGGAGCTCGACCCCAAGGAGGTCGAGCGCACCATCGCGGTCAGCGCCTTCGGCGGCTTCCTGGTGGCGCAGCAGGCGGCCCGGCGGATGCTGCCCAAGGGCCACGGCGCCATCCTGCTGACCGGCGCCTCGGCCAGCGTCAAGGGCTATGCCCGCTCGTCGCCCTTCGCCATGGGCAAGTTCGCGCTGCGCGGCCTGGCCCAGAGCCTGGCGCGCGAGCTGGCGCCCCAGGGCAT
>CAZEFK010000290.1:0-7350 GCA_964511405.1 uncultured Comamonadaceae bacterium | reverse complement strand
GCTGGATACAGCAGTGGAAAGCCGAAGGCCGGGCCGAGGGCAAGGCTGAGGGCCGGGCAGAAGGCAAAGCAGAAGGCCGGGCCGAGGGCAAGGCCGAGCTGCTGCTGCGGTTGCTGCATCGGCGCTTCGGCCCCGCGGTCGAGCCGTTCGAGCCGCGGGTGCGCGAGGCCGACCCGGTGCAGCTCGACCGCTGGGCCGAGCGCCTGCTCGACGCCAAGACCCCGGACGACGTCTTCGGCGACCCGTAGGCGTCGCGCCGCATCGGGCGACCGCCGTGCAGCGCCCCGCCGCCGTTGCGTTTTCGCGCTCGGCGCGGTAGCCGTGCAGCGCCGGAGACCCGTCCCATGCCTCGCTTCCCTCTTGTCCTTGCCCTGGCCCTGGCTGTCGCCGCGCCTGAAGCCATCGCCGCGACCAAGGCGGCGCCGGACAGCCGCGAGCAGATCCAGCTCAGCTTTGCCCCGGTGGTCCACCGCACGCAGCCGGCGGTGGTCAACATCTTCGCCAAGCGCGCCGTGCGCGCCCAGGGCTTGTTCGCCGATCCGATGTTCCGCCAGTTCTTCGGCGACCGCTCGCCCTTCGGCGTGCCTCAGGATCGCATCCAGAACAGCCTGGGCTCGGGCGTGATCGTGCGGCCCGACGGCCTGATCGTGACCAACCACCATGTCATCAAGGACGCCGACGAGATCCGGGTGGTGCTGGCCGACCGGCGGGAGTTCGACGCCAAGCTCCTGCGCTCGGACGACAAGACCGACCTTGCGGTGCTGAAGATCGACGCCGGCCGGGATCCGCTGCCCTCCCTGGATCTGCGCGACAGCGACGACCTGGAGGTCGGCGACCTGGTGCTGGCGATCGGCAATCCCTTCGGTGTCGGCCAGACCGTGACCTCGGGCATCGTCTCGGCGCTGGCGCGCACCGCCCGTGGCATCAACGACTACGGCTTCTTCATCCAGACCGATGCCGCGATCAATCCCGGCAACTCGGGCGGCGCCCTGGTCACCCTGGACGGCAAGCTCGCCGGCGTGAACACCGCGATCTACAGCCGGAGCGGCGGCTCGATCGGCATCGGCTTCGCGATCCCGTCCAACATGGTGCGCACGGTGATCGAGAATGCCTCGGCCACCGGGCGCATCGTCCGGCCCTGGTTGGGCGCGTCCGGCCAGACGGTGACCGCCGAGATGGCGGCGTCGCTGGGCATGGACCGGCCGCGCGGGGTCATCCTCGACCGGCTGTTCCCCACCGGCCCGGCCGACAAGGCCGGACTCAAGCGCGGCGACGTGCTCACCGACATCGACGGCCGCACCGTCGACGATCCGGAATCCCTGCGTTTCCGCGTCGCCACCCAACCGGTCGGCAAGACCGTGACCGTCACCGTGATGCGCGACGGCCGGACCCTCGACCTGCCCGTGGCCCTGGTCGTGCCGCCCGAGACGCCGCCCCGCAGCAGCACGCTCCTGGAGAGCGGTCCGCTGGCCGGCGCCACCGCAGCCAACCTGTCGCCGGCGGTGGCGGACGAGCTGGGCCTGGACGTCAACCTGAAAGGCGTGGTGGTCACCGAGGTGCGAGCCGACTCGCCGGCGGCGCGCCTCGGCCTCAAGCCCGGCGACATCGTTGCCCGCATCAATGACCGTGACATCGCAGCGGTGGGCCAGCTGACGGGGGTGGCGCCACTGCCGGGCCGGGTTTGGCGGATCGTGGTCAAGCGCGGCGCCGACACCCTGGCGGTGACGGTGACGGGATGAAGCGCGCCCGGCCCGTGGCCGAGCCGGGTCTGTTCGCCGAGCTGGCGCCGCGGCCGCTGGCCGACCGGCTGCGCCCGCAGGGGCTGGACCAGATCGTCGGCCAGGACCATTTGCTCGGGCCGGCCGGCCCGATCGGCCGCATGGTGGCGTCGGGGCGGCTGACCTCGATGGTGCTGTGGGGGCCGCCGGGCTGCGGCAAGACCACCATTGCCCGCGCCCTGGCTCAGGCCAGCGATCTCGACTTCGAGCCGCTGTCGGCGGTGTTCTCGGGCGTCGCCGACCTGCGGCGGGTCTTCGAGCAGGCGCGCGAGCGCCGCGCCGCTGGCCGCGGCACGCTGCTGTTCGTCGACGAGGTGCATCGCTTCAACCGCGCCCAGCAGGACAGCTTCCTGCCCTATGTCGAGGACGGCACCGTGGTGCTGGTGGGCGCCACCACCGAGAACCCGTCCTTCGAGCTGAACGCCGCGCTGCTCAGCCGCGTGCGGGTCTTCGTGCTGAAGCGTCTCGACTCGGCCGCGCTGCTGACCTTGGTCGACCGCGCCGAGGCGCTGCTGGGCAAGACGCTGCCGCTCCAGCCCGAAGCCCGCGAGGCGCTGCTGGCGCTGGCCGACGGCGACGGCCGCTATGTGCTGAACCTGGTCGAGGCGGCGGCCGCGCTGGCGCCGCCCGAGCCTCTCGACACCGCCGGCCTGCTCGCCGTGCTGCAGCGCCGCGCCCCGGTCTACGACAAGGACCGCGAAGAGCACTACAACCTGATCTCGGCGCTGCATAAGAGCGTGCGCGGCTCGGATGCCGATGCCGCCCTCTACTGGCTGCAGCGCATGCTGGTGGGCGGCGAGGACCCGCACTACATCGCGCGCCGGGTGCTGCGCATGGCGGTCGAGGACATCGGCCTGGCCGACCCGCAGGCCACCGCTGTGGCGCTCGCGGCCTGGCAGGCCTATGAGCGGCTGGGCAGCCCGGAGGGCGAACTGGCCATCGCCGAGGCGGTGCTGTATCTCGCGACCGCGCCCAAGTCCAACGCCGCCTATGCGGCCTTCGCGGCGGCCGGGCAGGCGGCGCGCGAGACCGGCTCGCTGACGCCCCCGGCGCACAGTGTCAACGCCCCGACGCGCCTGATGCGCGATCTCGGCTACGGCGCCGGTTATGCCTACGACCACGACCATGCGGACGGCTTTGCCGGCCAGAACCATTTCCCCGACGGCATGGCCCGCCGCCGCTTCTACGAGCCGCCGGAGCGCGGCTACGAGCGCGAGGTCGCCAAGCGCCTGGATTGGCTGCAGCGCCAGCGCGACAAGCGCGGGACGACGGAATGATCGAGACCCGCACCGTCGCGCCTGATGAGGCCGATATCCGCCTCGACCGCTGGTTCAAGCGCCATTTCCCGGCGCTCGGCCACGGTCGGCTGGAGAAGCTGCTGCGCACCGGCCAGGTCCGGGTCGACGGCAAGCGCGCCGCGGCCGCGGACCGGCTGGCGCCGGGCCAGGCGATCCGCCTGCCGCCGCAGGTCACCCATCCCGACGCGGCGCCCGAACCTGCGGGCCCGCCGCCGGTCTCGGCGCGCGATGCCGCCTGGCTCCAGTCGCTGGTTATCCACCAGGACGACGACGTGCTGGCGATCGCCAAGCCGGCGGGCCTGGCGGTCCAGGGCGGCACCGGCACCACCCGGCATCTCGACGGCCTGCTGGACGCCCTGCGGCTGGGCGCCGCCGAGCGGCCGCGCCTGGTCCATCGGCTCGACCGCGACACCTCGGGCGTGCTGCTGCTGGCGCGCACGGCGCTGGCCGCCAGCCGCCTGGCGGCGTCGTTCAAGGGCAAGGATGCCGAGAAGACCTATTGGGCCGTGGTGGTCGGCGTGCCGCAGCCGCGCCGCGGCACCATCGAGCTGGCCCTGTCCAAGGGCGCGCGCGGCGTCGAAGGCAATCCCGACGACGGCCGGGCGGCGGTGACCCGCTACGAGACGGTCGAGGTGGCGCACAAGCGGGCGGCCTGGCTCAGCCTCCAGCCCGAGACCGGACGCACCCACCAACTGCGCGTCCATTGCGCGGCGATCGGCTGCCCGATCCTGGGCGACGGCAAATATGGCGGCCCGGGCGCGGCCCTGCCCGGCGCCGATCTGCCCCGGCAACTGCATCTCCACGCCCGGCGGATCCGGCTGCCGCATCCGCGCAAGGGCATCCTGGAGGTCGCGGCCGAGCTGCCGGCGCACATGGCCGAGACCTTCCGCTATCTGGGATTCGGGCAATGATCCAATTGGTGGTGTTCGACGTCGACGGCACTCTGGTCGACAGCCAGCACACCATCGCCGCCTGCCTGGGCGCGGCATTCGTCGCCGCCGGCCTGGCGCCGCCGACCCTCGACGCAACCCGCCGCATCGTCGGCCTGCCGCTGGTCGAGGGGATCGGCCGCCTGGCCCCGGACTTGGATCCGGCGATCTGCGAAGGCCTGGTCGAAGGCTACCGCACCGCTTTCCGCGGTGGCCGCCATCGCTGCGACGAGCCGCTGTTCGACGGCATCGGCGACCTGCTGGAGGCGCTGCGGCAGGCCGGCATCCGCCTCGGCATCGCCACCGGCAAGGGCCGGCCGGGACTGGAGGCGACCCTGGGCCGGCACGGCCTGCTGCCGCTGTTCGAGACGCTTCAGACCGGCGACTGCCATCCCGGCAAGCCTGATCCGGCGATGCTGCAGGCGGCGCTGGCCGAGACCGGACTGCCGCCGACGGCGGCGCTGATGATCGGCGACACCAGCTTCGACATGCTGATGGCGGGGGCGGCCGGCGTGCGCGGCATCGGCGTCGCCTGGGGCTACCATCCCATCGCCGAGCTGGTCGAGGCCGGCGCGGAAGCCGTGGTCGAGACCGCTGATGCGATCGCAAGGCTGGCGCAGCCGGCCGGCTGATCCGGCGCGGACGGCGCGCGGCGCGGGATCAGCCGAGGAAGGCCAGCAGCTCGGCCGTTGTCTCGTCGGGGGCTTCCTCCTGCAGCAGGTGGCCGCAATCAAGCGCCCGGCCGCGCACGTCCACTGCCTTGTCGCGCCAGGTCTCCAGCACGTCGTAGAGCGCGCCGACGGTGCCCTTTGCCCCCCACAGCGCCAGCAGTGGGGCGACCACCCGGCGGTCGGCGTCGGCGGCGTCATGCTCCAGGTCGATGCCGGCGGCGGCGCGGTAGTCCTCGCAAATGGCATGACGGGTCGCCGGATCGAGGTAGCAGCGCCGATATTCCTGGAATACCTCGGGCGCGATGGCCTCCGGCGTCTTGACTTGGGCATCGAGGTGCCGGCGCAGGAAGAATTCGGGATCGCCCGCGATCAGCCGCTCCGGCAGATCATAGGGCTGGATCAGGAAGAACCACCAGAAATAACGGGTCGCGAACGCCTGGTCGGTGCGGGCGTACATGGTCGCGGTCGGCGCGATGTCCAGCACGGCGATCCGTTCAATGGCCGCCGGATGGTCCAGCGCCATCCGATGGGCGACCCGGCCGCCGCGGTCGTGCCCGATCACCGCGAAGCGCTCGAAACCCAGGGTGCGCATCACGGCCACCTGGTCCGCCGCCATCGCGCGCTTGGAATAGGCGATATGGGCCGCGCCGCCGGCTGGCTTGTCGGAGTCGCCGTAGCCGCGCAAGTCGGCGCAGACCACCGTGAAGCCCGCGTCGACCAGGCGCGGCGCGACGCGGTGCCAGGTCACCAGGGTCTGCGGATGGCCGTGCAGCAGCAGCACGGCCGGGCCGCGGCCGGCGACGGCGGTCTGGATCGCGATGCCGCCGGCATCGATCCGGCGGCGGACGAAGCCGGGCAGGAGGGTCATGGGGGCTAGATCCCCAGTCCGAACAGCGCCAGCACGCAGGCGAAGGCCAGCCCCCAGAGGGTCGAGCGCAGGGTCGCCCGGTTGGTCAGGTAGGCCGCGACATAGGCGATGCGCAGCAGGATGAAGGCCCCGGCCAGCCAGCCGATGGTGGCCGGCGCGGCGTGGCCGGACTCGGCCAGGATCACCGCCGCCGCGAACGGTGCGAAGGCTTCGAAATGATTGGCGTGGGCGGCGTTGGCGCGGGCGCGCCAGCCGGTGAGCCTGGCCTCTGATACGCGCGGTTCGGCGTTGTCGTAGCCGCGGGCGCCGGCCTTGGCGAGGGCCACCGTCACATAGGGCAGCAGGGCTGCGACCAGGACCATGGCGTGGGCGAAACTCATTGGCATCTCGTCGGCAGGTGGTTCGGCGCCACCTTAGCGCGCTGGAGTGGCCCACGCATGCCGGTTGCGGATAACGCAACGAAGATTCGCATTTCCGATAGCTGATCGCGACCAAGCCTGATTTGATGCAGGTGCAAAACATGTGAATTCGTCGACATGACGAACTTGCGGATCGTCGAGAAAGACAAGGGGAAGATAGAATGTCGACGTGGAACAATTTAGCCATTCGGCTCAAGATTGGCTCGATAGTCCTTATCCTGCTTGTTGTGCTGGCCGCGATCGGCGGTGTGGCGATCGATAAATTTGGCGCGTTCAATGCGATTGCGGCCGACATGGTCGACAACTACGTCGAGTCGTTGGTCTACATCGATCCGATGAAGGGGGCGATCCAGGACTTGCGGATCGAAATGTGGCGCGCTTTGGCCACACGGCCCGACGCCGAGGGGATCGCCAAGCTCGAGGCCGGGGTGGCGGCGCTCACCGCCACGATCGAGCGCAACGACCAAGCCTATGTTCCGACCATATCGTCGGCCGACGAGAAGGCGCTCTATGACGAGTTCAAGCATGCGGAGGGCTCCTATCTCGCTACCGTGGCGGCCACGATTCCGCTGCTGAAGGCCGGTCGGCCCGATCAGGCACTGGCGGTCTATCAGCAGGCCGGCCGCGGCGGCGAGGCCGCGGTCTCGGCGCTGGTCAAGGATTTCGATTTCAATGTCGCGGGGACGCACGCCGATGCCGACCAAGCGCGCGCGCTGTACGGCTCAGGCCGGTGGACGCTCGTGGCGATGCTCGCGGGCGCGCTGGCGCTCGCCCTGGCCGGCGGCCTGGCGTTGGTGCGCAGCGTCGCCCGGCCGCTGCAGGCTATGACCGCAGCCATGCGCGGGCTCGCCGCCGGCGATCTGGCGGTTGCGGTTGTCGGAACCGAGCGCCGCGACGAAGTCGGCGGGCTTGCCCAGGCATTGCAGGTGTTCAAGGACAACGCCGCTGAAATGCGGCGGCTGGAAGCCGCGCAGGCGGCGCAGACGCAGCAGGCCGAGGCCGAGCGCAAGGCCGCCCTGGCCCGACTGGCCGACGCGTTTCGCGCCAAGGTGGGCAGCCTGATCGAGACCTTGGCCGCATCAGCGGCCGAGTTGCGCACGACCGCCCAGTCCATGGCCGCGGCCGCCGACCAGACCCATGGGCAGTCGAGCACCGTGGCCGCGGCGGCCGAGCATGCCTCGGCCAATGTGCAGACCGTCGCCACGGCTACCGAAGAGCTGGCGGCCTCCATCCGCGAGATCGGCGAGCAGGTGACGCGGTCGCGCAGCATCGCCGGCCAAGCGATAGCCGAGTCCGAGGAGACCGGCCGGACGGTCCGGTCGCTGGCCGAGAGCGCCGGCCGCGTCGGTCAGGTCGTGCGCTTGATCACCGACATCGCCGGCCAGAC
>CAZEFK010000289.1:0-7431 GCA_964511405.1 uncultured Comamonadaceae bacterium | reverse complement strand
CTCGCTCTACACCGGGCGCGGCTGCCGGTCGAAATGCACCTTCTGCCTGTGGCCGCAGACGGTCGGCGGGCACCGGTACCGGGTGCGCAGCCCCGAGCATGTCGCCGAGGAGATCCGCTACGCCAAGCAGGCCTTCCCGCAGGTGAAGGAGTTCTTCTTCGACGACGACACCTTCACCGACAACCTGCCGCGCGCCGAGGCGATCGCCAGGGAGCTCGGCAAGATGGGCGTCACCTGGTCCTGCAACGCCAAGGCCAACGTCCCGCGCGAGACCCTGAAGGTGCTGAAGGACAACGGCTTGCGCCTGCTGCTGGTCGGCTATGAGAGCGGCAACCAGCAGATCCTGAACAACATCAAGAAGGGCATGCGGATCGACATCGCCAAGCGGTTCACCAAGGACTGCCACGAGCTGGGCGTCACCATCCACGGCACCTTCATCCTGGGCCTGCCGGGCGAGACCAAGGAGACGATCCAGGAGACGATCCGCTTCGCGACCGAGATCAACCCGCACACCATCCAGGTGTCGCTGGCCGCGCCCTATCCCGGCACCTACCTTCACCGCCAGGCGGTCGAGAACGGCTGGCTGGATGCCGCCCATGCCGAGCTGGTCGACGACCACGGCGTGCAGATCGCGCCCTTGCACTATCCGCACTTGAGCCACACCGAGATCTTCCACTCGGTCGAGTCGTTCTACAAGAAGTTCTATTTCCGCTCGGGCAAGATCGCCTCGCTGGTCGGCGAAATGGTGCGCAGCCCGGAGATGATGAAGCGCCGCCTGCGCGAAGGCGTGGAGTTCTTCCACTTCCTGCGCGAGCGCAAGCTCGCGAGCTGATCGCTCACGGAACGGACGACGCCTACGCCGCCAGCTCGCGCGCGCCGGCGTCGGCCGTTGGCCGGCGCGGCAGGCGGATGACGAAGGTGGCGCCGGCGCCCGGCCGCGAGTCGACCTGGATGGTGCCGCCATGCCGGTCGACCACGATGCGCCGGCAGATCGCGAGGCCCTGCCCGGTGCCCTTGCCCGGCTCCTTGGTGGTGAAGAACGGATCGTAGATCCGGTCGAGCAGATCAGGCGGAATCCCGGTGCCGGTGTCGGCGATGCTGAGCTCGACCCAGTCGCCCTGATCGGCGGTGGCGATGGCGATGTGCCCGATGCCGGCGCCCTTGGCCTCGATGGCGTGGGCGGCGTTGACGATCAGGTTGAGCATGACCTGGCTCAGCTCGCCGGCCAGGCACGGCACCGGCGGCATGTCCGGGGCCAGGTCGGTGGTCACGGTCGCCACATGCTTCCACTCGCCGCGGCTCAAGGTGACAGCCTGATTGATCGCCAGGTTGAGGTCCAGCGGCCGCAGCTCGCCGGTATCGGGATGGGCGAAGCGCTTGACCGCCTGGACGACGTCACGGATACGGTGGACGCCCTCCTGGGCCTGGGCCAGCGCCCCCGCCAGCTCGGCCCTGACGAACTCCAGGTCTGCCTCGTCGGCCGCCGCTGTCGCCGCGGCCGCGGCGGCAGCCAGGCGCGGGTCGCCGGCGGCGGCCGCCACCAGTTCGGCCTGGCGGTCGAGCACCGGGCCCAGCGCCGCGAACCCGTCCTTCAGGAACACCACGGTGTCGTTCAGGTATTGCAGCGGACTGTTGATCTCGTGCGTGATGCCGGCCGCCAGGGTGCCGAGGGCCTCGAATTTCTGCGCCTGGTGCATCTGAGCTTCCAGCGCCCGATGCTCGCGCTCGATCGCATCAGCGCGCAGCGCCGCACGGCGCAGCGCTTCGACCGCCTGGGCCAGCCGCCCGACTTCGTCGACGCTGCACACGATCGGAACCGCCGGTTCGAAGGTGCCGTCGGCCAAGCGCATCACGGCACGGGTCACGGTGGTCATCGGCTTGATGATCCGCCCGCGCACCCGCAGGATCGCCCAGGCCGCAATGGCGGTTGCCAGGGTCGCGATCGCAGCCAGGATCGCCAGCGTCCCGAGCGCGGCCCGGCGTTCGGCGCGGGCCAGCGCCTGCACCTCGGCGGCCGCCTGATCACGGATGCGGGCCAGCGCCTGCTGCGCTCCCTGCCCCAAGAGGGTTGACGACTGGTCGGCGCCGTAGCTCCGCCGCGCTGCCGAGATTGCCGCGCCGAGGGCGCCGACGGCCGACACGTCGTGAAACGTCGCCACTCGTTCCGCTACCGCCTCGGCGGCGGCCAGGTTTTCCCAGGCGAGATCGAGCCGCCCCTGCAGCCGGCCCAGGTCCGGTGCCGGGTTCAGGCGGCGGTCACCGCCAGCCTGGGCCATGCCGGCCTCCAGGCGGCCCAGCGCATCCTGCACATCGCTGGCGCGGGCGACGATGACGATATAGCTGCGCAGCAGCGGGTCGGTGGCGGTCGCCGTCACCACCTCCACCTGATCGGCGACCTGGTCGACGCGCTCGATAACCTCGCGCAGCCGATCGATCGCCGCCGCGGCGAGCGGCTGTCCGAGCGCCGCGTCGATCCCGGCGCGTACCTCGCCAAGCGCGGTGCTTGCCCCGACCAGGCGCTCGCGCAGCATCGCTGCCGACTTGAGCGGCGCCGTCGCGGCCCGCGCGGTCAGCATCGCCAGGGTGGCGTCGGTGCACGCCCGGGCGGCCCGTCCCTCGGCGGCATCGGCATGGGCGCCGTTGGCCAGCGCCCGATAGGCGCTGCCTTCTGCCGCCAGAACCTCCTTCGCCGCCAGCGCCAGGCGGAGCAGCTCGGTGCGCTGGCCGGTCGCCTCGGCGTGGCGCGCCGTCTGCCGCTGGCTCAAGACGATCGCCAATGCCAGGACGACCGCGGTGCCGGCCAGAAGTGCCATGGTCCCGACCAGCCATGCCTGGACCGAGATCGACGCGCGGCAGCTGAAGGCATGCCGCAGCAATAGGCGCCCGCGCAGGAGCATCGTCGCCCTCTCAAATATTCTTATACCAACATGCCACAAAACTATAAAAAAAGAATTACAAGCAGCGCTGCAGCAGACCCGGCCCGGCCCGGCGCGCTACGGTTAACCCGCGATAAATATTGCCGGTGTCTTGGTGCTCAGACCTTGAACAGGCTCTCAGCGCCGCCGTGCAGCGTTTGCTTGGCGGACATGGCGGCGCGGACGCGGGCGATTTCAGCGAAGCGCGCCGCGCTACGCCGCCAGCTCGCGCCTGCCATCCGAACTCGCCGCCGGCCGGCGCGGCAGGCGGATGACGAAGGTGGTGCCGGCGCCCGGACAGGAGTCGACCGCGATGGTGCCGCCATGCCGGTCGACCACGATGCGGCGGCAGATGGACAATCCCAATCCAGTGCCCTTGCCGGGCTGCTTGGTCGTGAAGAACGGGTCGTAGATCCTCTCGATCAGCGCGGACGGCATGCCCGTCCCGGTGTCGGCGACGCGCAGCTCGACCCACTCACCGTGGTCGGCGGTAGCGATGGTGATGCGCCCGATGCCGTCGCCCTTGGCCTCGATGGCGTGGGCGGCATTGACGATCAGGTTGAGCAGCACCTGGCTAATCTCGCCGGCCAGGCACGGCACCGGCGGCATGCCGGGGGCAAGGTCGGTGACGATCGTCGCGATATGCTTCCACTCGCCCCGGCTCAAGGTCAGCACCTGGCCGACCGCTCGGTTCAGGTCGAGCGGCTGCCACTGCCCGGCATCGGGATGCGTGAAGCGCTTGACCGCCCGCACGACCTCGCGGATGCGCGCGACGCCCTCTTGCGTCTGGGCCAGCGCGGGCCGCAGCTCGGCCCTGACGAACGCGAGGTCGGCCGTCTCCGCTGCGGTCGCGGCGGCGGCCGCGAGGCCGGCCAGGCGCGGCTCGTCCGCCGCCGCGGCCAGGAGCGCCGCCTGGGTCTCCCACACCGGACCCAGCGCGTCGAAGCCGTCGGCCAGGAACCGGACAGTGTCGCCGAGGAACTGCAGCGGCGTGTTGATTTCGTGCGCGATGCCGGCGGCCAGGGTGCCGAGCGCTTCCAGCTTCTGGGCTTGCTGCATCTGTGCTTCAAGCGCCTTGTGCTCACGCTCCTGCGCCTCCGCGCGCAGCGCCGCCAGACGGAGCACCTCGATCGCCAGGGCCGGCCGCCCGACCTCGTCGGCGCCGCCCGGCTGCGCCACGGTCGGACCGTAGTCGCGGTCGGCCAGACGCATCACGGCGCGGGTCAACGCTGCCATCGGCCGAACAACCCGCCGCCGTACGCGCAGGATCGCCCAGACCGCCAAGCCGGACGCCAGGACTGCGACCACGGTCGTGACTGCCAACGAGTTCAGTGCCGTGCGGTGTTCGCGCTGGGCCAGCGTCTCCGCTTCCGCCACGGCACCATCGCGGATTCGAGCGAGTTCAGCCAAGGCCAGCGACTCCCGCGCGCGGATCCGGACGCTCCGTCCAGTCGTCGTCTCCGTAGGCAAGCCGCGCGGCGTCGACCATCGGGCCGATCGCCGTCGCCGGCGTCCACCCATGGCCCGCGGCAATCCGGGCGGCGACGGCCTTGGCGTCGCGCAACGTGTCCCAAGCGTAGCCGGCGCGCGCGGCGAGTTGGCCCAGATCGGGCCGTCGGTCGGTGCCGGACGCGGTGATCCCGGCCACCTGCCGGCCGACCTCGTCCTGGACGTCGCCGCAGCGGGCGGCGACCGCGATATAGCCGCGCGCGATCGGCCCGGCCGACGCCGCCGCCGCCGCCATTTCCAAGTGATCGGCGGCCTCGTCGAGGCGACCGACGATCTCGCTCAGGCGGTCCGCAGCCGCGGCGGCCAATTCGCCGGCCTGGGCCCGGGCCGCATCGATGCCGGTGCGCACATCGCCCAGCGCCGTCCGGGCCGCGATCAGGCGGCCCCGCACAAGCCCCGCCGACGCCATCGGCGCCGTGCTCATGCGGTCGATCAGCGCCGCGAGGGCCGTATCGGTGCGGCCCCGCGCCGCGGCCAGATCGGGGCGATCCGAGGCCGACGGCGGCCGGCTAGCGCTGCGCTCGACCACCGCGGCTTCCTTGGCCACCAGGGCCAGGCGCAGCAGCGTGGTCCGCTCGCCCATCGCGGCGGCCCGATGCGCGGTCTGCGCTTGGCTCGTGACGACGACCACCGCCAGGCCGAACGCGGCGACCGCCAGCAAAGCCATCGTCCCGACAAGCCAAGTTTGAACGGAGATCGGTCCCCAACCGTCAAGGATACGATGCAAGGAGCGGCGTCCAAGCCAACGCTCGGCCATTCTCTTCGTCGTCATGGGCAAGACGACACCCCATGGGGCAATAAATATCGTCCAAAGGTCGGACGCCCGCGGATCATCGCATCGGTCGACGTGAAAATATGTACGTAGTTCCCCCAGGGCTCGCTGCAGCGGCTGCTAAGAATCTATCAATATTACCTATTCCCTACCCAGGCCGTTCAGATCTTGAACAGGCCCTCGGCGCCGCCGCGCAGCGCCTGCTTGGCGGCGATCACGGCACGGGCGCGCGCGATCTCGGCCTGCAGTTCGGCGATATAGGCTTCCAGCTCGGCGATGCCCATGGGCTCCAGGTTGCGGAGTTGAGCAGGCCTGCGCATCGGCTCGTCGGGTTCCATGACGCCCATGATCGGCGGACACGCCGCCCGGGGCAAGCGCGTCCGCCGGCTTTGCGCTACAGTGCGCCGGCACGCAATCCCCAGGGGCCATGCCATGCTGTCGCCCGTGCCCGAGACGATGTTCGCCGTGCAGGCGCCCATGCCCGGCGGGCCTGACATGCTGCGGCTGGTGCCGCGGCCGACGCCGCGACCCGGTCCCGGCGAGGTCCTGATCCGGGTCCATGCCGCCGGCGTCAACCGCGCCGACATCGCCCAGCGCGAGGGTCGCTATCCGCCGCCGGCCGGCATCACCGACATCCTGGGGCTGGAGGTGGCGGGCGAGGTCCAGGCCGCCGGCGCCGGGGTGCGCACGCTCCATCCCGGCGACACCGTGTGCGCCCTGGTGGCGGGCGGCGGCTATGCCGAATATTGCGTGGCGCCCGAGGCCCATTGCCTGCCGGTGCCGTCCAATTTCGACATGGTGCAGGCGGCGGCCCTGCCCGAAGCGTTCTTCACCGGCCATGTCGCCCTGGTCGAACGCGGCCGCCTCAAGGCGGGCGAGACGCTCCTGGTCCATGGCGGTGCCTCGGGCGTCGGCACCGTCGCGATCCAGCTCGGCGTGCTGATGGGCGCCCGCGTGTTCGCGACGGCCGGCACGCCCGAGAAGGTCCGGATGTGCGAGCGCCTGGGGGCGGCGCGGGCGATCAACTACCGCACCGAGGATTTCGTCGAGGCGGTGCGCGCGGCTACCGACCACAAGGGCGTCGACGTCATCCTGGACATGGTCGGCGGCGACTATGTCGGCCGCAACATCGCGGCCGCCGCACTCGAGGGCCGCATCGTCCAGCTGTCGTTCCTGGCCGGCGCCACGGTCCAGGTCAACCTGCAGCCGCTGATGACCCGGCGCCTGACCCTGACCGGGTCGACGCTGCGCGCCCGCAGTGCCGCCGACAAGGCGGCGATCGCCGCCGCGCTCAAGGCCCAGGTCTGGCGGCATCTCGACTCCGGCCGGCTGACCCCGGTGATCCACGCCACCTTCCCGCTTGCCGAGGCCGCCTCGGCCCACCAACTGATGGAAACTGGCGTGCATATCGGGAAGATCGTGCTGACCGCCCATTAGCCATGGGATTTGACGGCAGCGGCTGCTATATCCCAGCCATGCGAGGCGCCGCAGCCGCTCCGGCCGGTCGTGGCCGCGCATTGCTTGGAGGACCGATGGCGCTACCCCTGATGCCCAAGGCCACTGCCGTGTGGCTCGTTGAGAACACCAGCCTGACGTTCGAGCAGATTGCCGCCTTCTGCGGGCTGCATGCGCTTGAAGTGCAGGCGATCGCCGACGGCGAAGTCGCGATGGGCATCCAGGGCCTCGACCCCACCGCCAACAGCCAGCTGACGGCCGAGGAGATCAAGCGCTGCGAGGGCGACCCGGCGGCGCGGCTCAAGCTGCACGTGCCCGAAGTGCCGCTGCCGCCGGTCAAGACCCGCGGCGGCGCCCGCTATACGCCGATCACCAAGCGCCAGGACAAGCCCGACGCCGTCGCCTACCTGGTCAAGAACCATCCCGAGCTGAGCGACAGCCAGATCTCCAAGCTCCTGGGCACGACCAAGGACACCATCGCCAAGGTCCGCGACCGCACCCACTGGAACACGCCCAACATCAAGGCGCGCAACCCGGTGCTGCTGGAGCTGTGCACCCAGGCCGAGCTGGACGACGCCCTGGAGCGCGCCCGCCGCAACCAGCCCCACGCCCCGCGCCCGGAGCTGCCGGCGGAATAGCGCATTCACAGGTCTTTTATCGGCTATTCCGATCTAGTTCTTTGCTCGTCATTCCCGCGAAAGCGGGAATCCAGTTGGCTCGACGCCGGTATCAACAGGGACTGTGTCGAGCTTGCCACCACGGCTGATAGGGGTCGGGAAG
>CAZEFK010000288.1:0-7466 GCA_964511405.1 uncultured Comamonadaceae bacterium | reverse complement strand
CGGCGCGCGCCGCGGCGCGCTCGGCCTCGTGGGCGACGACCCGCACCCGCGCCGCCGTTTCGATGGCCGTGCGCGCCTCGCCGACCTCGGCATCGGCCTGGGCGACGGCCTCGGCCAGCTGGTCGAGGTCGGCCGCCAACGCCGGATCCGAGGCGAGGCGCGCCCGCTGGGCGCCCAGGTCGGTGGTCTCGCGGGCCAGCTTCTGCTTGCGCGCCTCCAGCTCGGCGCGGTGCCGGTCCAGGGCGGCGCGCCGGGCCTCGCCCTGGGCGATGGCCAGTGACACCGTCTGCAGCGCCAGCTCGGCCTCGGTGGTGACGGCTTCGGCCGCAGCCAGGGCCGCGGCGGTGGCCGCGCGATCGGCGGCCTCGCCCTCGGCGGCCAGGGCCAGCTCGGCGCGCTCCTCGGCCAGCCGCTCCAGGGCACCCGCGGCGTCCTCGGCCAGCGCCAGCTCGCGCGCCCGATCGCGCTCGATCTCGACCTGGGCGGCGCGCACGGCGGCGGCCTGCTCGGCGACGCGCTTCGATTCGGCGTCCAGCTCACCGCGGGCCAGGGTCAGGCGCTGCAATTCGGCGCTGGCCGCGGCCAGCCGCTCGCGCAGCGGCGGCAGCGCCGCGGCGCGCTCGGCCTGGATGCGGGTCGCCGCCGCCGAGGCGCGCATGCTCTCCTCGACCGCCGCTTCGGCCTCGCGCAGCAGCTGGCCGGCGCGGCCGCGCTCGGCCACCGCTTCCGCCCAGGCGACCGCCAGCACGATGGCCTCGGCCGCGCGGATCGATTCGCTCAAGGTCCGGTATCGCGCGGTCTGCCGGGCCTGCTTGCGCAGGCTTTGGACCTGCTGGTCCAGGGTCTGCAGCACGTCGTCCAGCCGGGTCAGGTTGGCCTCGGCGGCGCGCAGGCGCAGCTCGGCCTCGTGGCGGCGGCTATGCAGCCCGGCGATGCCGGCGGCGTCCTCCAGGATGGCGCGACGGTCGCCGGGCCGGGCGTTGATCAGGGCGCTGATCCGGCCCTGGCCGACCAGCGACGGCGAGTGCGAGCCGGTGGCGGCGTCGGCGAACAGCAGCTGGACGTCCTTGGCCCGGACGTCACGGCCGTTGATGCGGTAGCTGGAGCCCTCGCCGCGCTCGATGCGGCGCACGATCTCCAGCTCCGAGGCCTCCGGGAACTGGGCCGGCGGCGCCCCCTCGGGATCGATGACCAGGCTGACTTCGGCCAGGTTGCGCTGGGATCGGCCGGCGGTGCCGCCGAAGATGACGTCGTCCATCTCGGCGCCGCGCATCTGGCGCGCCGAGCTTTCGCCCATCACCCAGCGCAGCGCCTCGACGAGGTTCGATTTGCCGCAGCCATTGGGCCCGACCACGCCGGTCAGGCCCGGTTCGATCAGCAGGTCGGCGGGGTCGACGAACGACTTGAACCCCGCCAGCCGCAGCCGCGCGAACTGCACCGATGACCCGGCCTAAAGCCCGCGCCTAGCTGCCGGCCGCCTGGCTCAGCAACCGGTCATAGTCGGCGTAGGTGCGGGCGTCCTGGACCTTGCGGCCGTTGATGATGATGGTCGGGGTGGCGTCGATGTCGAACTTCTGGGCGCCCTCCAGCCGCTGGCCCAGCACCTGGTCGGCCAGCGCAGTGTCGGCCATGCATTTGTTGAACTGCTCGTCGCTCATGCCGCCCAGCTTGGCGAAGCGCGCCAGCGGCACCATGGGGTCCGAGGCGGTGACCCAGGCCGCCTGGTTGCGGAACAGCACGTCGATGAAGCCGAAGAAGCGCTCGGGCGGCGCGCAGCGGGCCAGCACCGCGCCCTTGACCGCGAGCTGGTCGAGCGGGAAGTCGCGGAAAACGTACCGGGCCTTGCCGGTATCGATGTAGTTCTTCTTGATCTCCGGGAAGATCGTCTCGTCGAACTCGGCACAGTGCGGGCAGGTCATCGATGCATATTCGACGATGGTCACGGGCGCATCGGTCTTGCCCATGATCCGGTCCGACGGGGTCAGCTCGACCGGATTCTGCAGCGAGACCAGCTGCGGCGCGGCCGCTGCCGGCAGGACCGGGGCGCCGGCGAGCAGGAGCGCGGCGGCGATCCCGAGGATGGAACTACGCATTGGATCCCCATGAACCGGTTGAGCGAGTGGCCGAACAATAGGGAGCCGGTCGGCGCGGGTAAAGCCACGCCCCGCGGCGCCGCGTCACCGCGGCGCGGGACGGCGGGCGCCGACCGCCCGGCCCAGCCGCTCCAGGGCGGCCTTGAGATCGGCATCGGCGATCGGCGCCAGGCGGTCGGCCAACCGCATGGCCTCGGCCGCCGGCAGCTGGGGCTCGGGCCGCCGGACGCGACGCGGCCGCGGCGCCACCGGGCCCTGGACCAGGCGCAGCCGGTCGACCGCGGCGAAGCCGAACTGGCTGTTGATGCGTTCGACGATCAGCGGTTCCAGGTGCTGCACCTCCAGGGCCGCGGCCGGGCTGACGCGGATCACCAGCGTCGCCTTGCCGGCGCGGCTGCGCACCAGGCGCTCCGGCCGGGTCGAATCGGCCAGCGCCGGGCCCACGGTCTCGGGCCAGTCGGCAATCACCCGGAGCGCCGCGAAGCCGCGGCGGACCAGCGCGGTGCGCGTCACTGCCGGCAATTCGGCGCCGATCGCACGCGGTCCTTGGCGCGAACCCGTCATCGCGACACCTTCATGGCGCCCACGTTGCCATGAGCGAGCCCCTTTCGTCGATGTCCCCCGATCCCGCGACCCGCATGCTCGACTGGTACGATCGGCACCGCCGCCGCCTGCCCTGGCGCGCCCTGCCCGGCGAGCAGCCCGACCCCTACCGCGTGTGGCTGTCCGAGATCATGCTGCAGCAGACCACGGTGGCCACGGTCGGCCCTTATTTCACTCGCTTCCTGGAGCGCTGGCCGACAGTCGCGGCGCTGGCCGACGCGCCGCTCGATTCGGTGCTGCAGGAATGGGCCGGGCTCGGCTATTACGCCCGCGCCCGCAACCTGCACAAATGCGCCCAGGCGGTGGTGGCCCGCCATGACGGCCGCTTCCCGGACACCGAGGCGGAGCTGCGCGCCCTGCCCGGCCTCGGCGCCTATACGGCGGCGGCGGTTGCGGCGATCGCCTTCGAGCGGCCGGCCGCGGTCATGGACGGCAATATCGAGCGGGTGCTGGCCCGGCTGTTCGCGGTCGCCACGCCGCTGCCCGCCGCCAAGCCCGAGCTGCGCCGGCTGGCCCAGCGCCTCACTCCCGACCGCCGGCCCGGCGACTATGCCCAGGCCATGATGGACCTGGGCGCCACCCTGTGCACGCCGCGCCGCCCGGCCTGCGGCCTGTGCCCGCTGGTCGAGCCCTGCCAGGCGCGGCGGCGGGGCGAGCCCGAGGCGTTCCCGGCCAAGCGGGCCAAGCCCGACAAGCCGACCCGGCGCGGCGTCGCGTTCTGGGCGATGCGCGGCGACGGCGCCGTGCTGCTGCGCCGCCGGCCCGAGAGCGGGCTGCTGGGCGGCATGATGGAAGTGCCGTCCTCGCCCTGGGCCGAAGCGCCCCACGATCCCGAGGCCGCGCGCGGCGCCGCGCCGCTGCCGGCCAGCTGGCGGCTGCTCGACGGCATGGTCCGCCACGGCTTCACCCACTTCAACCTGGAGCTGCTGGTGATGGCGACCAAGGTGCGGCTGGGCGATCCCCGGCTCGGCGTCTGGTGCCCGGTCGACCAGCTCGGCGGCCAGGCGTTGCCGACCCTGTTCCGCAAGGTGGTCAGCCATGCGCTGCGGCATGCCTGAGGGCCGCCGATGACCTGGCGGGACGGGCGCTTCCACGGCCGCGACAGCTACCATCACGGCAACCTGCGCGAAGCGCTGGTCACGGCGGCGGTGGAGCTGATCGGCAGTTCAGGCACCGCCGGGTTCAGCTTCGCCGAAGTGGCGCGCGCCGCCGGCGTCAGCCCGGCCGCTCCCTATCGCCATTTCCGCGACCGCCAGGCGCTGGTCGCGGAGGTGGCGCGGCGCGGCTTCGAGCAGTTCCGCGACGATCTGTCGGCCGCCTGGGACGACGGGCGGCCGGATCCGCATGCCGCCTTCGTGCGCATGGGCCGCGCCTATCTGGAGTTCGCCCGGGCGCATCCGGCCTTCTACGCCGCCATGTTCGAGGCGCCGCCGGGGATCGACGCCGCGCTCGAGATCGCCGGCGACCGCGCCTTCGCCGTCCTGCGCGACGCCGTCGCGGCCCTGGGGCTGCGCGACCCGGCCGGCCACCCCGCGCCCAGCCTGACGGTGGCGCTGCACATCTGGGCGCTGTCGCACGGCATCGCCAGCCTGTTCCTGGGCCGCGGCGGCAGCGCACGGCCCCTGCCCGGCTCGCCCGAGGACCTGCTGGAAGCCGGGGTCCGCATCTATTTGCGCGGCCTGACCGGCCCACCCTGACCAACCCGTCTTGACAGCGCGGTCGCGGCCTCCCAGCTATGTGAATGTAAATAACATTCACATGAGGGACCCATGGTCCTCGCACACCGACATGGCGGCTGGGGCTTCCCGGCCATCGCGTTGACGGTCCTCGGCTTCCTGGTGTGGTGGCCGATCGGCCTGGCGACCCTCGCCTTCGTGATGTGGAGCGCAAAGATGGGACATTGGCATGGCTGCGGCGGACATCGCGGGTGGCGCGGGGCCGAGTGGCGCGGCCGCATGCGCGGCGGCTGCGGCTTCGGGTGGTGGAGCGGCCGCGACCGCGCCGACCAGCCCACGGGCAACCAGGCGTTCGACGAGTACCGCGCGGAAACGCTGCGGCGGCTGGAAGAGGACCAGCGGGAGTTCATGGCGTTCCTGGATCGGCTGCGCCGGGCCAAGGACCAGGCCGAGTTCGACCAGTTCATGCGCGAGCGGACGCGCCGCCCGGATCAGGCCGAACCGCCGACCCACGCGTAGTCCAGGCGCCGGGGCTTAAAGAGAAAGCCCCGAGCCGACAGGAGCTCCCCTCCTCTCAGCCTCCTCCCACAAGGGGAGGAGGGGCCCTTGTCCTTCTGAATACTCCTCCTCCCCTTGTGGGAGGAGGTCGGGTGGAGGGGGAATCACGACGATTCCAGCTCAGGCACAACTCAGGCCGCGTCCAGCGCCGCCCTCGCGTCGTACCCGGCGCGGGCGCGGCGCACCGCCTGCTGGTGCTCGGCCGCCCAGCGGGTCAGACTTTCGATCGGGCCGGACAGCGATTGGCCCAGCGGCGTCAGCGCATATTCCACCTGGGGCGGGGTCGTCGGGATCACCCGGCGGCTGACCAGGCCGTCGCGCTCCAGGCTGCGCAGGGTCACCGTCAGCATGCGCTGCGAGATGGCGCCGACGCGCCGGCGCAGCGCGTTGAACCGGGTCGGGCCGTCGCCCAGCCGCAGCACCACCAGCACGCTCCAGGCATCGCCCAGGCGATCGAGCACCTCCCGCACGGGGCAGGGCTCCTCCGGCCGACCGACATCCATGGTTCCTCCGGTGTGACCTGCGCAGATTAACATGCCTACTTTACGCCAACGGTGCGAGTCCGCATCTGGTTACCAATCGTAACCAAGGAGCAAACCATGAAGCTCGCGATCATCGGCGCGTCAGGCAATGTCGGCACGCGCATCCTCGCCGAGGCGCTGCGGCGGGCCCACAGCGTCACCGCGATCGGACGCGACCCCGGCAAGGTTCCGGCCCGGCCGGGCGTCACCGCGGTCCAGGGCGACGTCGGCGCGCCGGACCAGCTGGCGCCGCTGCTGCGCGGCCACGACGCCGTGGTCAGCAGCGTACGCTTCCTCGGGACCGATGCGGCCAAGCTGGCGGCGGCCGTGCGGGCCGCCCGCGTCCCGTACCTGCTGGTGGTCGGCGGCGCCGGCAGTCTGGAGGTGGCACCCGGCGTCCAATTGGTCGACACGCCCGACTTCCCGCCCCAGTACCAGGCCGAGGCCTCGGCCGGGCGCGACTTTCTCAACGCGCTCCGGCGCGAGCAGGGATTCGCCTGGACCTTCCTGTCGCCCTCGGCGCTGTTCCTGCCCGGCGAGCGCACCGGCCGGTTCCGGCTGGGCGGCGACCAGCTGCTGACCGCCGCCGACGGCAAGAGCTGGATCTCGATGGAAGACTACGCCATCGCGGCGCTGGACGAGATCGAGTCGCCGCGCCATTCCGGCCGCCGATTCACCGTCGGCTACTGATCACCGTTACCAGCTCGCGGTGGCGGTCATGGTCACGGCGCCGTCGGCCGCCCGTACCGATAGGGCGAGCGCGCCGTCCGGCCCGGGCTCGGCGCCGAGGCCCAGGGTCTGGGCCCCGGTCGCCGGCGACACGCCGCGATAGGAGAAGGCCGCCGGCATCCGGCCCTCGACGATCGCGGCGAAGTTCATCAGCAGCGTCGCCTGCAGTGGCCCGTGGATGACCAGGCCGGCATAGCCCTCGACCGCCATCGCATAGGGCGCGTCGTAGTGTATGCGGTGGCCGTTGAAGGTGAGCGCCGAATAGCGGAACAGCAGGACTGGGTCGACCGCCACGCTGCGCCGGTACTCGGGCTCCGGACCGGGCGCCGCCGGCGGGTCGCGGCGGGCACCGCCGTCGCCGCGATAGACGATGACCTGGCGTTCTTCGATCGCCGGCCCGCGGTCGGTCTCCAACACGTGCCGGACCGTGACGAAGCACAGGGGACCCGACCGTCCCTGCTTGTCCGCGACGTCGCTCACCCAGGACCGGCGGCGCACCCGGTCGCCCACGGCGAGCGGCGCCAGGAACCGGACCTCGCCGGCCGCCCACATCCGGCGCGGCAGCGCCACCGGCGGCAGGAACTCGCCCTTGACCGGATGGCCGTCGGGACCGAGCCGCGACGCCTCGACCATGTCGGGCGCCAGGCACCAGTGCAGGCCCAGCGGCGCCGTCGCGGCATCGATTTCGGCCAGGTGCGGCGTCAACGTGGCGCGAAAGCCGGCGACCAGGCGCGGCGTCACCAGGTCTTCGGCCTCGATGGTGCGGGCGGTCCAGCCGGTCTTGGACATCGGGCCTCCTAATACGACCGCGGCAGCCCCAGCACATGCTCGGCCAGGTAGGACAGGATCAGGTTGGTCGAGATCGGCGCCACCTGGTAGAGGCGGGTCTCGCGGAACTTGCGCTCGACATCGTACTCCTCGGCGAAGCCGAAGCCGCCATGGGTCTGGATGCAGACGTTCGCAGCCTCGAACGAGGCGTCGGCAGCCAGCAGCTTGGCCATGTTCGCCTCGGGCCCGGGATTGCCGCCGGCCTCGTACAGGGCCAGCGCCTCGCGGACCATCAGCTCGGCCGCGCGCATGTTGGCATAGGCGCGGGCGATCGGGAACTGCACGCCCTGGTTCTGGCCGATCGGCCGTCCGAACACCTGGCGCTCCCGGGCATAGCCGGCGGCCTTGTCGAGGAACCACTTGGCATCGCCAACGCACTCGGCGGCGATCAGGATGCGCTCGGCGTTCATGCCCGACAGGATGTAGCGGAAGCCCCGCCCCTCCTCGCCGACCAGGTT
>CAZEFK010000287.1:0-7559 GCA_964511405.1 uncultured Comamonadaceae bacterium | reverse complement strand
GCCGAAGGAGACGCTCGAGAGCCAGTCGATGCCGATATGGATGTTGGCCGCCGCTTCCTGTCGGCCGGGGATGTCGAGGTCACGGCCGCGCGGCGCGCCCGAGCCCACGAACACCGCGTCATAGCCCTCGGCCAGCAGCGCCTTCAGGCTGTCGACCCGGCGGTTGAAGCGGGTGACGGCGCCCAGGTCGAGGACATAGCCGACCTCTTCGTCGATCACCGATTCGGGCAGACGGAAGCGCGGGATCTGGGTGCGAATCATGCCGCCGGCACGGCCGTCGCCGTCATAGAGCACGACCTCGTAGCCCAAGGGCAGCAGGTCGCGCGCCACGGTCAGCGATGCCGGGCCGGCGCCGACCAGCGCCACCCGCTTGCCGTTCCGTTCGGCCGCCGGCTTCGGCAGGCGGGCGCGGATGTCGTCCTTGTAGTCGGCGGCCACGCGCTTCAGGCGGCAGATCGCGACCGGCTGCTCCTCGACCCGCCCGCGCCGGCAGGCCGGCTCACAGGGGCGGTCGCAGGTGCGCCCGAGGATCCCCGGGAACACGTTGGACTGCCAGTTGATCATGTAGGCGTCGTCGTAGCGGCCCGCGGCGATCAGCCGGATATATTCGGGAACCGGCGTGTGGGCCGGACAGGCCCACTGGCAGTCGACGACCTTGTGGAAATAGTCGGGACCCGTGATGTCGGTGGGCCTCACCCGATGTCCTCCCTTCGCGCGGCGTCGCCGCCGCTTGCTCCCGTCCGTCGGAAGCGTCGTTGCCGTCGCGGCGCTCTGCAGGGCCGGCCTAGCTGGCGAGTGGGGCGTTTGCAGCCGACAAGCTCGCGGGCGAGCGCCGGAGGGTGCATCGACAGGGAACGCCGACCGTCAGCTATGGGGTTCCGACCCTAAAGGCGCCACCTGCGAACTGCAACCGCTCCTAAGACGGCGATTCCACATATCAGGAATGCGCCGCATGCTCAACATCCCAAGCGCCGCCGCGGCAAACGCCAGGTCGGCAGGCCCGATAGCACGGTCGAGCCAACTGGATTCCCGCTTCTGCGCGAATGACCGCCAAGACATCGAAGGCGTTTTGACCTGGGGCCTACTTCGCCGAGAATGCCTTGAAGGTCAGGATGGTGAAAGTGTCCTTGACGTTGGTCACCGTCTGCAGCTTGCCGACCACGAACTTGCCGACATCCTCGCCCTCGGGCAGGTAGCATTTGACCATCAGGTCGAAGGCGCCGGAGATCGAGTGGACCTCGACCACCTGGTCGACGGTATCGACCATGTTGGTGGCCACGTCATAGGCATGGCCCAGCTCGCACTTGACCATGACGAACACCGTATGCATCGCCGCCCCCAAAGACACTCACTGGCGGCGAGCCTGCACCCGTTTCAGCGCGTCGTCCACTTCCGCCCGCATCGCCGCCGCGGCCTGCTCGCTGATCCGCGCCGCATAGGGCGTGTCGACGATGGCCACGATGGCCGGGCGGTCGGCATAGGCGCGCACGCCGTCGGTGATCCGCATCTTCTGGCGCTTGTTCATCAGCTCGTCCAGGCGCTGGCGCCACAGCGTCTCCTCCTGGGCCTCCAGCAGCATCAGGCCGCCGCCGGCCGCAGTCCGGGGATCGGCCGGCGCCTGCCCGATCAGCACCACCTCCTCCGGGCCGAAGCCGCTGCGCAGCAGGTCGCGCAGGCGCGGCCATTCCTCGGGCTGGATGACGAGCTGGACGATCATCGTGCCGTTTCCTTTGCCGTGCTGCACCGGCGCTCCCGAAGGCGAAGACTCGATCAGGGTCCAGTATTTAGCAAAGTCTTGTCCAATGAAAGCGCGATGAACGGGCTAGTGTGCCGGCTCACGCCCCGACCTTTGTTCGATTTTTGCACCACTTTGTAACGAGCCGGCCGGCCGCCGGTTGCGTCAGCCGAGGGCCGCGGCCGGGCGCGGCGCCGTGGCGGCGGCGATCGACTCCGCGTCCAGCCGCTCCAGCCGGCGCAGGCGCGGGAAGCGCCAGGCCCACAGCGCCACCACCGCCAGCGTGCCGATCCCGCCCAGCACCACCGCCGGCACCGCCCCGAACCAGGCCGCAGTCAGGCCCGATTCGAACTCGCCCAGCTGGTTGGAGGTGCCGATGAACACGGTGTTGACCGCCGCCACCCGGCCGCGCATGGCATCCGGCGTGCCGAGCTGCACCAGCGACTGGCGCACGACCACGCTGACCATGTCCGAGGCGCCGATCACCACCAGGGCCGCGACCGACAGCAGGAGATTCGTCGACAGGCCGAAGACGATGGTGGCCAGGCCGAACAGCGCCACCGCGCCCAGCATGATCCGCCCGGCCGGGCGGCCGACCGGGCGCCGCGCCAGCAGGGTCGCCATGGCGAGCGCGCCGGCCGCCGGTGCGCAGCGCAGCAGGCCCAGCCCCCAGGGACCGGCCACCAGGATGTCGCGGGCATAGACCGGCATCAGCGCCGTGGCGCCGCCGAACAGCACCGCGAACAGATCAAGCGAGATCGCGCCCAGGATCGCCGGGCGCTGGGCGATGAAGGTGATGCCGGCGATCAGTACCGGCCAACTGGCGGGCTCGCGTGCCTGCGGCCGGTGCGCCGCCTGGAGGCTGGCCATCAGCCCGACCGCGCCGGCCATCGCCACGGCCGCCAATCCGAACACCAGGCCCGCGCCCAGGCCATAGAGCAGGCCGCCCAGCGCCGGCCCGCTCAGCTGGGCGATCTGGTTGGCCGCCGAATAGTGGCCGACGGCGCGGGTAAAGAGCGCCGGCGGCACCAGCCCCGGCACCATCGCCTGCATGGCCGGCGCCTCGAATGCGCGGGCGGCGCCGATCAGGGTCACCAGCGCCAGCAGCGCCGGCAGCGACGGCGCCGCCTGGCTGGCCAGCAGCAGGCCCAGGCTGCCCGCACCCTGGACGGTGTAGGCGGCCAGCATGATCCGGCGCCGGGGCAGGCGGTCGGCGACATGGCCGGTGACCAGGACCAGCCCGGCGGCCGGCAGGAACTGCGCCAGGCCGATCAGCCCCAGATCGAAGGCGCTGTGGGTCAGATCATAGACGAACCAGCCGAGCGCCACGCCCTGCATCTGGAAGACCAGCGCGCTCAGCAGCCGGCACACCCAGAACCGCCGGAACGCCGGATGGCCGAACGGCCCTCGGATTTGATCGCGATCATCCACTTGGCCAGCCTCCGGCGGCGGCGGGCCCCGCGTCAACCCGCGCGCCAACCGCAATGCCGCATGGTACGTTGCCCGCGCATGCGGACCGTCCCCCTCCTCTGCGTCGTCCTGCTCTTCGGCTGCCGGATCGCCGCGGCCGCCGACGCCGGCCGGCTGACCATCGACGAAGAGAACGACTTCTTCGCGCCGCACGACCTGGACCGCCACTACACCCAAGGGCTGCGGCTGTCCTATCTGTCCGGCGACGTCCGGCCCGGCGACGACCTGTCGGCGGCCTTCCGGCTGCCGATGTTCCCCGATTCGGGCGACGCCTCGCGGCACTTCGCCTACCAGCTCGGCCAAAGCCTGTTCACGCCCGAGGACAAGACCCGGGCCGTGCCCGATCTGCGCGACCGGCCCTATGCCGGCTGGCTGTATGGCGGCCTGGACGCCATCCAGGACACCGACAGCCGGCAGCTCGACCATGTCCAGGTCCAGCTGGGCCTGGTCGGGCCGGGCGCGCTCGGCGCCCAGACCCAGAACCGGTTCCACCTTGCGATCAGCGTGCCGGCGTCGCGCGGCTGGAACTACCAGCTCCATGACGAGCCCGGGCTGGTGCTGCAATATGAGCGCAAATGGCGCTACATCGCGGACTTCGGCCATGACTTCGCGGCCGACGCGATCCCGTCGGCCGGGCTGGTCGGCGGCAACGTCTTCACCTATGGCGCGATCGGCGGCCGCCTGCGCTTCGGCCAGAACCTGCGCGCCGATTATGGGCCGCCGCGCGTCCTGCCGGGCCCATCGGGCACCGACTATTTCAACGCCGACCGGCTGGACCCGGACTGGCCGGTCGCCTGGTCGGTCTTCGTCGGCACCGAGGGCCGCGCCGTCGCCCGCAACATCTTCCTGGACGGCAACAGTTTCCACGACAGCCCGCACGTGACCCGGCGCGTGCTGGTCGGGGATGTCGAGCTGGGCGCGGAACTGTCGGCGTTCGACGTGCTGCGCCTGAGCTATGCCTATCTGTTGCGCTCGGACGAGTTCACCACCCAGCGCAAGGCCGACAATTTCGGCACGATCACGGCGTCGGTGGTGCTGCCGTTCTGACCCTCGGCAGATATCCTTCGGAAACTGCCCTGGGGGAGCCATGCCCGCCTTTCCGATCGTGGACGCCCATGTCCACCTGTATGACGTCGACCGGCTGTTCTATCCCTGGCTGGCCGAGGTGCCGGCGATCGCCGGCAGCCACCTGCCCGCCGACTTCGACCGCGCGACTGAACCGGTGGCGGTCGACCGCATCGTCTTCGCCGAGGTCGACGTCGCCGACGGCCAGGCCGTCGCCGAAGCCGGGTTCGTGGCCGGGCTCGCCCGGGCCGACCGCCGCATCCAGGGCGCCATCGCCTGTGCCCGGGTCGAGCGCGGCGCCGCGGTCGAGGGCGAGCTGGACGCCCTGGCCGCATCAGGCCCGCTCACGGGCATCCGCCGCCTGATCCAGGGCCGGCCGGCCGGCTTCTGCACCGCCCCGGCGTTCGTGGAGGGGGTGCGGCGGGTCGGCCGCCGCGGCCTGCCCTTCGACATCTGCGTCCATCATCCGCAGCTGGGAGAAGCGCTGGAGCTGGTGCGGCGCTGCCCGGACGTGGCCTTCGTCCTCGACCATATCGGCAAGCCCGGCATCGCCGCCGGGCTGGTCGAGCCCTGGCGCGCTGAGATCCGCGCGGCTGCGGCGCTGCCCAACCTGGTGTGCAAGGTCTCGGGCGTGATCACCGAGGCCGGCCACCGCGTCTGGACCCCCGACCAGATCGCGCCTTACATCGAGCATGTGATCGCGTGCTTCGGCTTTGACCGCGTCCTGTTCGGCGGCGATTGGCCGGTGGTGACGCTGGCCGGCGGCTATGCCGACTGGGTGGCGGCGCTGGACCGCATCGTCGCCGGTGCCTCGGCCGACGAGCAGCGCCGGCTGTACCGGACCACCGCCATCCGCACCTATGGCCTGCCGCCGGACTGACCCCCACATGGCGCGGCCGGCGGGCGCGTATAAGGTGGGACGCTGACAGGCCCCGAGGCATGGACGAACACCGCATCATCGATGTCGAGCCGGCGACCGCCCGGCGCCGGAGCCGCCGACGCTCGCTGCGGGGCCGCCTCGTCGTCGGGCTGGTGCTGGTCGCGGCCTTGGCCGGCGTGGGGATCTATCTGCGGACGCACGGCGGCGGCCCGCCGGCTTCCCAAACCAAGCCCGCCGCGCCGCGCGGGCGCTTCGCCGCCCAGGGCCCGATGCCGGTGGTGGCCGCGGCCGCCCAGGCCGGGGACATGCCGGTCGGCCTGAGCGGCCTCGGCACCGTGACGCCGCTCAACACCGTGACCGTGCGCACCCAGATCGCCGGGCAGCTGGTGCAGATCGCTTTCCGGGAAGGCCAGGAGGTCGAGAAGGGCGACTTCCTGGCCCTGGTCGATCCCCGGCCGTATCAGCTGGCGGTGGACCAGTCCGAAGGCCAGCTCGCCCGCGACCAGGCGTTGCTCAAGAACGCCCAGCTCGACCTCACGCGCTACCGCACGCTGGTCGCCCAGGACTCGCTGGCCAAGCAGCAGCTCGACACCCAGGCGGCGCTGGTCGGCCAGTACACGGCGACCGTGCGCACCGACCAGGCGCAGCTCGGCACCGCCCGGCTCAACCTGGCCTATTGCCGGATCCTGTCGCCGATCGCCGGCCGCGTCGGCCTGCGCCAGGTCGACCAGGGCAACTACGTCACGGTCAACGACGCCAATGGCATCGTGGTGGTGACCCAGCTCAAGCCGATCAGCGTGGTGTTCACGCTGCCCGAGGACAATGTGCCGGCGATCATGCAGCGGCTGCGGGCCGGCGCCAAGCTGCCGGCCACCGCCTACGACCGCAGCGACACGACCAAGCTGGCCGAGGGCATGCTCGAGACCGTCGACAACCAGATCGACGTCAACACCGGCACGGTGAAACTGAAGGCGCAGTTTGCCAACGACGACGAAGGGCTGTTCCCGAACCAGTTCGTCAACATCCACCTGCTGGTCGATACCCTACGCGGCGCCGTGATCGTGCCGACCTCGGCGGTCCAGCGCGGGGCGCCCGGCACCTTCGTCTATGTGATCAAGGCCGACGACACGGTGACCGTGCGCCCGGTCAAGCTCGGCCCCGGCGACGGCACCCGGGTCGCGGTCACCGAGGGCCTCGCGCCCGGTGAGCGCGTCGTGGTCGACGGCGCCGACAAGCTGAAGGACGGCGCCGCGGTCACGGTACCGGATGCCGCGGCCGCGGCCGCCGCCCCGGCACCGGCGCCGCCCGGCCAGCCGAAGCCACGGCGACGCCCCGCGCCATGAGCAGTCCGCATCGCATCGAGATGCTTTGCTTTAGCGCCCCATGAACCCGTCGCGTCCGTTCATTCTGCGGCCGGTCGGCACGTCGCTGCTGATGCTGGCGATCCTGCTGGTCGGGTTCGTGGCGTTCCGCTACCTGCCGCTGGCGGCGCTGCCCGAGGTCGACTATCCGACCATCCAGGTCACGACCTTCTATCCGGGCGCCAGCCCCGAGGTCATGACCTCGGCCGTGACGGCGCCGCTCGAACGCCAGTTCGGGCAGATGGCCAGCCTCAACCAGATGTCGTCGACCAGCGCCGCCGGGGCCTCGGTGATCACGCTGCAGTTCGACCTGACCCTGCCCTTGGACATCGCCGAGCAGGAGGTCCAGGCGGCGATGAACGCGGCGGGCAACCTGCTGCCCGCGGACCTGCCGGCGCCGCCGATCTACGCCAAGGTCAACCCGGCCGACGCGCCGGTGCTGACCCTGGCCGTAACCTCGACGACCCTGCCGCTGACCGAGGTCGAGGACTATGCCGACACCCGGCTCGCCCAGAAGATCTCGCAGCTGCCGGGGGTCGGGCTGGTCAGCATCAGCGGCGGCCAGCGCCCGGCGGTGCGGGTGCGCGCCAACCCCCGGGCGCTGGCCGCCTACGGCCTCAACCTCGACGACCTGCGCACCACCGTCGCCAACGCCAACGTCAACACCCCCAAGGGCAACCTGGATGGGCCGACGCGCGCCTACACGATCAACGCCAACGACCAGCTGACCAGCGCCCAGCAGTACAAGGACCTGGTCATCGCCTACAAGGACGGCGCCCCGGTCCGGCTGTCCGACGTAGCCCAGCTGGTCGACAGCGCCGAGAACGTCCACCTGGCGGCGTGGATGAACACGACGCCGGCGGTGATCCTGAACATCCAGCGCCAGCCCGGCGCCAACGTCATCAGCGTCGTCGACGCCATCCACGCCCTGCTGCCCCAGTTGCAGGCGGCGCTGCCGGGCGCCATCTCGGTCACGCCCCTGACCGACCGTACCACCACCATCCGCGCCTCGGTCGCCGACGTCGAGTTCGAGCTGGGCCTGGCGGTG
>CAZEFK010000286.1:0-7590 GCA_964511405.1 uncultured Comamonadaceae bacterium | reverse complement strand
ACGGCGGCGCCGGCAGTGGCGGCTTCGGCGGTGGCGGCGGCGACGATGGCGGCGGCAACGCCGGCTTTGGCGCCGGTGCCGGCGGAAGCAACGGCGGCGGCGGCGGCGCCGGGCTGGGCGGCGCGGTGTTCGTGCGCGCGGGCAGCACGCTCGCGATCGCCGGGACCGACAGCTTCACTGGCGACGGCGCCGCCGGTGGCACCGGCGTCAACGCCGGGGTCGGCGCCGGCGGCGACTTGTTCCTCAACGACGCGCCGCTGACCGTCACCGTCGCCAGCGGCCAGACCACGACCCTGGCCGACCTCGGCATCAACCCGATCTACAGCAGCAACGGCAACAATGGCGATCCGTCGCTCGCCGGCAGCGGCAAGCTGACCGTCACCGGCGGCGGCACGCTCAAGGTCACGAATATCACCAGCGCCGTCGCCGGCACCTTCGCCGCCGGCAGCTTGACCGTGCAGCAGGGCACGCTCGAGATCGACACGGCGCTCGCCGCCGGCGTCGGCTTCGCGCTGACCGGCGCCGCCGCCAGCGTCGCCGCGCCGATGGCGCTGCTGAACGGCCGCAGCATCGCCAGCCTGCAGTCGGGCGATAGCCTGCGCGTCATCGGCAGCCTGCTCGCCGCCACGCCCAGCTACACCTCGGGCACCGGCGCCTTCGCGGACGGCGCGCTCAGCGTGACCCTGCCGACCGGCCTCGCGGGCAGCATCGCCAACGCCACGTCGGGCGGCGACACCGTCATCACCTTCACCGTGCCGTCGCCGCCTCCGGCCGCCGCGTCGTCGCCGCCACCCCCGCCGCCCGTGCCCACGACGCTGCTCGGCAGCCTGGTCAGCGGCAGCCTGACCGTGCCGGCCGGGACCCACACCGTGTTCACCCATGGGCCCGAGGCCCAGGCCGTGGTCCCCGGCTTCAATGCCGCTTATTACCTGGCCGCCAACCCCGACGTGGCGGCGGCCGGAATCGACCCGTTCCAGCATTTCCTGGCTTTCGGCCTGGCCGAGGGCCGCAGCCCGGCGCCCGGCGCCGTGGCGCTCGACCTGCAGCCCTATGACGACCGCGCCTTCTTCGCCGCCCGCGGTCTGCTGGGCCCGGCGCCGGCCGTGCCGACGGCATCATCGCAATCCCCATCCCAGGCCGCGTTCGCCTTCAACGCCGCCTACTACCTGGCCCAGAACTCCGACGTGGCCGCGGCCGGCGTCGATCCCCTGCAGCACTACCTCAGCTTCGGCTGGCGCGAGGGCCGCAACCCGTCGGCCAGCTTCGACACCACCGCCTATCTCCAGGCCAATCCCGACGTCGCCGCCGCCGGCATCGATCCGCTGCTCCATTACGAACAGTTCGGCCTGGCCGAGGGCCGCGCCGCCGCGGCCGTGGCCGGTCCAGTGACCGTGAGTATCCCGGCCAACGGCGGCGCCATCACGATCAACGATTTCCGGCCCGCCCACGATGTCATTCGGCTGCCGGCCGGCGACCTGATCGGGCTGTCGGCGGCGGGCGGCGCCACCGTGGTCAGCCTCGGCGCCGCCAACAGCCTGACCTTGGCCGGCGTCCTGCCCAGCCAGCTCGGCGCCGCCAACTTCACCCAGTAGGGGTCACACGGCCGTGGCGACCCCTGCAATCCTGCCCTATCCTGCCCCGTCCAGCGGCGCCGCTCGTGGGCCGGCCGCCCAGCGCCTCGGCCGCAGTCTCCAGCTTATCGTCGCGCTGCGTTCGACCTGGGATGAACGGCGCTGCCCGCCATCGCGCGGGCGATGATGCCGGTGGGGCTGATCAGGCGGTCGCTCATCAGCACGCCGTCCAAATGGTCGATCTCATGCTGCATCAGCTCCGACAGGCTCGGGTCGAGGTCCGCGAACTCGACCGGATCGCCGTCCTCGCGATGGCAGCGCACGCTGACCGACCGGTGCCGCATCACCGACATGCACACGTCGGGCAGGCTGAAGCAGTCGTCCCAGACCGGCACGAGCTCGGCCGACCGTCCGCTGATCTCGGGATTGACCGCCACGAAGCGGCCGAGCGCGCAATCGAAGGCGATCAGCCGGTAGGGCGAGCCGATCTGGGGGCCTGCCAGCGCGCGGCCGAAGCCCAGCCGGCGCTGGAGGTCGGCCAGCGTGTCGAGCAGGTCGACGGCGTCGTCGCGCCAGGCGTTGTCGGCTGGGTCGACCGGCCGGGCCGCCCGGCGCAGGCGAGGATCGCCGAACAGAAGAACGGGCCGGATCGGCATTGTCGGATCCTCGGCTAGTGTTTTGCGACTTCTTTGATTTCACCCCGCCCAGCGCTCGAAGAACCCGACCAGCCGCTCGGCACCCTCGGCCACCAGCTCCGGCGACACCGCGAAGCACAGGCGCAGATAGGCCTCACCGCCGGGGCCGAAGGCCGAGCCGGGCGCCAGTCCAACCCCGGCCTCGCGCAGGATGCGCACGGCCATGGCCTGGGCGTCGTTCATGCCGTGGACCGAAAAGAAGCAATAGAACGTGCCCTGCGGCCGGAAGAGGGTCACGCGCGGCGCCTTCGCCAGGGCGTCGCACAGCACTCGGCCGCTCTCGGCCGAGCGTCGGGTCAGCATGCGGATGAAGTCGTCGCCCTGCTCCAGCGCCGTGACCGCGGCGTGCTGGATGAAGGTCGGGACGCTGGTGGTGTTGTACTGGCTCAGATTGTCGAACACCGGCGCCAGGCCCTGCGGATAGATCAGCCAGCCGATGCGCCAGCCGGTCATGCACCAGTTCTTCGAGAAGGTGTTGGCGACCAGCAGCTTGTCGGTGGGTTCCGTGATCTGCAGGAACGACGGCACCAGGCGGCCGTCGGGCGTAAACTGGGCATAGACCTCGTCGGCCACCAGCCACAGGCCGCGGGCGCGCACGAGGTCGCGCAAGGCGACCATGTCGTCGACCGGCATGACCCAGCCGGTCGGGTTCGACGGCGAGTTGATCGCGATCGCCTTGGTGCGCGGCCCGATCTTGGCGGCCACGTCGGCGAGGTCCAGGCGGAAGCCGCCGTCGCCGGTGCGGTAGGGCACCGGCACCACGCGGCCGCCCAGGATGCGCACGATCTCCATCACGTTGGGCCAGGTCGGCACCGGGATGATGACCTCGTCGCCGGGCTCCAGGATCGCCTGGAAGCCCTGCATGATCGCGGCGACGCCGCCGGCGGTGATGGTGAAGCGGTCGGGTCCCAGGTCCAGGTTCCAGTGGCGCTTGTGATAGGCGCCCAGCGCCGCGCGCAGGGCCGGGATGCCCAGCGAATAGGTGTAGCGGGTGTGGCCGGCGCGCATGGCGCGGTCGGCGGCGTCCTGGATGAAATCCGGGGTCGGCAGGTCGCCCTCGCCGATCCACAGCTTGATCACCTTGGGGTCGTCGCGGGCGAGGTCGGCGATCTCGGCGATCTGGTTGGCGCCGATGCCGCTGATGCGGGGCGGCAGGGACGGGATCGAAACGGGGGCCATGGGACGCTCGGGCAGGGACGGGAGCCTACTGTCGCCAGAGTCCGGGCCGCGGCACAAGCGGCCGATCAGACGTCGTCGCGGATGCAGGCCTTGGCATGGCCCGGCGCCACCTCGACCAGCGGCGGCACCGCCCGGGCGCAGGCGTCGATGGCATGGGGACAGCGGGTGCGGAACACGCAGCCCGAGGGCGGGTCGATCGGGCTCGGGATGTCGCCCTTCAGCAGCATCCGGCGGCGCGGCGCGTCGAGGTCGGGCGAGGGCGCGGCCGACAGCAGCGCCCGGGTGTAGGGGTGGCGCGGGGCCGAATACAGCCGCTCGCGCGGCGCCCGCTCCATGACCCGGCCCAGATACAGGACCACCACCTCGTCGCAGAGATATTCGACCACGGCCAGGTCGTGGGCGATGAACAGCAGCGTCAGGCCCAGGTCCTGCTGCAGGTCGAGCAGCAGGTTCAGCACTTGCGCCTGGACCGAGACGTCGAGGGCCGAGACCGCCTCGTCGGCGACCACGAAGCGCGGCTCGACCGCGATGGCGCGGGCGATGCCGATGCGCTGGCGCTGGCCGCCCGAGAATTCGTGGGGATAGCGGCTCATCTGGCCGGGATCGAGGCCGACCCGCTGCAGAAGCTCGCCGATCCGCGCCGTGCGCGCCGCACCCCGGGCCAGGCCGTGGGCGTCCAGCGCCTCGCCGATCACCTCGGCGACGGTCATGCGCGGATTGAGGCTGGCGAACGGGTCCTGGAAGATGATTTGCAGCTGCCGGCGATAGGCCTTCATCGCCCGCGGCTTGAGGGTCAGCAGGTCGACGCCGTCGAAGCGGACCTGGCCGGACGTCGGCTCGATCAGGCGCAGGATCGAGCGGCCGATGGTGGTCTTGCCCGAGCCCGACTCGCCCACCAGCCCGACGATGCGGCCGGCCGGCACGGCAAAGCTCACATCGTCCACGGCGCGCACGACCTGGCCGGACCGGCGCGCCGGGAAATAGGTCTTCAGGCCCGCGACCTCCAGCAGCGCGGTCATGACGCCACCCGGATGCAGCGCGCCCGGTGCCCATCCGTTACCGGCAACAGGTCGGGCATGGCCCGCCGGCAGGCCTCGGCGGCCAGGCTGCAGCGCGGCTCGAAGGCGCAGCCCGGCGGCGGATTGCGCAGCGACGCCACGGCGCCGGGGATCGCGGCCAGACGGCCTGTAGTGCGCGCCTGGCCCAGCCGCGGCACGCAGGCCAACAGGCCGCGGGTATAGGGATGGGCGGGGTTGCGGAACAGCGCCTCGACCGGCGCGGTCTCGACCACGCGGCCGGCATACATCACGGCGACGCGATGGGCGATCTCGACGACCACGCCCAGATTGTGGGTGATGAACAGGATCGCCATGCCCAGCTCGGCCTGCAGCCGGCGCAGCAGGTCCAGGATCTGGGCCTGGATGGTCACATCAAGGGCCGTCGTCGGCTCGTCGGCGATCAGCAGGCTGGGCCGGCAGGCCAGGGCCAGAGCGATCATCACGCGCTGACGCATGCCGCCCGACATCTGGTGCGGATAGTCGTCGGCGCGCTGCGCCGCCGCCGGAATCTCGACCAGCTCCAGCATGCGCACCGCTTTCTGGCGGGCGGCGCGGCGGTCCAGCCGCTCATGCAGCCGCAGGGTCTCGGCGATCTGCTCGCCGACCGTGAACAAGGGGTCCAGGCTGGTCATGGGCTCCTGGAAGATCATGGCGATCTCGCGCCCGCGGATGCGCCGGTGTTCGGACGGCTTGAGGCCGACCAGGTCGACGGCCGTGCCGTCGCGCCGGGTGAAGCGGATGTGCCCCTCGACGATGCGGCCGGGCGGGCTGGGGATCAGCCCCATCACCGACAGGCTGGTGACCGACTTGCCGGAGCCGGACTCGCCGACCACCGCCAGGGTCTCGCCCGGCGCCACCGACAGATCGACGCCGTCGACCGACTTCACCGGGCCGGCCGAGGTGAAGAACCAGGTCTTGAGGTTCTCGATGGCCAGCAGCGGGGCCACGATCGGCCCCTCAGAACGCGGCATGCAGGGCGTCCGGGCAGCGGGTCCGGGCGGGCCGGAGCTGGCGGCCCATGACGGTGTGGCTGGGCAGGATCAGCTGCTCCAGGGTCAGGGGCGTGCCGCGCGAGTCGGCCGAGGCCATTCGCCGGTCAGCCAATGTGAAGACCGTGAAGTCGGCGCGGGCGCCTGAAGCCAGCAGCCCCTCGGCGGGCAGGCGCAGGGCCTTGAGGGCATTGACCGTCACCGCCCGGACCACGGCATCCAGCGGCATGCCCAGGGCCATCAGCTTCGACATCGAGGTCGCCAGGTCCCACACCGGTCCGTCGACATTGCGCAGATGCAGGTCGGTGCTGATGGTCGCCGGCAGCAGGCCGCGCCCGATGCTGGCGGCGGCCACCTGGAACGAGAACGAGGCGGCGCCGTGGCCCACGTCCATGACGATGCCCTTGTCGGCCATGCGCCGGGCCCATTCGAACAGCTCGGCGTCCTCGAGCAGGTTGGCGCCGCGCTTGCCGTGGAAGCAGTGGGTGACGATGTCGCCCTCGGTGAGGACCGGGAACACCTCCTCCAGGAGCGGCGGCGGCTCGCCGACATGGATCATCAGCGGCAGCCCGGCCAGCTTGGCCACCTTCTTGGCGAGCAGCACCGGGGTGATGCCCCACGAGCCGGTGATGACGTGGCTGGCGCGGATCTTGACGCCGCGGATGAGGTCGCGGTTGGCCTCGATGCAGTCGAGCGTGCGGTCGATGTCGATGCTGCGGATGTCGATGATTTCGCTGACCCGGTTGCACGCGACCAAGCCGATCGAGCCGATGTTCAGGAAGGCGAAGACGCGCTCCTGCGCGCGCTCGGCGATGAACTCGCGGAAGCCCGGGAAATTGGCCTCGCCGGCCGAGCCGGCGTCGACCAGGGTGGTGACGCCGGAGGCGAGGCCAATGCGCTCGGGCCGGACCGAGATGTCGGTGGCGCCATGATAGATGTGCGTGTGCAGGTCGACCCAGCCGGGCGACAGATAGGCGCCGCCCAGGTCGACGGTTTCGCCCCCCGTCAGATCCGGGCCGACGGCGGCGATCCGGCCGTCGGCGCCGATCCGGATGTCGGTCCGCTCCGGGCCGTGGTCGAAGCCGACCGGGCGGACGTTCTTCAGCAGCAGGTCTGTCATGGTCACCGTCACAGGTCGCGGCGCAGCCGCGGATCGAGGATGTCGCGCAAGGCGTCGCCGACCATCTGCAGCGAGAACACCGACACGACGATGGCCAGGCCCGGGAACAGCATGATCCAGTCGGCCTGGCGGAAATATTGGCGGCCGGCCGAGACCATCGTGCCCCAGCTCGGGGTGGCCGGCGACACGCCGACGCCCAGGAACGACAGCCCGGCTTCGGCCAGCATGGCGTAGGCGAACACGAAGGTGGCCTGGACGATGATCGGCGACACCAGGTTGCGCAGGACATGGACGCGCAGGATCCGCCCGGTGCCGACGCCGAGCGCCCGCGCCGCCTCGACATAGGGCAGCTCGCGGATGACCAGGGTCGAGGCGCGCACGATGCGGGCGATGCGCGGCGTGTAGACGATCCCCAGCGCCAGCACCACGTTGACCATCGACGGGCTGAGTGCCGCGACCAGGGCGATCGCCAGCAGGATGTCGGGGAACGCCATCATGGCGTCGATGACGCGGGACAGGCTGCGGTCGAGCCAGGGGAAGAACCCGGCGACCAGGCCCAGGGCCACGCCCAGCACGCTCGACACCGCCACGGTCAGGGCGCCGATGCCCAGCGACAGCCGGCCGCCATAGACCACGCGGGTGAAGATGTCGCGGCCGAAGTCGTCGGTGCCGAACCAGTGCGCCGCCGACGGCCCGCGCAGGCGCTGCGCGATGTGCAGCGCGGTCGGGCTGTCGGGTGTCACCAGCGGCGCCAGCAGGGCGGCCAGCGCAATGGTGATCAGGACCACCAGGCCGACCGCCAGGGTCGAGCGCTTGGCGGCAAGCCGCAGGAAGGCGGCAAGGGGCGAGCGGGTCATGGACATCCGCGCCCCGTCTCGTCATCCCCGCGGAGGCGGGGATCCAGCTGGCTCGACGTCGATATCAGGAATGCCGATGTCGAGCTGACCGCCTCGGCTGGATCCCCGCTTTCGCGGGGAT
>CAZEFK010000285.1:0-7595 GCA_964511405.1 uncultured Comamonadaceae bacterium | reverse complement strand
CCCTCAACGCCACGATCGAGGCGGCGCGGGCCGGCGACGCCGGCAAGGGCTTCGCGGTCGTGGCGTCGGAGGTGAAGTCCCTGGCCAACCAAACGGCCGCGGCCACCGATGACATCCAGGCCCAGATCGCCGCGATCCAGCAGGAGGTGGTGCGCGCCATGTCGGCCATGAGCGGCATCGCCCACACCATCGAATCGATCAATGACATCACGGTGGCGCTGGCCTCGGCGGTGGCCGAGCAGGACGCCTCGACCCAGGAGATCGCGCGCAACGTGCGCGAGGCGGCGAGCGGCACCGAGGAGGTCAGCCGCACCATCGCCGACGTCAACCGCGCCGCCGCCGAGACCGGCTCGGCGGCGGCCGACCTGCTGGCCAATGCGGGCGACCTGTTCCAGCAGTCCGAGCTGCTGCACGTGCATGTCGGCCGCTTCGTCGAGGACATGAAGGCGGCCTAGGTCGCGGCCCCTCGCGCCCGGGCCGCCGGCCGCACGATCAAGAGGCGCCGAGCTTGGGATCGACGCCCTTGGGGTCGATCCCGCGCGGATCCGGAATGGGCTTGGGCGCCGGTTCACGCCGCTGACGGTCGTCCTCGGCCGAGGGCGGGCGCGGCGGCGTGTCCGGCTTGCGGGGGGCTTGATCCATCGCAGTCCTCCTTCGTCGGGGGTGATGCGGAGCCAACGGCGGTGGCGGCCTTGTCGTCCCGCGACCGGGCGCAAATCGTTAAGGAGTCCAGGCCGACACTGGCTGACACTTCGGGGGGAAGCAGCCATGTCGAGATGGACAAACAGTCTTGCCGCTGCTGCGGCGCTACTTTGCCTGGCCTGCGGCACGGCCGGCCATGCCGCGGACGACCGGCTGGAATTCCTGATTCCCGGCGACGAGGGCAGCGGGTGGAACTTGGCCGCGCATGCCACCGGAACGGCGCTGCAGGCGGCCGGCCTGGTGCCGACGGTCACCTATCGCAACCTGGTCGGCGCCGGCGGCGGCCGCGCGCTGCTGGAGCTGTCGGGCGGCGGCGACGCCTTGCGCGACACTCTGATGATCCAGTCGGCGGCCCTGATCATCCGCAATGTCGGCGGCCAGATCAAACAGAGCTACCGCGACGTCGTGCCGGTGGCATCGCTGTTCGCCGAGTATGAGGCCGTGGTGGTGCCGCCGGCGTCGCCGATCCATGGCCTCGGCGACCTGCTGGCCGACCTCAAGGCCCACCCCGACCATGTGCTGGCCGGCGGCTCGACCCAGTTCAGCCTGGACCGCGTGCTCGCCGGCAAGATCTTCGAGGCCAGCGGCAACGATCCGAAGAAGATCCGCTACTCGCCGCACGATTCGGACCAGAAGGCGATCGCCGAGCTGCTGGAGAAGGCCGACAGCGGCATGGTCGCGCTGGTCTCGGGCGTCGGCGACGTGCTGCCCGACGTCAAGGCCGGCAAGGTCCGGCTAATCGCGGTCTCGAGCCCGAAGCGGCTGGACGGCATCGACTCGCCGACCTTGAAGGACGGCGGCATGGACCTGGTCTTGGCCAACTGGCGGGGCTTCTTCGTCCAGCCCGGCACGCCGGCCGACAAGATCCAGCACTACCAGGACCTGATCCAGGCCGTGTCCAAGAGCGAGAAGTGGCAGCAGCTGCTGAAGGAGAACGGCTGGGACAACTTCGTCCTGGCGGGGGCCGAGTTCCGCCAGTTCCTGGACCAGCAGGAGGCCGACACGCGCAAGATGCTGGCGCAGTAGGCCCGCGATCTACCACCGCCGCCGCCGGTGGTCCGGCGGCGGGTGCAGGGCCCGGTAGCGCTGCAGCAGGTGGTCGAAGCTGGCCAGCAGCGCCGTCTCGATCTCGGGCCGCGCCTCGAGGCGGCTGACCAGCAAGGCGGCGGCCTCCAGGGTCGACAGGCCCTCGCGGCGCGGCTCGCGGCGCAGGGCGCCGTAGCGCGACTTGCGCCGCGGCCCGAGCACGACGCGGCGGCTCTTGAGCAGCCAGGGATTGCGCCACCACAGGGTCTTGGCCTGGCTCCAGCTACCGTCGAGCAGGATCACCCCTTCGATGGCGGCCAGGGCGGCGTCCTGGTCGGCCAGCAGCCGGCCCTTGCCGTCCAGGGCGATGACCTCGCGGTCGGGCGCCAGCTCGGCCGGCACCGCCGAGCCCAGATAGAGGGTCGCCCAGCGCTGCGGCTCGGCCGGCGCGCCCAGGGCCTTGGCCAGGCTGGGCCAGGACAGCCCGACGCGGAAGGCGGCTTTGGCGAAATGCAGCGTAGTCAGCCGGGCCGTGCCCAGGATCTTGTCCTGCTCCTGCGGGTGCTGCAGCAGCAGCAGCGACAGCCGGGTGTCGAGCGGCTGGATGCCGTCGCAGACGCAATAAGCCGGCGGCTTGCCGCAGCGCGGGCAGTCGACCGCGACGTCCGGGTCGGGGACGGTCACGTCCGGAGCAGCCGCCCGAACCCCGGCACCGGATCCGCGCAGCCGGCCAGCCGCAGCGCGTGCCAGGCCATCGCATGGTTGCTGGAGGTCACCGGCTTGCCCAGCTCGGCCTCCAGCCCTTCGACCAGGGCCGCGACGCGCAGGCTGGTGCAGGACACGAACACGCCGTCGACCGCGGGATGGCCGCCCAGGGTCCGCACCGCGGCCGCGACCGAGGCGGCGTCGATGCGCGCCACCTCGTTGTCGTCCTCGTGGTTGAACGAGCCCATGGCCGGCACCTGGAGGCCGCGCGCCTGGAGATAGTCGCGCATCATCCGGTTGACCCGCTCGACATAGGGGGTCAGCAGCGCGACTCGCCGGCAGCCGAGCGCCTGGAAGCCGGCGAGGGCGGCGGTGATCGGGGTGGTGCAGGCGACCCCCGGCCGGGCCTCGCGGATGCGCCGGAACACGGTCTCCTCGCCCAGCACGACGGTGGCCGAGGTGCAGCCGAAGGCGACCGCGTCGATGCGCTCGCCCGGCCGGATCAGCCCCGTCGCCTCGGCCAGGCGCGACTCCATCCGTGCCAGGGTCTCGGGGTTGATCGCGGCGTCGTTCAGGATCCGGCTCTCGTAGAAGGCGACGCCGTCCAGGCGCAGCATCTGCCGCCACTCATGCTCGATCGTATGGTCGGTCGCCAGCACGATCAGCCCGATCGCCGCCCGCCGCGCGATGCCTTGGTCGAGCGCGAAGGGCAGGTGTTCCAGGTTGACGGCCAGGTCGTCGGCGATGGCGGCGGTCATGGATGGCCTCCGACGCCCGGCTTGAGCCGGGTCGGCGCGGGTGCGCCTCGCAGCAGGCCCTCGGTGCTGAGATCCTCGTCGATGTCCGGCCAATGGATGCCATAGCCGCCGGCACCGATCTCCCAATGAGCGCGTTGTTCGGGCGTCGCGGCGAGTAGCCTCGGGTACCAAGCGATTGGCACCGCGATGCTGCGCCCGTCCATCAGCGCCACAGTGAGGGTGGCGTCATCGACGGCGACGTCACGGACCCGAATATCAGCTGCCGGAACCGAAATAGACATGCCATGCCTCCTGGAGCATATCCCGATGGTCGCGGACCGGTCCCTACGCCGCCAGCGTCATGCCGGTCAGGTCGATCTCCGGGGCCCGGCCGGCGATCAGGTCGGCGGTGATGCGGCCGGAGCCGCAGGCCATGGTCCAGCCCATATGGCCGTGGCCGCTGTTGATGAATAGATTGCGCTGGCGGCCGCGGCCGAAGATCGGCGTGCCTTCCGGCGTCATCGGCCGCAGGCCGGCCCAGAAGGTGGCGCGGTCGTAGTCGCCGCCGTCGGGGAACAGGGCCCGGGCGGCGGCCAGCATGGTGCGCACATCCTCGGGCCGATGGCTGGTGTCGTAGCCGGCGAACTCGGCGACGGCGGTCAGGCGCAGGCGGTCGCCCATCCGCGCAAAGGCCACCAGATTGGTCTCGTCGACGCCGCCGACCATGGGCGCGCCGGCGTGCCCGGCGACCGGTACGGTCGCCGAATAGCCCTTGACCGGATAGATCGGCAGCCGGAGCCCGATCTGGCGGCCGACGATCGCCGACCAGCAGCCGAGCGCCAGCACGAAGGCGTCGCCGGTCACGGCGCCGCGATCGGTCAGGGCCGCGTGCACGCGGTCGCCCTCGACGTCGAAGCCCTGGATGATGGTCTCGAAGCGGAACGTGACGCCGAGGCCCTGGCACAGCGCCGCCAGGTTGCGGGTGAACAGGTTGGCGTCGCCGCTGCCGTCGCCCGGGCAATAGATGGCGCCGGCGATGGCGCGGCGCGAGGCCGCCAGGGCGGGCTCGACGGCGACTGAGCCGTCCGGGTCCAGGACCTCCATGGCCTGACCGCCCTCCTGCAGGACAGCCATGGCGGCGCGGCCGCGGGCGAAGGCGGCGGGGTCGCGGTAGAGATAGAGCAGGCCTTTGTTGATCCCGTCATAGGCCAGGCCGGTCTCGGCGACCAGCTGGTCCAGCGCCGCCCGCGAATAGGCGCAGAGCCGGAGCTTGCGCAGGGTGTTGACCCGCGCCGTCTCGGCCGTGCAGTTCATCAGGAACCGCCAGCACCACGCCCACATCCGGGGATCGGCCCTGAGCTTGAGGCGCAGCGCCTGGTCGTCGCGGACCAGGGACTTGAGCAGGATCCGCGGCGCCCGCGGCGAGGCCCAGCTATAGGCATGGCCGGGCGCGACCAGCCCGGCATTGGCGAAGCTGGTCTCGTTGGCCGGCAGCGGCTGGCGGTCGACCACGGTGACGCCATGGCCGGCCTTGGCCAGATAGTAGGCGGTCGTCACGCCGATCACGCCGCTGCCGAGCACGACGACCTGCATGACGACCTCCTGCGGCCGGAGCCGGCCGCGGCCTACAGCGCGGCGATGATGCCCACTTCCACCAGGAACTGGGGGGCGGCGAGCTTGGCCTCGACGCAGGCCCGCGCCGGGGTGTTGCCGGGCGCCACCCAGGCGTCCCACACCTTGTTCATCTCGGCGAACTGGCCGATGTCCTTCAGCCACACCGTGGCCGACAGCAGCTTGGTCTTGTCGGTGCCGCACTCGGCCAGCAGGCCGTCGATCTTGGCCAGCACCTGGCGGGTCTGCTCGGCGACCGGGGCCGAACCGTCGTCGGCCACCTGGCCCGCCAGATAGACCGTGCCGTTGTGCACCACGGCCTGGCTCATGCGCGGGCCGACTTGCTTGCGCGAAACCATTGGAACTCCTTCTCGCTTCGGCCTCGGGCGGCCGTTTGCCGCGGGACTCTAGGCGCCAGGCGCCGCGCTGTCGACCGGGCCGGCACCGCTTGACTATCGATACCGCCGACTCATGTATAATCCAGCGCTCGTAGCGCGAATGGCGTATCGCCCGCAGCTGGCCGGTCGCAACCGTTCCAGGTCTGCTCCGAGAAAGGAAAGAGTAACCTTGGCCCGATAGCGTAGCCGGCAGCCTCGCGCCCAACTTCCGACGCCGTCGGGCGTTGCGGCTTCAAGACGTCGCTTGTCCCTCCCAGGCATTCCCTCCCATGATCTACACCCTCTATGACGCCGGCTACATGGCGTTCGCGCCGATGCGCTGGATGGCCGAGGCCGCCAGCACGGCCTTTCGGCTGCCGTTCGCGCCGATCTCCTACACCGACTTCGGCCGCAACGTCGCCGCCGGGGCCGACGTGCTGGGCGGCGTGCTGCGTCGAAGAGCCAAGCCCGAATGGTCGATTCGGCCGGTGACCGTGGCCGGCGAGATCGTGCCGGTCGAGGAAGCGGCGGTCGCCCGGCGGCCGTTCTGCGTGCTCAAGCGCTTCCGCGCCGAGGTCGCGCGCACGGTGCCCAAGGTGCTGCTGGTGGCGCCCCTGTCCGGGCATCACGCGACGCTGCTGCGCGACACCGTGCAGTCGCTGGTGCGCGACCATGAGGTCTTCGTCACCGACTGGATCGACGCCCGGCTGGTGCCGCTCGACCAAGGCAATTTCGGGCTCGACGCCTACATCGCCCATGTCCTCGACTTCATGCGCCTGCTGCAGCCCGACCTCCATGTGATGGCGGTGTGCCAGCCGGCGCCGCCGGTCTTGGCCGCGGTGTCGCTGCTGGCCGCCGGCAACGACCCGGCGCAGCCCTTGTCGATGACCCTGATGGGCGGCCCGATCGACTGCCGCGCCGCGGCCACGGCCGCGACCGAGCTGGCCGAGCGGTTCCCGCTGAGCTGGTTCGAGAAGAACGTGATCGCGACGGTGCCGGCCTGGTATCCCGGGCGGCTGCGCCGGGTCTATCCGGGCTTCGTGCAGCTGGGCGCCTTCCTGGCGATGAACCCCGACCGCCACATGAAGGCGCATGTCGACATGTTCCACCACCTGGTGCGCGGCGACGGCGAGTCGGCGGCGGCCCAGCAGCGCTTCTACGACGAGTACCTAGCGGTGCTCGATGTGACCGCCGAGTACTACCTGGAAACGGTCCAGACCGTGTTCCAGGAGCACCGTCTGGCCACTGGCCGCATGACCTGGGCCGGCCACAAGGTCGACCCGGCCGCGATCCGGCGCACCGCGCTCATGACCGTCGAGGGCGAGCTCGACGACATCTCGGCACCCGGCCAGACCGTGGCGGCGCATGCGCTGTGCGCCAATCTGCCGGCCGAGCGCAAGCGCCACCTGTTGCAGCCCAGCGTCGGCCATTTCGGCATCTTCAACGGCCGCCGCTGGCGGACCGAGATCTTCCCCCAGGTCGCGGCCTTCATCGCGGACAGCCAGAGGGCCGCCGTCCCCGCCTGACGCGTCCCGGACACGCCCGATCCAGAGAGGCGCCGCCCGCGAGGGCGGCGCCTTTTTCGTTGTGCATTCCGTGTTCAGTTCCTGATTTAGTGAACTGCGGACTGAACATACCGCATCGCACTCATTTCATGATGCGATGCAGCAAAACACCTATCGTTGGTGGGCAAACGAATGAAACCGCATGGACTCGACCAACTTCGCGAACCCGCTTGACGGCGATTTCTGTTTAGTCATAGTGTTTAGTTCAAGGCAACAAACTCAACATCGCGCCTGGGGCGATGACGGGGAGGAGCGGTACGGACGCCTGGCCTGAGCGCCGAGCGGTTCCCCTCGACCTCGATCATCCCCCTGCCGGTTGGGCCCGGTGCTGACGTCGCTCTCGACTGGGGCGTGCGGGAGCGAGCTGGGAGTGATTGACCACGGAGGAAACGTCATGCGCACAGGATCGACATGGTTGGGAAGCGCCGCCACGGCGGCGCTGGCGGCGGCACTGTTCGGCGCGTTCGGCGGCGACCAGGCGGCCGCCCAAGGCAAGCAGCTGACGCTGTGCTGGGCAGCGTGGGACCCGGCGAATGCCCTGGTCGAGCTCGGCAAGGACTTCACCAAAGAATCCGGCATCCAGATGAAGTACGAGTTCGTCCCCTGGACGAGCTATGCCGACCGCTTCGTCAACGAGCTCAATTCCCATGGCTCGCTGTGCGACCTGATCATCGGCGACAGCCAGTGGCTGGGGGGATCGGCCGAGAATCACCATTACGTTAAGCTGAACGATTTCTTCGCCAAAGAACATATCTCGATGGATGACTTCATGCCGGCGACGGTGCTGGGGTACGCCGAGTGGCCGAAGAACACGCCCAATTATTGGGCGCTGCCGGCGATGGCCGAGGGCGTGGGCTGGACCTACCGGAAGG
>CAZEFK010000284.1:0-7637 GCA_964511405.1 uncultured Comamonadaceae bacterium | reverse complement strand
TCGAGGCCGGCAAGCTGGCCGTGGAGACGATCGATTTCCGGCTGGACTCGGTGCTGGACAATGTCGGCACCCTGGTCTCCGACAAGGCCGCGGCCAAGGGGCTGGAGCTGATCTTCGACGTCGACCCCACGCTCCCCGCCGACCTCAGGGGCGATCCGCTGCGCCTGGGCCAGGTGCTGATCAACTTCTGCAACAACGCGATCAAGTTCACCGAGCGCGGCGAGATCGCCGTGGCGGTGCGACTGGAACGCGCGGACGAGCAGGCGGTGGTGGTCCGGTTCTCGGTCAGCGACACCGGGATCGGCCTGACGACCGAGCAGATGGGCCGGCTGTTCAAGGCCTTCGAGCAGGCCGACAGCTCGACCACCCGCAAATATGGCGGCACCGGCCTGGGCCTGGCGATCTCGAAGAAGCTGGCCGAGCTGATGGGCGGCGACATCGGCGTCGACAGCGAGCCCGGGCGCGGCAGCACTTTCTGGTTCACCGCCCGCCTCGGCCGCGGCACGGCGGCGGCACGGCCCAAGCCCCATCCCGACCTGCGCGGCCGCCATGTGCTCGCGATCGACGACAACGCCCACGCGCGGGCGGTGTTGGCCGACATGCTCGCGACCCTGAGCTTCCAGGTCGACGAGGCGCCGTCGGGCCTGGAGGGGATCGAGCTGGTCCGGCAGGCCACGGCCAGCGGCGCGCCCTACGAGATCGTGTTCGTCGACTGGCAGATGCCGGGCCTGGACGGCATCGAGACCGGCCGGCGGATCCGCACCCTGCCCGGGCCGGCACCGCATCTGGTGATGGTCACAGCTTATGGCCGCGAGGAGGTGATCGCCCAGGCCGAGGGCGATGCCTTCGACGCCGTGCTGGTCAAGCCGGTGTCGCCCTCGACGCTGTTCGACGCGGTGATCCGGGCGCTGGGCATGGATGACCTGGCCGGCGTGCGGCCGGAGCCGCCGCCGGCGCCCGGCCCCGACCTGGCGCCCCTCAAGGGCGCCCGGGTGCTGCTGGTCGAGGACAACGAGGTCAACCAGGAGGTGGCGCTCGGCCTGCTGGGCGACGCCGCCATGTCGATCGACGTCGCCGAGAACGGCGCCGTCGCGGTGCGCATGGTCGGCGAGCGGGCCTATGACGCGGTGCTCATGGATATGCAGATGCCGGTCATGGACGGCATCGCCGCGACCGAGGCGATCCGGGCCGATGCGCGCTTCCGCGACCTGCCGATCGTAGCCATGACCGCGAATGTCATGGCGCGCGATCACCAGCGCTGCCTGGACGCCGGGATGAACGATCTGGTCGCCAAGCCGATCGACCCCGACCAGCTGTTCGCGGTGCTGCTGCGTCTGATCCGGCCGCGGGACCAGGAGCCGGAGCGCGGGATCCCGGGGGTGGACGAAGCGGCGGGCCTGCGGCGCACGGGCGGCAATGACGCCCGTTACCGGGGCCTGCTGCGCCGGTTTGCCGACGAGCAGGGCGACGCCGCCGCCGCCGTCCGTGCCGCCCTCGCCGCCCAGGACCGGGCGACCGCCGAGCGCATCGCGCACACCGTCAAGGGCACGGCCGGGACGCTGGGCGCCATGGCCGCGGCCGCGGCGGCGCAGCGCCTGGAGGCCGCAATCCGCGACGGCACCGAGACCGCCGCCGATATTGCCGCCCTGGCCGACGCGCTGGAGCCGGTCGCCGCGGCGATCCGCCGGACGGTGGCCGCACCGGAGGCGCCGCGCCCGTTAGCCGTAACCCCGTCGGCCGCGACCGACCCGGGCCGCCTGGCCGAGCCGCTGGGGCGGCTGCGGCAGCTGCTGGCCAGCGATGACGCCCAGGCGGCCGACGCGATCCTGGACGTCCAGCCGCTGCTGGCCGGCATGGTCCCCGACGCCGAGCTGCAGCGCCTGTCGCGCCTGGTCGGCGATTTCGAGTTCGATGCGGCGCTGGCCGCCCTCGACACTGTCTGCCAGCATCTGGCGCTGCCCACGGAGTGACGGATATGGCCGAGCCGCAGCATTCGATTCTGATCGTCGACGACACGCCGACCAACATTGCGGTCATGTCCGGGGTCCTGAAGGGCCTGTACGGCACCAAGGTCGCGACCAACGGCGAGAAGGCGCTGGCGATCGCCGGCGGCGACGCCAAGCCCGACCTCATCCTCCTGGACGTGATGATGCCGGGGATGGACGGCTACGAGGTGTGCCGGCGCCTCAAGGCGGCGCCCGAGACCCGCGACATCCCGGTGATCTTCCTGACCTCCATGACCGAGGCCGAGAACGAGGCGCGGGGCTTCGAGGCCGGGGCGGTCGACTACATCCACAAGCCGATCTCGGCGCCGATCGTGCTGGCCCGGGTCAAGACCCACCTGGCCCTGCGCGACGCCTTGCTGGAGGCCCAGCGCGCCCGGCGCCGGGCCGACGACCTGCTGCATGTGCTGTTGCCCGAGGCGGCCGCCCAGGAAATCCAGTCGGTCGGCACCGTGATCCCGCGGCGCCATGAGAATGTGGCGGTGCTGTTCTGCGACGTCGCCAACTTTACCGCCTATTGCGACCGCCACGAGCCCGAGGACGTGGTCTCGCGCCTGGACGCGCTGTTCGTGGTGTTCGAGCAGCTGGCCGCCGCCCATGGCCTGGAGAAGATCAAGACCATCGGCGACGCCTTCATGGCCGCCGCCGGGCTGCTCAAGCCGGTCGACGACCCGCTGGCGGCGGCCGTGCGCTGCGGCCTGCAGCTCGGCGCCACTTCGCTCGACCCGCGGCTCGACTGGGCGGTGCGCGTCGGCGTCCATGCCGGGCCGGTGGTGTCGGGCATCGTCGGCCAGGAGCGCTACCAGTTCGACATCTGGGGCGACACGGTCAATGTCGCCGCCCGCATGGCCGGCAAGGGCAAGCCCGGCGGCGTCGCCGTGACCCAGGACAGCTGGACCCGGATCGCCGACCGCTTCGACGCCGTCTCGCTCGGCGACCTCGAGGTCAAGGGCAAGGGCACGATCCCGGTGTTCGAGGTGCGGGCGGCCAAGGTGTAGGATCGATCATCGTCGTATGACTGCGGTCCCCGGCCTCGCCACCCTGTTCCTGGCCTTTGCCCGGCTGGGCGTCAGCAGCTTCGGCGGCGGCTTGAGCGGCTGGATCATGCAGGACTGCGTCTATCGGCGGCGCTGGTTGACCGAAGAGGAGTTCCTGACCGGCCTCGCCATGGCGCAAGCGCTGCCCGGGGTCAATGTCGTCAACTTGCCGATCTGGATCGGGTTCCGCTTGCGCGGCAGCGCCGGGGCCCTGGCTTGCGCGCTCGGCATGATCCTGCCCTCGGTCGCGGCCATCGGGCTGGTGGCGGCGGCGTTCGCCGCCCTGTCCGGCTATGCCGCCGTGCCGGTCGCGCTGCAGGGTGCGGCCGCGCCGGCGATCGGCCTGTCGCTGTCGATGGGCGTGCGCGCGGCGCGGCGGTCGCTGCGCCGCGGGACCTCGGCCGCGGTCATGGCGGCGACCTTCGCCGGTGTCGGCCTGCTCAAGCTGCCGCTCCTGGCGGTGGTCGCGGTGCTGGCGTCGGTCAGCATCGGGCTGGCCTGGCGGCGGATCGGCGATGGGTGACGGCAGCTGGCGCGCGCTGCTGGCGGTCTTCGCACCCCTGTCGCTGCTGTCGATCGGCGGCGGCCAGTCGGTCATCCCCGAGATGCACCGCCAGGTCGTGGAGGTCCATCACTGGCTGACCGAGAGCCAGTTCGTGGCCGATTACGCGATCTCGCGCATGGCGCCCGGGCCGGGCTCGATGATCGTGACCCTGATCGGCTGGCAGGTCGCGGGCTGGCTGGGCGCCGTGGTCGCGACGGTCGGGATCTTCCTGCCGTCCTCGGTGGTCGTCTGGAGTGTGGCACGGCTGTGGGCGCGCCACCGTGGCGCGCCGTGGCAGCGGGCGGTCGAGCAGGGCCTGGCTCCAATCGCCGCCGGCCTGATCCTGGCGGCGTCGCTGACCCTGGTCCGGGCGCTGCCCGGGGGGTGGCTGGCCTGGGCGGCGACGGCCGCCTCGACGGTCGTGGTGCTGACGACGCGGATCAGCCCGCTCTGGCTGCTGGCGGCCGGCGCCGCCCTGTTCTTGCTGGCCGGGGCGGCTATACCATGGGCAGCCGGAACGGTCTTGCCGTGACGAGGTGATGGGATGGGCCGGCGCCCCTCGAACGCGGAGTTGGCCGAGGACGACGCGCGGGCCGTGGCGCGCCAGGGGCAGTTGCGCCTGGCCGCCGACTGGACGGCCGAGGCGCTGTCCCGGCGCGCCTGGGTTCAGCGGGTCGCGCTGATAGGCTCGGTCGCCGGTCCGCTGTGGCGGGAAATCCCGCCCTATCGGCGGTCCGGTCCGCCGACCGTGCACACCTGCAAGGACGTCGACTTGGCCGTGTGGGTGTCCGACCTGGACCGTCTTGCCGAGCTCCGCCGCGACCGGATCGCGGCGAGCCGACGCCTGCTGTCCGAAGCGGGGTTCGGCATCCCGCCCCAGGATATAGAGCTGTTCCCGTTCGAGCCGGTGACCGACCGCCATCTCGGCCGAGTGTGCCAGTTCAAGGCGTGCCCGGCGGCCAAGCCGGCCTGCGCGGCCCCCGGCTGCGGCGACCGCCCGTTTCAAAGGCAATTCCCGGCGTTCGAGCTATGGCCCGACACGCTGCATCCGGCGCACAGCGTGGTCCTCTTCGATCGGGCATCCGGGGTCGTCGCCCGGGCCGCGGATCTGCCGACGACCGTGGTGAACCGGGTGCCGGAGGCCACGATCACGGTTACCGTTCCGGCCCACCGGCGATCGGAGCTGATGGCACTGGTGCGGCGCTGGAACGACGAAGCCTGAGGCCCGCACCGGGCAGCGCTCTACCGTACGCCCTGAGATTGTGCGACAATCCGTTAGCTGCAACTCGATGGCGAGGGCGCCGCGATGGCCGAGACGACCGCAGACGCGCTGGTCCGTGCCTGGTTCGAGGAGGTGTGGAACCAAGGCCGCGCCGATCGCATCGACACCTATTTGGACGACCAGGCGATGGTTCACCGACTCGACGAGAGCGGTGCCCATGCCGTCGGGCCGTCCGGGTTCCGTCCGTTCTTCGAGAAGTTCCGGGCCGCGTTCCCGGACATCCGGTTCACTCTCGACGCCGTGGTCGCCAGCGGTGACCAAGCCGCTGTGCGCTGGACCGCCACGCTGACCCATAGCGGCGACGGACTGGGCATCACAGCGACGGGCAAGGCGATGACACTGACCGGAATGGGCTTCGCTCGGGTACAGGACGGCAAGATCGTCGAGGCGTGGAACGAATGGGACCGCTTGGGCCTGGCTACGGCTCTCGGCACGGCGGTGGCTGCCCGGTAGCGATCGCCGCTCCCTGTCGGCCTCTGAACCGATGCGACCTTCTCGGGGCTCGCGAGCGGGATCTTCTCCATCCACTCACAGGCCGCCTTCGACCCCCCTCCGGATCAACGCCGGCCCATGAAGCCTTCGATGTACTGGACCAGGTTGGCAGCCATGGCATTGGCAATCGTGACGGAGGGGACTTCTGCTCTCGCCGCCACCATGCTCGAGGCGACCTGCGTCGCACCGCGGGGCCACGTTTATGGGACGTTTGGGCAGCGTGTCATGGACGAGGCCGACGGTATTGACGGCGGCTATTTCCGGTTCCGCCTCGCACCGGGAGCGAAGACGGTCGATATCACGTCGCGTGATCGGCTTGGTTCGACGGCGACGACACAGGGGTTCATTGTCGCCGATCGCCCCGATAGCCTGACCTTCATCGAGCCATCTGGTGCCGATTTCTGGTTGTATACTCTTTATCGGCCAGCTGGCCCTGTGCTGATGTCAACACATACTCGCGGATTCGGCGATCGGCCCGGCAATGCCCTGGGAAAGACGATGCTAGCGACCTGCACTGTCAGCAGCGGATAGCTGAGACGATGAGGCCCTGGAAGGCGCGCTTTGGCCATGAAACGACGGCTGCGCGATCTTCACCGATTTGTTGAGCACCTTGGGCGGTGCCATATTGGTACACTATCGCTTAACCCCGTGCGAGGGCATCCATGGTCGACGTTTCCCTCTCGGATCTCGACATTCGCGAGAAGCTGGCGCGGATCGACCAGCTCCTGGCCGACCGGGACAGGAAGCGACGGGAAATGCGCCTGGCGCCGTGGCAGTTGGCGCTGACCGGCATGGCCGCGGGCGCGGCGCTGTTCGCTGCCGGCGGCGCGTTCTTCAAGCTGCTGGCCGGCTGACCGATCCGCGCAGGCTGGCCGCGACCAGGGCGCGGCAGCGGGCATGGCGGGTCGCCGTGGTGCACCACGGATCCCGGGCCGGCCGGGCCGGGCGATGACGGCCGGCCCCCAGGGTGGCCAGCCAGCGAACGAACATGAAGCGCAGGGTCATCGGATCCTCCGTCCGGTCAGTCGTGGCCGGCCAGCGCCAGCTGGACGATGCGTACCAGCACCAGCCCGCCGGCAATCGCCAGGTATGTGCGCAGCACGATCATCCACAGCCGGGCCATGGGGCTGAGCGCGGCCTTGGGCAGGGTGTCGAGGGGCGGCATCCGCCAGGTGACGCGGTGGATGGCGTCGATCGTCCGCGACGGCCCGGCCGGCCGCCGCTGCAGCAGGGCGACGCCGCCGCCGGCCAGTCCGAGCACCGAACCGGCGGCCAGGATCGCCGCGATCGTCCGGCCGCTCATGTCGGGGTAGAGCACCGACGCGGTCAGGATGATCGACAGCATCACCAGCACCCAGACGATGCCGCCGGTCGCCAGGTTGAGGGCGCGGCCATTGACCCACGGCCCCAGCACGGCGCGGTCGTTGCACAGCAGCAGCAGGAACACGGTGGCGCTGGGCAGCAGCACCCCGGCCAGGGTCTGGACCGCATTGGTCAGCAGGCCCAGCGGCGTGCCCGGGGTCAGCACCAGCGCCGCGGCGATCGCGATCAGGCCGGCATAGACCAAGTAGAAGCCCTTGGCCTGGCTGGGCTTGCGGTGCAGCGAGTGGCGCAGCGACAGCACGTCGCCGAGCGCGTAGGCGGTCGCCAGCGACACCGCGCAGGCGCCGATGATGCTGGCATCGATCAGCGCGATGGCGAACATCACCCCGGCGGCGCGGCCGGCATGCGCCTCCAGCCCGCGGGCGATCCCGCCGGCGTCGGTGAAGGCGCCGAACTCCGGCTGGCCGGCGAAGGTTTGGGCGGCGAACCCCATCATCGCCACGGCGCCGATCACGACCAGGCCGATGCCCAGCCACAGGTCCAGGCGCTCGTAGCGGATGAAGCGCGGGGTGATGCGCTTGTCGATCACGTAGCTCTGCTGGAAGAACAGCTGCCACGGCGCGATCGTGGTGCCGACGATGGCGATGACCAGCAGCATGACGTCGCTGAGCTTGGCGTCGGCTGGGAACGCGGGCACCAGCGAGTCGTGCAGCACCACGCCCAGGGGCGGGTGGATGGCCAGGAACACCGGGACCAGCAGCAGGCTGCCGAAGCACAGCAGCACGGCGAAGCGCTCGAACCGGCGGAAGTCGCCGGTGCTGGCGGCGCCGACGATGGTCGCGGCCGCCGCCAGGACGCCCCAGATCCGGGAGATCCCCAGATAGTCCAGCGCCAGGCTGATGCCGATGAACTCGGTGACGATGGTCAGGGCGTTGAGCAGGAACAGGTCGATGACG
>CAZEFK010000283.1:0-7673 GCA_964511405.1 uncultured Comamonadaceae bacterium | reverse complement strand
CTCGAGACGCCGATCGGCGACGAGGAGGACAGCCATCTCGGCGACTTCATCGAGGACAAGAACGCCGTGCTGCCGCTGGATGCCGCGATCCAGGCCAACCTGCGCGAGACCACGACGCGGGTGCTGGCGTCGCTGACGCCGCGCGAGGAGCGGGTGCTGCGCATGCGCTTCGGGATCGGCATGAACACCGACCACACGCTGGAGGAGGTCGGCCAGCAGTTCTCGGTGACCCGCGAGCGCATCCGCCAGATCGAGGCCAAGGCGCTGCGCAAGCTGAAGCACCCCAGCCGCAGCCGCAAGCTGCGCAGCTTCCTGGATACGTGATTGGGCTCCTCCTCCCTTGCGGGAGGAAGTCCGGGCAGACCCGCCAAACCCGGTTCTCGTCATCCCCGCGAAGGCGGGGATGACGGCGGGGGGCTGGGGCCGCGGCGGCTCGCCCGGACCTTTGCCCGTGTTACGAGGAGGCAGGGACCGCCGCCCCCAGCCGCCGCTGCAGCGCATCGGCGTCCTTCGGCGCATCCACCTTGGCGTCATTGTCGAAATAGACGAACACGTCCCGCCGCACCTTCGGCGGGGGTGGCCCCAGCAGCGGCGTGTCGTCGGGCGTGCCGCCCTCGGACCAGCGCGTGACCCGCTTGGCCCAGCGGTCGATCTCGGCCGCGTCGTAGCCGCTGGCGTAGAGCGCGCCCGGCCCATGCAGCCGGGCGTAGACGAAATCGGCCGTGACATCCCAGAACTGGGGCCATTGGCTGGCGTCCGACACCACCAGGGCGACGTGATGCCGGCGCAGCAGCGCCGGGACCTCCGGTGTCGCAAAGCCGGGGTGGCGGACCTCCAGGGCGTGGCGCAGCGCCAGCGTTGCCGGCGCCTCGGTCCAGCCGCGGCCGTCGAGGCGGTGGTCGTGGCGCCGCGCCAGCGCCGAGGCCGCGGTACCGGTGCGCGGCAGGGCCGACAGGAAGGCGTCCAGGCGCTCCGGGTCGAAGCCGGTGCGGGCCGGCAATTGCCACAGGATCGGCCCCAGCTTCGGGCCCAGGCGCAGCAGTCCCGATGCGAAGAAGTTGGCCAGCGCCGTCGGGTCGCTCAGGCGCTTGAAATGCGTGACATAGCGGCTGCCCTTGATCGCGAACACGAAGTCGGCCGGCGTTGCGGCCGCCCAGCGGGCATAGCTCTCGGGGCGCTGCAGCGAATAGAAGCTGCCATTGACCTCGATCGAGCCGACCTGGCCGCTGGCATAAGCCAGCTCCCGGGACTGCGGCAGGCCACGCGGATAGAAGCGGCCGCGCCAGCCCGCATAGGTCCAGCCCGAGAGGCCGATGCGGATGGTGCCGGCCATGGCCGCAGAACGCGGGACCCAGGCCCCGCGTTCTGCCAGCCCCTACAGGCTCGGCCGCCGGTTGCGCCAGTCGGTGGCGCGTTCGTAGGCGTCGGCGGCGCGCAGCACCGTCGGCTCGTCGAACGGCTTGCCGACCAGCTGGAAGGCCAGCGGCAGCCCGGCGTCGGTGAAGCCGGCGCACACCGACATGGCCGGGCTTCCGGTCAGGTTGAACGGCGCGGTCAGCGATGGCCGGTCGGGCGGCGCGATCTTCGGCACCTCGTCGATGCGCGGCGCCTCGGTTGGGGCGACCGCGGTCAGCATCAGGTCGACCCCGGCCATGGCCTGGGCCAGCTCGGCAGTGAGCTCGCGGCGGCGGCGCAGCGCCTGGATGTAGTCGGCGGCGCTGTAGAGCGCCCCGGCGCCCACCCGCAGCCGGAAGATCTCGCCATAGTCCTGCGGCCGCTCGCGCAGGACCGCTTCGTGCACGGCATAGGCCTCGCTGATCAGGATCACGGTGTTGGCGGCGGCATAGTCGGCCAGGGGCGACAGCCGGATATCGCGGATCTCGGCGCCAAGGCGGCGGTAGGTGTCGATCGCGGCCTCGATGGCGCTGCGGGTTGCGTCGTTGACGGTGGTGTCGGTCTCGTAGAACTGGCGGATGACGCCGAGTCTGAGGCCGCGGATGTCGCCGGTCAGCGCGGCCCGGTAGTCCGGCACCGGCATGTCGGCGCTGCCGGGATCCTCGGGGTCGTGGCCGGCCATGGCCTGGAGCAGCAGGGCGCAGTCCTCGGCGGTCCAGGCCATCGGACCGACATGGTCCAGGCTGTAGGCCAGCGGCAGCACGCCGCGGCGGCTGATCCGGCCATAGGTCGGCTTGAGCCCGGCGATGCCGCAGAACGCGGCTGGGCCGCGAATCGAGCCGCCGGTGTCGGAGCCGGGGCCGCCCAGGATCAGCCCGGCGGCGACCGCGGCACCGGTGCCGCTCGACGAGCCCGAGGTGAAGTGATCGGTGTTCCAGGGATTGCGCGCCGGCGGCCAGGGCAGGTCGAAGGACGGCCCGCCGATGGCGAACTCATGGGTCGCGAGCTTGCCCAGCAGGATCGTGCCGGCCTCGGCCAGCCGGCGTGTGACCACGGCGTCGGCATCGGGGACATGGGTCTTGAGCACCTTGGAATGGGCCGTGGTGGCGATCCCCTTGGTGCACACGATGTCCTTGAGCCCGATCGGAATGCCGTGCAGCGGGCCGCGATGGCTGCCGGCCGCGATCTCGGCCTCGGCGGCCCGCGCCGCCGCCAGCGCCGACTCGCGCAGCACCAGAAGGAAGCTGTGCAGGCGATCGTCCAAGGCCGCGATGCGGTCCAGGCAATGCTGGGCCAACTCGACGGGCGACAGCTTGCGCGCGGCGATCAGCCGCGCGGCCGCTGCGATGGTCAGCAGCTCGGCCATGGGTCAGCCCTGCCGGCCGGGAGCGGCGGGCGTCGTGAAGATGTGGGCCGGCTCGGCCGCCATGGGGCGGGCCGGGCGCACGCGCCGCTTGTTGTCCAGGATGGCGCGGCTGTGGGCGACCAGGTCGTCGCGCCAGGCCGGGGTCAGGGGCAGGCCGGCAAGCGACGCGGCGGCGTCGATCGCCTCGGGACTCAGGCTCTCATCCATGGCGACTGGATCCTCCATTCTGAGGGACCAGCCTAGAGCCAGGACGGCGTGCGGGTCAGCCGTTTTCCTGGAGCAGGAACACCCGGATGGCGCTGGACAGGTTGCCGGTCCGGGTGCGGTCGATCTCGGTGACCAGCTGGTTGATGGTCACGCCGCGGCGGTCGGCTGCCGCTTTCAGCGCCTGCCAGAACGCGGCCTCCAGCGAGACGCTGGTCTTGTGGCCGGCGATTACGACCGACCGCTTGCCGATCCGGAGGGCTTCGGCGCGCACCGTGGTCGCGACGCGGGCGGGCAGGGGGGCGCGGTCAGAGGTCATCACGGTCATGGGGTTTGCCTTGTCTGGGCTACAGGCCGCTGAAGCAGATCGTTGAGCGCTCTCGCCATCGCGACAAACTCCTGTTTCTGCTCGGGCGATAGGGTGGGGACGAAGGTCAGGATCGATCGCATCTGGTCTCGTTGCAGTGCGGTGCGCTCGGCTATGATACGACTAATCAAACCGTCAACTTGCGCCGGATCGGGATCTTTTTTAAGGACCTCGTCCCACATATCGTCGACGATTGGCCGAGTGGCCCGATTGGTAGCCCGCTGCCGATCGAGCATCTCGCGGCGCAACGCAACGAAACGCTCGCGCTGGGCCCCATCCAGCTGCAGCCGGTCGGCGACCGACTGGTTGCGGGCCGCGGCGATCGCCTCGCGCCCGTCGGCGACGCCGCGGCGGTACAGGAAGCCGGCGACGAAGAACAGGTTGAGGGTGACCGAGACCGCCAGCAGGATCGCCGTGCCGCGGCTACGCGGGCTGGGCAGGCGGTCAATAATCGGCGTCGCCAATCAGTCCTCCCTCCGGCCCTCCCGGGAGGGCGAGATCCGTGGCGGTGTTCGCCGCCAGATACAGGGCACCCGGCGGCCGCGCCCGCGCGCTCTCCGCGCCCGTGGTGAAGCCCGCGACGCCGGCGCACGCCACCAGGACCGCGACGCAGCTCCAGCCGACCGCGCGCAGCCAGGCGGGCTCGGTCGGCCGGGCGGCCGGCATCAGGGCCCGGGCGCGGCGGACCACCTCCAGCGGCACCGCAGCGCCGTCGGCCGGCGGCGGTGCCATCACCGCCGCCAGTGCGGTGGGATCCTGCGCCAGCCATGCTTCGACGCGGTCGCGCCGCTCGCCGTCCAGCCGGCCCTCGATCCAGGCGGCGAGATCATTGGCGTCGAGCGGCAGCTCGGCGAGCCGGGCCTGGGGCTCGGGCGCCGGCCACGCGACCCGGCGCCACAGCGCCGCGGCTTCGGCCCGCTCGGCCGGGCCGAACGGTGCCGGATCCAGGTCGCGGTCAGGCAAGGGGCCGTCGGTCATCTCGGTCCTCCCAATGGCGCGATACGGGCGATCACGGCCGGCCATCCCCGCGCTCGTCCGAGAAGTGCTGGCGCAGCTTGACCAGGGCCTTGTGATGCATGCTGCGCACGGTTTGCGGGTCGATGCCCAACATGGCGGCCACCTCTGCCGGATCAAGGTCGCGGTCGTAGAGCAGCGTCAACACCAGAGCCTGGCGGGGCGACAGCAGGCCGGGCGGAATCGCGATCCGGGCAGGCAGGGCCGGCTGGACCGCGACGGCCGCCTCGGGCACGCTGTCCAGGTCGACCGAGGCGATCCGTCGGCGCCTGACATGGTCGAGGGCGACGCTGCGGCCGACCACGGTCAGCCAGGTCACCAGCGACGCCCGGCCCGAGTCGTAGGTGCCGAGCAGCCGGAAGCCATCCTTGCACAGCCGCACGAACACGTCCTGGGCGAGGTCGCCCGCTTCGCTGGAATCCCGGCCAGCCTGCCGCAGCACGCCCAGGACGGCGGCATGGATGACGGCGGCATAGCGTCCAACGAACGCCGTCCAGACCGCCCGGTCGCCCCGGCGCAACGCCGCAAGATCGAAGTCGTCGTTGCGCACCCACCGCCTCCCGTACGTTGGTACGGTGCCGGCCGCGGCGGCATCCCCATACCCGGTTACTCGGCGGCCAGAAATCCGCCGACCTGGCGATTCCACAGGCGGGCGTAAGCCCCGCCGCGTCCGAGCAGGGCCGCGTGGCTGCCGGTTTCGATGATGCGGCCATCCTCCAGGTACAGGATGCGGTCCATGCCGGTGATGGTCGACAGCCGGTGCGCGATCGCGATCACGGTGCGACCCTTCATCAGACGGAACAGGGCTTGCTGGATCAGGTGTTCCGATTCGCTGTCGAGCGCCGAGGTCGCCTCGTCCAGCACCAGGATGCGGCTGTCCTTCAGCAGCGCCCGGGCGATGGCGACGCGCTGGCGCTCGCCGCCGGACAGCTTGATGCCCTGCTCGCCGACGATGGTGTCGTAGCCCTCGGGGCGGCGGATGATGAAGTCGTGGCAGTGGGCCTGCTGGGCGGCCCGCTCGACCGCGTCCTGCCCGGCGTCGAGGCGGCCATAGCGGATGTTGTCGCGGACCGGGCGGTGGAACACGCCCGGCGCCTGGCTGACCTCGGCGATCGCCTGGTTGACGCTGTCCCAGCTGACGACGGCGATGTCCTGGCCGTCGATCAGCACGCGGCCCGACTGCGGCTGGTAGTGGCGGCGCAGCAGCTTGACCAGGGTGCTCTTGCCGGCGCCGGAGGGACCGACCAGGGCCACTTTTTCGCCGGCCGCGATGTCGAGGCTGAGCTCGCGGAACAGCGGCGTGCCGTCAGGATGGCTGAAGGTCACCCGGTCGAAGCGCACGGCACCCGGGCCCGGCGCCAGGTCCGGGGCGCCGGGGCGGTCGACGATCTCGTGCGACGCCGTCACCAGGTCGATGGCCTCGGTCAGCGTCCCCAACTGCTCGAAGAAGTCGAGCATGCGGTTGGACAGGTTCCAGACATTGAGCGAGATCAGGTTGGTCAGGCTGAACACCATGGCAAAGGTGCCGATGTCCAGGCCGCGGGCGGCGGTCCGGGTCAGCGCCAGCCACATCATGGTGCCGAGCATGGCGCTGACTGCGACCGCCTGGACGCAGCGCATCATGGTCAGGAAGCCGCGCAGCCGCATCGAGCAGGCCTGCTCGCCGACGAAGAAGCGGTCGAGGAACGCGCGTTCGTGCCGCCATTTGGCGAAGGCGCGCACGGTGTCGGCGTTGGTGATGGCGTCGATCAGCTTGCCGGTGGACAGGCTGTAGGCGGCCGAGAACGCCTTGGACAGGGTGACGCAGCGCCGGGCCAAGGTGCTGGTCACCGCCAGATAGACGACGATCCAGGCGAACAGCAGGCTCGCCATCAGCGGATCGGCGCGGCCGAGCAGGGCGATCGCCACCGCCAGCATGGTGATCAGCCGCGCCAGATCGAAGCACAGCATCTCCAGGATGGTCAGGCTGGCGCGGCCGCTCTCCTTGATCTTCTGGCCCAGGCGGCCGGCGAAGTTCTCCTGGAAGTAGCGGGGCGAATGGCCAAGCAGATAGCCGAACATCCGGTTCTGCACCCGCCGGCGCAGCGCCGGTCCGGTGCGGATGTCGATCGCCTGGTAGACCCGGAACAGCATGGTGCTGCCGAACCAGGCGCCGACCATGGCCAGGAACAACAGGACGCTCCGCGGCGACGCCACGCCCTGCGCGGTGTCGGCCGACACGGCGTTGATCAGCAGCTTCAGCCCCTGCGGGACCCAGGTCTCGACCGCCTGCCCGAGCATCGCCACCAGGATCATGGCGGCATAGTTCGGCAGAGAGCGCTCGGACACCGCGGCCCACAGGAACGCCCATGGCCGGGTCGGCAGCGCCGCCACCGGCCGGATCCGCCCGGCGTCGCTTTCTTCCTGCGCCTCCGGTCTGGTCAGTCGTGCTGCCCAGCCGGGGGCGGCGGCCTCGCCGTCGCCATCACCGGACATGATCGCTCCGCCCGCCGATAAAAAAAGGCGCAAAGGCTCCGCTGGAGCCGCGCCGGGCGGGCACTATAGGCAAGCACTGCGCGCTTGGGAAGCCGTCAGCGCAAACCCGGCAGCGCGAGCCGCTGCCGGGTCGCCGGCCTCAGATCGCCGCGAAGAAGTCGTTGCCCTTGTCGTCGACGACGATGAAGGCGGGGAAATCGACCACGTCGATCTGCCAGACCGCCTCCATGCCGAGCTCGGCGTACTCCAGCACGCTCACTTTCTTGATGCAGTCCTGGGCCAGGCGGGCGGCCGGGCCGCCGATCGAGCCCAGATAGAAGCCGCCATGGGTCTTGCAGGCCTGGGTCACCTGGGCCGAACGATTGCCCTTGGCCAGGCTGACGAAGCTGCCGCCGGCGGCCATGAACTGGTCGAGATAGCCGTCCATGCGCCCGGCCGTGGTCGGGCCGAACGATCCCGAGGCATAGCCCGCGGGCGTCTTGGCCGGTCCGGCATAATAGACGACCCGATCCCGGAGGTAGTCGGGCATCGGCTCGCCGCGGTCCAGGCGCTCGCGGATCTTGGCATGGGCCAGGTCGCGCGCCACCACCATCGGTCCGGTCAGCGACAGCCGGGTCTTGATCGGGTACTGGCTGAGGGTCCGGCGGATCTCGGCCATGGGCCGGTTGAGGTCGATCGCCACCACCGGCCCGCCCAGTTGGCTGGCGTCGATCTCGGGCAGGAAGCGCGACGGGTCGTGCTCCAGCTCTTCCAGGAACACGCCGTCGGCGGTGATCTTGCCCAGGATCTGGCGGTCGGCCGAGCAGCTGACGCCGATGCCGATCGGCAGGCTGGCGCCGTGGCGCGGCAGCC
>CAZEFK010000282.1:0-7682 GCA_964511405.1 uncultured Comamonadaceae bacterium | reverse complement strand
CGGGCAACCAGGTTGATGGTCGGCTGCCACCGGCGCAGGATCTCGGCATAGCGGTCGAGGCGCGCCAGCGTTTCACGTGAAACACCGGTCTGGGCCTGGAACTCCGCCGCCGTGAGGACCGGCTCAGGCGGCATCCCGCCGCCGGACATGACGCAGCAGGGCAACCAACGCCGCCGGGGTCACCCCCGGGATCCGGCTCGCCGCCCCCAGCGTCGCCGGCCGGGCCGCCACCAGCTTGGCCCGGACCTCGGCCGACAGCCCACCAATGCTGTCGAACGCAAGGTCGACAGGCAGCGCCAGCGTCTCGTCGCGCCGGAACGCCCGGATATCGGCGTCCTGCCGCTCGATATAGCCGTGATATTGCGCGTCGATGGCAAGCTGCTCATAGATCGCGTCGGGCAGCTGCGCCAGCTCTGGCCAGGCCGTCTCGAGCTGCGCCCGAGACATGTCGGGATAGCGCATGACATCAAGCGCCGACCGGGCGACGCCGTCGAGCTTGACCGATAAGCCCAGACGCGCCAGTTCGTTGGGTGATCGGCGGGCGGCGCCGAACTGCTGCCGGGCCGTGTCGAGCGCGACCAACTTGGCGGTGTAGCGTTCGGCCCGCTCCGATCCGACGCAGCCAAAAGCGATGCCGCGTGCGGTCAAGCGCTGGTCGGCATTGTCGGCGCGCAGCGTCAGCCGATATTCGGCGCGGCTCGTGAACATCCGGTACGGCTCGGTCGTGCCCCGCGTGATCAGGTCATCGATCAGCACGCCGATATAGGCCTCGGCGCGGTCGAGGACCAATGGCGGCTGTCCGGCCACCGCGGCGGCCGCGTTGAGACCGGCGATCAAGCCCTGGGCCGCCGCTTCCTCATACCCGGTCGTGCCGTTGATCTGGCCGGCCAGGAACAGCCGCGACACCCGCCGGGTCTCCAGGCTGGCGTCCAGCTCCCGCGGATCGACGAAATCATATTCGATGGCGTAGCCCGGCCTGGTGATGACCGCATGCGCCAGCCCCGGAATCGTCGCCACCAGGGCGTGCTGGACGTCTTCGGGCAGCGAGGTCGAGATCCCGTTCGGATAGATCGTGTCGTCGTCCAGCCCCTCCGGCTCCAGGAAGATCTGGTGGCTGTCGCGGCCGGCGAAGCGGACGACCTTGTCCTCGATCGACGGGCAGTAGCGCGGCCCGACGCCTTCGATCTGGCCGCTATACATCGGCGCGCGATGCAGGTTGGCGCGGATGACGGCGTGGGTCGCGGCCGTGGTCTGCGTAATGTGGCAGTCGACCTGCGGTGTGGTGATACGTTCGGTCAGGAACGAGAACGGCGGCGGCGGATCCTCGCCCGGCTGGCGGTCCAATTGCGCCCAGTCGATGCTGCCGGCCGCCAGGCGCGGCGGCGTGCCGGTCTTGAGCCGGCCGAGGCGAAACCCGCAGCGCTGCAAGGTCGCCGACAGACCGAGTGCCGGCGCTTCGCCCATGCGGCCGGCCGCCATCCGGCGCTCACCGATATGAATGACCCCGCGCAGGAACGTACCGGCGGTGATCACCACGGCCCCGGCCGCGATCGCCTCGCCTGAACCGGTCACGATGCCCGCGGTCCGGCCATCGGCGCCGATCAGCAGGTCTTCGACCCCGGCTTCCATTATCTCCAGGTGCGGCTGGGAGGCCAGCAGACCTTGCATGGCGCGGGCATAGAGCTTGCGGTCGGCCTGGGCCCGCGGTCCGCGAACCGCGGGTCCCTTGCTGCGGTTGAGCACTCGGAACTGGATGCCCCCCTGGTCGATGGACCGCCCCATCAATCCGTCCAAGGCATCGATCTCGCGCACCAGATGGCCCTTGCCCAGCCCGCCGATGGCCGGGTTGCACGACATCGCGCCGATAGTCGCCGCGGAATGCGTCACCAGCAGGGTGGCGGCACCCATGCGCGCCGACGCGGCTGCCGCCTCGCAGCCGGCGTGACCGCCGCCGATGACAATGACATCCGCTCGCCTCATGGCCGCGGGTGATAGCGCAGCCCCGCGATCCGCGCAATCGACCGCCTGTTTCACGTGAAACATCACTTGCCGATGCAGAACTCGGCGAAGATCCGGTCGAGCACATCCTCGACGTCGACGCGCCCGGCGATCCGGCCAATCGCCCGCGCTGCCAGGCGGATGTCCTCGGCCGCCAGCTCCGGCAGCGCCGCCGTCAGGCTGCGCTCCAAATGCGTCACGCAGTCCGCCGCCGCGGCCTGGTGCCGGGCGCGCGTGAACACGACGTCGGCGCCGCCGATCGTCAACTGGCCCGCGCGCTCGGCCAGGGCGGCGATCAGGGCCTCGACACCCAGCCCGGTCTTGGCCGACACCGCCAATCCGGGGCCGGGCATCGGACCGGTGCGCAAATCAGCCTTGCCCCATACCCACAGCGCGGCGTCGGCATAGGGCTCCAGCTCCGCGGGGACGCCGTCAGCCAATAGCAGCAGCCGGATATCGGCCGCCGCCGCCGCCGCCCGGCTCCGACGCATGCCCTCGCGCTCGACCAGGTCGTCCGAGCCATGCAGGCCCGCGGTATCGGCCAGCGTTACCGGCACGCCGTTCAAGTCGAGATGGACCTCGACCACATCTCGCGTGGTGCCCGCGCGGTCCGACACGATCGCCACGTCACGGCGCGCCAGCGCATTCAGCAGGCTGGACTTGCCGACATTCGGCGCGCCGAGGATCGCGACCTGCACCCCGCGCCTGAGGCGCTCGCCCTGCTCGCCCGCCGCCAGTGCTGCCCGCATCTCCGCCGCCAGCGCCCGGGCATCCGTCGCCACTGTCTCGGCCAGGTCCGCCGGGATCTCCTCATCGGCGAAATCGATCACCGCTTCGTGATGCGCCAGCAACCGAACCAAGCGCTGACGCCAGCCCTCCACGGCACGGGCCAGCGCGCCGCCGGCCTGAGCCACGGCCTGGCGGCGCTGCGCGGCGGTTTCGGCAGCGACCAGGTCGGCCAAACCTTCCACCTCGGCCAGGTCGAGCCGGCCGTTGTCAAAGGCTCGGCGGGTGAATTCGCCGGGTTCTGCCGGCCGGAGGCCCGGGAACCGGCCGAGGGCCGCCAGCAAGCCGGCCACCGTGGCCCGACTGCCATGGCCGTGCAGCTCGGCCATGTCCTCGCCGGTAAAACTGCCCGGCGCCGGCAACCACAGCGCCAGTCCCTGGTCCAGGACCTCCCCGGACACGGGATCCCGGAACTGCGCCAACGACGCCCGCCGGGGCGCCGGCACCCGACCGGCGATCGCGGCCAAAGCGGGACCGCTGGCCGGTCCGGACAGGCGGATGACGGCGACGCCAGCGCGTCCCGCCGCCGTGGCCGGTGCAAAGATCGTGTCCATGAGGCTCGGTTTCCGGGATAGAACGGGCGATCGGGCGGACTGCTCGCGCGCAGCTCGCCGTTGACCGGGCGACGGCATCTTATCCCCGGCGCTTCGCGGCGCAACGGAGGTCCCATGACCCTCAACCACCTGGCTGGCGAGACCAGCCCCTACCTTCGACAGCATGCCGACAATCCGGTGGCGTGGTGGCCCTGGGGCCCGGACGCCCTGGCCGAGGCGAAGCGGACCAACCGGCCGATCCTGCTCTCGGTCGGTTATGCCGCCTGCCACTGGTGCCATGTGATGGCCCATGAAAACTTCGAGGACGCCGTCATCGCCGGCCAGATGAACCGCGACTTCGTCAATATCAAGGTCGATCGCGAGGAACGGCCGGACATCGACCAGATCTACCAGTCGGCCCTGGCGCTGCTGGGCGAGTCGGGCGGCTGGCCGCTGACCATGTTCCTGACCCCCGACGGCAAGCCCTTCTGGGGCGGCACCTATTTTCCGCCGACGGCGCGCTACGGCCGGCCCGGCTTTCCGGAGGTGCTGGCGGCCGTCGCCCGCATCTATCGCGAGGATCCCGGCAAGATCACCCAGAACGTGCAGGCGCTGACGGACGGCCTGGCCGCCCTGGCGCCGGCACCCGGCGATGGCGAGATCCCGGTGTCCATGCTCGACCGGATCGCCGATCGCCTGGTCGGCGCCATCGATCCTCGCTATGGCGGGCTCGGTGGGGCGCCGAAGTTCCCGCAGCCCAATATCCTCGGCCTGCTGTGGCGTGCCTATCGGCGCACCGACGATCCGCGGTTCGGACAGGCAGTCGAGCGCAGTTTGATCCGGATGGCCCAGGGCGGCATCTACGACCATCTGGGCGGCGGCTTTGCCCGCTATGCCACCGACGCGGCCTGGCTGGTGCCGCATTTCGAGAAGATGCTCTACGACAATGCCCAGCTCGTCGAGCTCATGACCGAGGTCTGGGCCACCACCCGCAAGCCGCTGCTGGCGGCCCGCGTCGCCGAGACGATCGGCTGGATGACGACGGAGCTGGCCGATCCCGGCGGGGCGTTCTATGCCAGCTTCGATGCCGACAGCGAGGGCGAGGAAGGCCGCTACTATGTCTGGCAGGCGGCCGAGATCGACCGGATCCTGGGTCCGGACGCGCCAGCATTCAAAGCGGCCTATAACGTCACGACCGAAGGCAACTGGGAAGGCCGCTCGATCCTGACGCGGGGCGTTGCCGACGACCTCGCCGACACCGAGCCGGACCTGGCCGCGAGCCGGCAGCGGCTGCTCGCCGTGCGCCGCCAACGAGTTCCACCCGGGCGTGACGAGAAGATCCTGGCCGACTGGAACGGCTTGGCCATCGCCGCGCTGGCCGCGGCTGGCGCGACCTTCGACCGGCCGGACTGGATCGCGGCGGGCCGTCGGGCCTTCGCCTTCGTGCATGCCCATCTGCGGATCGACGGCCGCCTGTGCCACAGCTTCTGTGCCGGACGCGCCGCCCACCCGGCAACGCTCGACGACCACGCCAACCTGGCGCGGGCGGCCCTCGCCCTGGCCGAGGCGACGGCCGAGCCGAGCTATGTCGATCACGCCATCGCCCTTGTGGCCGACCTCGACCGGTCCTACCGGGACGACGCGCGCGGCGGCTACTACCTGACCGCCGCCGATACGCCTGATCTGATCGTGCGAACCAAGACGGCCGCGGATGCCGCCGTGCCGTCCGGCAACGGCACCATGGTTGGGGTCCTGGCGCGCCTGCATGCGCTGACCGGCGACGATCGCTATCGCACGCAAGCCGAGGCTGTCGTCGCCGCCTTCGCCGGCGAGCTTGGCCGCAATCTGTTCCCCCTTGCGACCTTGCTCGGCAATGCCGAGCTGCTGCAGCGCTCGGTTCAGGTCGCCATCGCCGGTTCGCCCGACGATCCGGCAACCGCGGCCCTACGGGCGGCGGTCTTCGGCCTGAGCTGTCCCAACCGCGTGCTGACGATGGTGCCGGATGCCCGCGCCCTGCCCGAGACTCACCCGGCGCGGGGCAAACACGCGCCAGACGGACAGCCGGCGGCCTTCGTCTGCGTCGGCCAGACCTGCTCGCTGCCGGTCCAGGAGCCCGCGGCGCTGACCCGCCTGTTGGAGCAGAGCTGCTAGGCCGCGATTGGCTTCGCCGCTATCGTGAGCCGCCGGCTGCGGCCCGGCCAACACCAAATGGGGGATCCATGACCGACCTTTCCATCACGGCCCGCGACGGCGGCACCTTCTCTGGCTACCTTGCCAAGCCGGCCGCCGGCAGCGGGCCGGGGCTGGTGCTGATTCAGGAGATTTTCGGGGTCAACCAGGTGATGCGCGACCTGGCGGACGGCTTCGCCAAGCAGGGCTATTTCGTCCTGTGCCCAGACCTGTTCTGGCGCCAACAGCCGGGCATCCAGCTGACCGACAAGACCAAGGAGGAATGGGGCCGGGCCTTCGAGCTCTACAAAGGGTTCAACGAGGCGTTGGGCGTCGAGGACCTGGTCGCCACGCTGAACCATCTGCGGACCATTCCAGGCTGCAGCGGCAAGGTCGGCTCGGTCGGCTACTGCCTTGGCGGCAAGCTGGCGTTCCTGATGGCCACCCGCTCCAGCGCCGATGCCAATGTCGGCTATTACGGAGTCGGCATCGACGCGGCCTTGGGCGAGATCGGCGCGATCACCCGGCCCCTGATGCTCCACATCGCCGCCAAAGACCAGTTCTGCCCGCCCGAGGCCCAGGCCAAGATCGCCGACACCCTCCAATCGGTGAGCCTGGCCACGGTTTACCGCTACCCCGATGTCGACCATGCCTTTGCCCGCGTCGGGGGCGAACACTATGACGCCCGGGCCGCCGAGCTGGCCAATGCCCGGACGTCGCTGTTCTTCAAAGAACATCTGTCGTAACGGGGGCGACAACCATGGTCCACGCGATCCGGATCCATGAAAACGGCGGTCCCGACGTCCTGACGTGGGAACCCGTCGAGGTCCCGGAACCGGGCCCCGGCCAGGCGCGCCTGCGCCATACCGCCATCGGGCTCAACTTCATCGATATCTACCAGCGCACCGGGCTGTACAAGCTGCCCTTGCCTGCGGTGCTGGGCCAAGAGGGCGCCGGCGTGGTGGAGGCCATCGGCCCTGGGGTCTCCGAGGTCAAGCCCGGTGACCGCGTCGCCTATGCCGGCCCCCTCGGGGGCTATTCGGAAGCACGCATCATCCCAGCCGACCGATTGGTCCGGCTGCCGGACGGCGTCGCCGATGTCCAGGCGGCCGCCATGATGCTGCAAGGCATGACGGTGCAGTACCTGATCCGGCAGATCTATCGGGTCAAGGCCGGCGACACGATCCTGATCCACGCTGCCGCCGGCGGCATCGGCCTGATCCTGTGCCAATGGGCGACGCATCTCGGGGCGACGGTGATCGGCACCGTCTCGACACCGGAGAAGGCCGAGCTCGCCCGGGTCCATGGCTGCGCCCACCCGGTGGTGACCGGCCAGGCTGATTTCGTTGCGGTGGCCAAGCAGGTCACCGGCGGTGCCGGGCTGCCCGTGGTCTATGATTCGGTTGGCCGGGACACGTTCCTGCGGTCACTGGATTGCCTGGCGCCGCGCGGCTTGATGGTCCTGTTCGGCCAAGCCTCCGGCGCCGTCGAGCCGTTCGATCCCAATATCCTGGCGCAGAAGGGCTCGCTGTTCCTGACCCGGCCGACACTCGGCAACTACATTGCCAAGCGGGCGGAACTGAAAGCGGTGGCCGCGGACCTGTTCTCGGTGGTCACGTCGGGCGCCGTGAAGATCGCGGTGAACCAGACCTTCGCGCTCAAGGATGCCGCGGCGGCGCACCGCGCCCTGGAAGCCCGGAAGACCACCGGATCGACCGTGTTGCTTCCCTGATCAAATGGGGGCCTGACCAAAATGGAGGCGGCACCGCCGCCTCCTCTTTGCTGCTCAAGGTCAGGTGTTCATCGCCTCGAAGAAGTCGGCGTTGGTCTTGGTTTCCTTGAGCTTGCCAATCAGGAACTCCATGGCGTCGGTGACGCCCATGGGCATCAGCACGCGGCGCAGCACCCACATCTTGGCCAGGCCGGCCTTGTCGACCAGCAGCTCTTCCTTGCGCGTGCCCGACTTGGTGATGTCGATCGCCGGGAAGGTGCGCTTGTCGCTGAGCTTGCGGTCCAGGATGATCTCGCTGTTGCCGGTGCCCTTGAACTCTTCGAAGATCACCTCGTCCATGCGGCTGCCGGTGTCGACCAGGGCCGTGGCGATAATGGTCAGCGAGCCGCCTTCCTCGATGTTGCGGGCGGCGCCGAAGAAGCGCTTGGGCCGCTGCAGGGCGTTGGCGTCGACGCCGCCGGTCA
>CAZEFK010000281.1:0-7725 GCA_964511405.1 uncultured Comamonadaceae bacterium | reverse complement strand
CGTGCCCGCCGACGACCTGACCGACCCGGCGCCCGCCACCTCGTTCGCCCACCTGGACGCGACCACGGTGCTGAGCCGCCAGATCGCCGAGCTGGGCATCTACCCGGCGGTCGACCCGCTGGATTCGACCAGCCGCGTGCTCGACCCGCGGGTGGTCGGCGAGGAGCACTACAAGGTCGCCCGCGACGTCCAGCGCGTGCTGCAGACCTACAAGTCGCTGCAGGACATCATCGCCATCCTGGGCATGGACGAGCTGTCGGAAGAGGACAAGCTGATCGTGGCGCGCGCGCGCAAGATCCAGCGCTTCCTGTCGCAGCCCTTCCATGTGGCGGAGGTGTTCACCGGCACCCCCGGCGTGTTCGTCAAGATCGAAGACACGATCAAGGGCTTCCGCGAGATCGTCGCGGGCACCTATGACGACCTGCCCGAGAGCGCCTTCTACATGGTCGGCACCATCCAGGAGGCGATCGAGAAGGCCAAGAAGATGGCGGCCGAGGCGGCATAATGGAGCGCCTGACCTTCGAGTTGGTGTCGCCGGAGCGGCTGCTGCTGAGCCAGGCCGTCGACATGGTGGTGGTGCCCGGCAGCGAGGGCCAGTTCGGCGTGCTCGCCGGCCACGCCCCGGTGATCGCGGCGCTGAAGCCGGGCGTCATCGACGTCCATGACGGCGGCCGTGTGGCGCGGCAGATCTTCGTCGGCGGCGGCTTCGCCGAAGTCACGCCCGACCGCTGCGTCGTGCTGGCCGAGATGGCGCTGCCGCTGGAAGAACTCGACCGCGCCAAGGTGGTGGCGCGGATCGAGACCCTGGAAGTCGAGCAGCCGGGCAGCGACCTGCCCGGCCCCGACCAGGAGATCGCACCCAGCGAGCTGTACCTCAACCGGGCGATGCTGGCCGCGATCGACGGCAAGCCGTTCTGATACTCCGAGGCAGATCGCAGTGGCCCTCCACCTCTACTCTCCTCCTCCCCTTGTGGGAGGAGGTCGGGTGGAGGGGAGAATCACGACCGAGGGGATTAGCCGACCACGGTGGAGGATTTCCCCCCGCCGCATCCAGGCCACCCCTCCTCCCGGCCTCCTCCCACAAGGGGAGGAGGAGCTGAGTTAGTGCCAGCGGGGATGGGGAATCGAGGCCGCCGCGCCCTACTCCGCCGCCGCCCGCTCCCCACGCTGGGCCGCCCGCGCCCGCGCGGCGTCGCCGAATCGGCGGAACAGGTTCAGGCTGACCGGGTTGTCGCGCGCCCGGAACTCCGGGTGCCACTGGATGCCCATGGCGAAGGCCGAGGCATCGGCGACCCGCACGGCTTCGATCGTGCCGTCGTCGGCCACGGCCTCCACGACCAAGCGCGGCGCCACACGATCGATCGCCTGGGCATGCAGCGAATTGACCTCGATGGTTTCGGCGCCCCCGGCGCAGGCGGCGATCACGCCGCCCGGCACCAGCCGGACCCGATGGGCCTCGGCATAGGCCACCGCCATCGGCCCGTCCTTCTTCGACCGGTGGTCGCGCCGGCCCGGCAGCTCGTGGACCAGCTGGTGCAGGCTGCCGCCGAGCGCGACGTTCAGCTCCTGGTGGCCGCGGCAGATGCACAGCATCGGCACGCCTGACGTCAGCGCAGCGCGGATCATCGGCAGCGTCGTCGCATCCCGGCGCGCGTCGTGCAAGGTGCCCGGCCGGCTCGGTTCGCCGCCATAGCGATGCGGCTCGACATTGGACGGGCAGCCGGTGAACAGCAGGCCGTCCAGGCGCTCGATCCAGTCGGCGAGGACGCCGTCGCCGATGGCCGGCAGCAGCACCGGCGCCCCCTCGGCCGCCTCGGCGACCGCAACGATGTACTTGTCGCCGACGCGATGGTCGAACTGCTCGTCGCCCATCCGCACCGACGCCGTGATCCCGATCAGCGGCCGGCCCATCCCGTCGCTCCCTTACGTGATGTGCCGAGCTTAGTCGTGGGTCGTGCCCGGGAACATGAATTCCTTGAAAGAAAACAGCTCCTTCGAGAGCTGGGGGTCGAGCTGGATGTTATCCAGCGACACCTTGGTCGTCACCCGCTGGGAGTCGACGACGACCCATTGCAGGAGCTGCAGCGGGCGATCCGAGAACACCAGGGTCAGGCTGCCCTTGCCGGGGTCGTTGGTGTCCTCCAGCGTCAGCCGGATCGAGCCCGGCTGGCGGTCGATCTTGGTCACCGTGACCGCGCCGCCCAGCGACACGTGGTCGGAGCCCAGGATGGCGAGCGGCGTCCGGCTGAGCGGCACGTAGCTCGACTGCTTCAGGGCCCGGTCATAGTAGAGGACCATGGAGCCGTCCGAGACCATGGTGATGGTCGCCGGCGGGTCGTACTGGAAGCGCAGCCGGCCCGGATGCTCCATGTAGAACTCGCCACGGAGCAGGTTGCCGTCGTCGTTGACCTGCAGGAACCGCGCCGACAGCGAATGCAGCCCGTCGAGATAGGTTTCGATCCGGGCAATGTCCGCCCGGTCCTGCTGGCTCAGGGGCGCCGGCACCGCCTTGGCCGCGCTGGCCGGTCCGGCCGCCGCCAGAGCCGCCGCCAGCAGCGGCCCCATGACGGCCGCCCGCATCCATCCACGCATCGCTGTCATCCTGTTGCTCGACGCCATCCGCCGAAATGAGGGCGCGGCCGCCCGATGCAAGGGCGGCGGCTCACTCGGGCCCGCGACCGATCAGCACTTCGCGCTTGCCGACATGGTTGGCCTGGCCGACCACGCCCTCGCTCTCCATGCGTTCGATCAGGCGGGCGGCGCGGTTATAGCCGATCTGCAGGTGGCGCTGGATGAAACTGGTCGAGGCCTTCCGCTCGCGCGCGACCAGCGCCACTGCCTGGTCGTAAAGGTCGTCGCCCGAGCCGCCCTCGTCGCCGCCGCGGCCGGCCGCCTCGTCGAGCGCCTCGTCCTCGTCGTCGTCCTCGGTCACGGCATCGACATAGCTGGGCGCGCCCTGGCTCTTCAGGAACTTCACGACCTGCTCGACCTCGGAGTCGGATACGAACGGCCCATGGACCCGGGTCACGCGCCCGCCGCCGGCCATGGACAGCATGTCGCCCTGGCCCAGGAGCTGCTCGGCGCCGCCCTCGCCCAGGATCGTCCGGCTGTCGATCTTGGACGTCACCTGGAAGCTGATGCGGGTCGGGAAGTTGGCCTTGATGGTGCCGGTGATGACGTCGACCGACGGCCGCTGGGTCGCCATGATCAGGTGGATGCCGGCGGCGCGCGCCATCTGGGCCAGGCGCTGGATCGCACCCTCGATATCCTTGCCGGCCACCAGCATCAGGTCGGCCATCTCGTCGACCACGACCACGATGTAGGGCAAGGGATACAGGTTGAGCGGCTGGTCCTCGAACAGCGGCTCGCCGGTCTCCTCGTCGAATCCGACCTGCACGCGCCGGCTGGTCTGCTCGCCGCTCTTGGTGATCTCGTCGACCCGGCCGTTATAGCCCTCGATGTTGCGCACGCCGAGCTTGGACATGGCGCGGTAGCGCGTTTCCATCTCGCGCACCGTCCATTTCAGCGCCACCACCGCCTTCTTGGGATCGGTCACCACCGGCGCCAGCAGGTGCGGGATGCCGTCATAGACCGACAGCTCCAGCATCTTGGGGTCGATCATGATGAACCGGCACTTCTCCGGCGGCATCCGGAACACGAGCGACAGGATCATGGTGTTGATGCCGACCGACTTGCCCGAACCGGTGGTGCCGGCGATCAGCAGATGCGGCATGCGCGCCAGGTCGACCACCACGGGCGTGCCGCCGATGTCCTTGCCCAGGATCAGGGCCAGCTTGGCGGCCGTAGTCTCGTAGGCGTCGGAGGTCAGGATCTCGCGCAGATAGACCGTCTCGCGCCGGGCGTTGGGCAGCTCGATGCCGATCACGCTGCGTCCGGGCACCACGGCGATGCGCACGGCGATCGCGCTCATGGAGCGCGCGATGTCGTCGGCCAGCCCGATGACCCGGCTGGACTTGGTGCCAGGCGCCGGTTCCAGCTCGTACAGCGCGACCACCGGCCCGGGCCGCACCTTCACGATCTCGCCGCGCACGCCGAAGTCCGACAGCACCTGCTCCAGCAGGCGGGCATTGTCGGCCAGCGCCTCTTCGCTCATTACCGGCCCACTGGACGGCGGCGCCGGGTTCAACAGTTCCGTCGGCGGCAGGCGGTAGCCCTCGTTGGGGGTCAGGTCCAGGGCGGTCTGCTGCGGTGCCGGCTTGCGCGGCGGCGGCTTCTTCTCCTCCAGGCGCGGCTCGACTAGCCCGCGCGCCGGCTTGCGGGCCACCGCCGGCAGCGCCATCCCGGCCGCCGCCGGCCGGGCTTCGCCACGCAGTTCCGGCAGCAGGCTGGGCTGGGCAACCGGCTCGGTCGCCGGCGGCGGCTCGTCGGAGAACGATGTCGGGGCGGACGGCGTTGGAGCGGACGACGCCGGGCCGCCCAGCGACGGAAGGCCGAAATGAGGCTCGGCGCGGCCGCGCAGGGCCTCGATGCCGGCGCGCGCCGCCTGGGCCCCGGCGATCGCCCCGGCGGCCGCCGCCCGGCTGCCGCGGCGCACGCCGCGCAGGCTGGCCAGCGCCATGCGCTTCCACTCCGCCGGGCTGAAGCCCAGGGTCAGCACCGTGAGGCCAGTGGTGAGGCCGGCCATGGCCAAACCGATGGTGCCGCTGCTGACCCCGCCCAACAGCGGGCCAAGGCCCGCAAGCTTGCCCAGGGCCAGGGTGCCGATGGCGCCGCCCGGGCCGCTGGGCAGCGCCGCGCCGCCAAAGCGCGGCAGGGCGCCGGCGGTGATCGCAGCCGCGAACAGCGACGCCGGCAGCAGCGACAGCCGGAGCCACACCCGGGTCAGGCCGCGATGCGCGAACAGCCGCCAGCCCCAGGCGGCGACGATCCCGATGAACAGCAGATAGCCGGTCCCCAGGGTCTGGACGCCGACGTCGCTGAAGGCCGCGCCGAGCGAACCCAGCAGGTTATGGATCGGGCCCGGGCCCGACCGCAGCGGCGAGGGATCGTCGGGCACGTAGCTCAGCCACGCCAGCAGCAGCGCCAGCGCGGCGATCATCAGCGCGAGCCCGACCACCTCTTCCGCGCGGCGGCGCAGGTAGGCGCCGGCACCGTCGGGAAGCAGGCTGCCCTTGCGCCGGCGCGGCGTCGTCGCAAGCATCATGGCCTAGAGGATCTCGGCCAGGCGCGACAGGCCCCGGGCCGTGATCTCGGGCGGATGGACCAGGGCCACCCGGATGAACGGATCGCTGGGAGTCGGTTCGGGCCCGCGGGTCATGTACTTGCCGGGCAGCACCCGCACCCCGGCGTCGCGCCACAGCTTGACCGTGGCGGCCTCGCCGTCGCCGACGTCGAGCCACAGGAAGAAGCCGCCCGGCGGACGGTAGAAGCCGAAGCGGTTGCCCAGGATCCGCTCGGCGACGTCGATGTTCTGCCGATAGAAGGCGCGGACCGGCTCGACATGGGCCTCGTCGGCCCACAGCGCCGTGGCCGTCGCCATGATCGGGCCAGGCATGCCGGCGCCGCCATATTCGGCCAGCCGCAGCAGCCCGGCCACGGCATCAGCGTCGCCGCAGGCGAAGCCCGAGCGCAGGCCGGGCGACGACGAGCGCTTGGACAGGCTATGGAACACCACCACATGGTCCAGCGATCCGCCCAAGGCGGCGCAGGCCTGCAGCCCGCCGGCCGGCGCCGCGCGGTCGTAGATCTCGGCGTAGCACTCGTCGAGGCCCAGGACGAAGCCGTACTCCCGGGCCAGCTCGACCAGGCGGGTCAGGTAGGCGAGGTCGGCGACCGCACCCTGCGGATTGCTGGGCGTGCACAGATAGAACAGCGCCGTCCGGGCCAGGGTGTCGGCATCCAGGGCGTCAAGGTCGGGCAGAAACCCGGTCTCGCGCGGGGTATCCAGGAAATACGGCTCGGCGCCAGCTATGGCCGCGGCGGCGCCATAGACGTGGTAGAGCGGATTGGGCATGCACACGAGCGGCCGCTGGCCCCGCCGCTCCTGCGGCACCGTCGCCAGCGCCAGCATGAACAAGCCTTCGCGGGTGCCGGGCACCGGCACGACATGGCGGTCGGGATCGACCATGCCGGCGGGCAGGCCATAGCGCCGCCCGCACCAGCCGGCGACCGCCGCGCGGAACTCCGGCGTGCCGGCCGATGGCGGATAGGTGCCCCACAGCGCGGCATTCGCCTGGATCAGCTCGGCCACGAGCGCCGGCGACCCCATCCGAGGATCGCCCGCGGTCATGACGATCGGCGGCACACCCTCGGGCGGCACCACCGGCGCCAGCAGGCCCGCCAACCGCCGGAACGGATAATCGCCAAGCTGGTTCAAGCGATCATTCAGCATGAACGTCGATCCATCTGATTTCGATCGAGAATATAACGACGTCCAGCGCTCAGCGCCCGGGGAATCTTCGATCCCGGCGCGGCCGCGTCATTGGCACTCGGGCGATCGTCGCTTCGCGGCAGCGCAAGCTAGCGCCGACGCGCGGCCGGCCAGATTGGCGAGCTCGGTGACCGGCGCCGACTGGCTCTCGGCGGCGACACCAAGCGCCAGCTCGCGAATCGCCTTGAAGGTATAGTCGCCGGCCACGAAGCCGTCGTCGCGCAGCTTGTCGGCGAACGCCGCGGCCGCAACCGCCAGCCGGGTCGGGCGTGGCGCGGCGGCCACGCTGGGCCGCTCGTCGCTGGGCAGCACCGACCGCGTGCGAAGCCGTTCAAGTTGTACTGGGTGTGGCGCTGCTTGTTGTCGGCGACCTTCTCGCCGAAATCCTCGAACTCGCCGCCGCTGACCAGCACGACCAGATTGACCGCATTCGGGTCGAACAGCGACGTGGCGGTGTCATAGGCGAGCTCCAGCCCGGCCACGCCGGTCGTCCGCCCCTTGGCTGCCAAGGACTGCAGCGCCTGGGCCACCGACGCGGCCCGGTCGCCGGGGACGGCCGGCACCGCCACGGTCGCCCCGTCACCGAAGCGCACCAGCGCGACCCGGTCGCGCGCCGTCAGCGGCCGGATCAGCGACTCCGCGGCGGCGGCCACCAACGGCAGCCGGTCGGGCTGTCCCATCTTCTCGGAGCTGTCGACGACCAGCACCAGGCGCAGCGGGGGCAGGTCCTCCGCCACCACGTCGGCGGCCCTGATGCCGACATGCAGCAGCTGGTCGTCGGGATTCCACGGCGCTGGCGTCACCACGGCCGAGATCCGGAACGGCCGCGCGCGCGAGTCCGGAGCCTCGTAGCCATAGTCGAAATAGTTCAGGAAGGCCTCGGACCAGACGGCTGGAGCCGGCGGCAGGGTTTCGCCGCGGAGATAGCGCCGCGCCACGGCATAGCTGGCCGTATTGACATCGAGCCCGAACGCCGAGACCGGCGTGGCCGACGTCAGCTCGATCTGGTTGGGCCGAAACCAGCCGTAGCTTTCGGCGTTGGTCACCTGGCGCGGGGATTGGTAGCCCGCGATGCCGGAGGGCTCATTGAGCATCGTGTCGCTGCTGCACCCGGCCAGCGCCAACACCGCCATTGCCGCAAAACCGAACCCCGTCCGCAACTGCATCATGGCCTCCGCCGTCGACGGGACGACGCTGACAGCTGACGCCGGAATAAAAAAGGGGGCCCGAAGGCCCCCTTTCCTCGACCCGCAGCCGAAGCCCGGTCAGTGCACGGTTTCGCCGTGCAGGCTGAGGTCCAGGCCGTCGCGCTCGACCTCCTCGTCGACGCGCAG
>CAZEFK010000280.1:0-7727 GCA_964511405.1 uncultured Comamonadaceae bacterium | reverse complement strand
GGTCGTTGCAGATGCACATCCCGATCTTGGTGTCGAACGTCTGCCAGACTTTGAAACCTTCGTTGCCGACCTCGAAGTACTTCTTCTCCAGGTGCTGGAACGGCGCGTCGGGCTTGTGGTCGGCATGGCCCGGCAGGTGGACCTTGCGATAGCGGCCGACGATCCGCCCGGCCGGGTCGACCAGGATGGCCGTGTTGAAGCGCCGGCGGTCGGCGGTCAGCTCGGCATAGCCCAGGTAGAAGCCGATGCCGAGCTCGGCCGCCAGTTCGAACAGCGGCCGGGTCTCGGGGCTCGGCATCTCCGCCTCGAAATAGGCCTCGGCCTCGGTGTCGCTCATCCAGTAGCGCGGGAAGAAGGTGGTCAGCGCCAATTCGGGGAACACCACCAGGCGCGCGCCGCGGCCGTGGGCTTCGCGCATCATGGCCAGCAGCCGCTTCACCACCGAGGGGCGGCTGTCGGCACGGTTGACGGGGCCCAGCTGGGCCACGGCCAAGCCGAAGGGGCGCTTCATGGCCGGTCCTCGCCATCGATGCTGATGCGGTCGACGGCATTGGCCGACAGGCCCCACTTGGCCATGATCCTGTTGTAGGTGCCGTCGGCCAGGATCTGGTGGAAGGCCTCGGCCCAGGCGTCGCGCTGGGCCGTGTCGGCCTTGGCGAAGGCGATGCCCTGATATTCATTGGTCAGCGGCTGGCCGATCGGGCGGAAGGTGTTGGGCTCCAGGCCCATGACATAAGGCAGGGTCTCATAGCCTTGGACCGCGCCGTCGATGCGCCCCTGCTTCAGCTGGGTGCGGGCATCGGCGGTGCTCTCGGTGCCCACCACCTCGATCGCTGATTTGCCCGCCTTCTCGCAATGATCCGCGCTCCAGGCCTGGATCGCGGCCGGGAACGACGTGCTGCGGCTGGTGCCGACCTTGCGGCCGCACAAATCCGTCGCCGCCTGCACCGGGCTCGCCGCCAGCACGTAGAACTGGCCGCCGGTCTTCATGTAATCGATGAAGGTCAGGCTGTCGCGGCGTGCGGCCTTGTCGGTCAGGCCGCTCAGGATCAGGTCGGCGCGGCCGGTCTCCAAGGACGGGATCAGCTGCGCGAACGCGCTGTCCTGCCAGTCCAGCTTGATCCCGAGCTTGTCCGCCATGGCCTGGCCGAGGTCGATGTCGAGGCCGATCAGCGCGCCGCTGGCCGGGTCCTTGTACTCCATGGGCGGATAGATGGCGTTGACGGCGACGTGGGCGACGCCGGCCTGGCGGATCCGCGCCGGCAACTCGGCCGCGATCGCGGCGAGGGGCAGGGCGCAGGCCAAGGCCGGCAGCAGACGCAAGGCTCGGGCGAGGAGCATGGGGACGATCTCTCCGAAAGGGATCAGCTCGCGAAGGCGGCCTGGGCTTCGGGCAGCGCCCAGATCTTGTGGATGGCGGCCGCGCCGGCTGCGACGATGGCCGCCTGGTCGCCGCAATAGCGGCCGGCCTCGACCAGCAGCCGGCCGTCGACCATCACGGCGTCGACATTGGCGCGGTTGGCCAGCCCGACGACCGCCCGCACCGGGTCGAACAGCGGCTGCAGGTGCGGATGGCTGAGGTCCAGGACGGTCAGGTCGGCCAGGGCGCCGGGCCGGATCGCGCCCAGGTCGTCGCGGCCGAGCGCCTGGGCGGCATCGGCGGTGACTGCATCCAGCATCTGGGCGGCCGTCACCGCGTCGGCGCGGCCGGCATCCAGCTTGGACAGCATCCAGGCGGCGTTGACCTCGCCCAGCAGGTCCAGGTTGTAGCCGTCGGTGCCGATCACCGTGCGCAGCCCATGCCCGGCGAAGCGGCCGTAGGCGGCCATGATGCCGCTGCGCGCGAACACCCGCGGGCAGGTCAGCACGGTGGTCCGCCGCTCGGCCATCAGCGCCAGGTCGGCATCGGAGCAGTGGACGCAGTGCGCGGCCAGCAGATCCGGGCCCAGCACGCCCAGCCAGTCCAGATACTCCGCCGGCGTGCGGCCATGGCGCTGCTGGATGGTCGCGACCTCGCCGGCGCTCTGGGCGAGGTGGGTGGTGATCGGCGCCCCCACCGCCCGCGCCCGCGTCGCCGCGGCGCGCAGCAGGTCGGGATGGCAGGTGTCGGTCGCGTGCGGGCTCATCGCCAGGCGGATGCGGCCGTTGCCGCGGCCCTCCCAGCGGGCATGCAGGGCGTCCCAGGCCGCGAGGTCGGCGGCGCCGTCGTCGCCTTCATAGGCGATGCTGCCGTCGGCCCGGGCCTGGGCCGTGGCGGTCGAGAACAGGTAAGGCGCGCCGTAGAAGCGCAGGCCCATGTCCTCGGCGGCGTCGAACATCTCGGGCAGGCCGTTGCGGAACGGCTCCATGACCGTGGTGGCGCCGCCCAGCAGCAGCTGCAGCACGCCGAGCCGCGCCACGTCCAGCCGCTCGGCCGGGGTCAGGATCTCGAGCCCCCGCTTCGACAGCGGCAGCAGCACCGTGTAGACGATGCTGCCATTGGCCTTGCGGCCGCCGCCGTCCTCGGTGTGGCTGCGCGCCACCATTTCGCTGAAGCCGTGGTTGTGCAGGTTCATCAGGCCCGGCAGCACGAAGCGGCCGGGCCGCTCCAGTACCAGGTCGGCGCCGAGGGGGCGATCGGCGGCGACGGCGACGATCCGCGGCCCCTCGGTCAGCACCCAGCGGTCGCGCAGCACCTGCGGCCGGCCGTCGATCTCGGCCAGCACCCAGGACCCGAAGATGGCGGCGCTCGACATCCGGCCTAGGCCTGCCCGGCCTCGCAGGCGGCGAAGTGACGGGCGATCTCCTGGCCGGTGGCGATCCACACGTCGCCATAGCCGCGCGCATGGCGCAGGAAGCGGCGCAGCAGGCGCAGCCGCATCGGCCGGCCGCTGACCTGCGGGTGCAGGACCGTGGTGATCAGGCCGCCCCAGTCGCGGGTCTCGGCCAGCTCGTCCTCCCAGATCGACAGCACATGGTCGGCCGGGAACATCGGCCGCGGGCTGTAGCGATGCGACAGGCCATAGAGCCAGTCGTCATAGGTCATGGTCACCGGCAGCTCGATCAGCCCCGCGCTGCCGTCGGCCAGGACATGGCGGTAGGGCCTGACGTCGTCGCGCCAGGACGACGAGTACAGGAGCCCGCGCTGCTTCAGCAGCACCCGCAGCTCCTCGCAGCTTTCGCCCGAGGGCGCGCGGTAGCCGACCGGGACCACGCCCAGCCGGCGCTTCAGCGTGTCGAGGCCGCGGTCGACCTCCTCGACCAGCCGCGGATCGCCGGGCACCGGCATGATGTGGTCGAAGCCGTGATGGCCGATCTCGTGGCCGTCGCGCAGGATGGCCTCGGCCATGGCGGGATGGGCCTCGACCGACCAGCCGGTCACGAAGAACGTGGCCTTGAGGCCCTCCTGGCGCAGCAACTCCAGGAGCTTGGGCACGCCGACGCGGGCCTCGAAGCCGCCATAGGACATGGTCACCAGCTCGCCGAAGCGGGCCGGGTCCTTGGCCGTCCAGGCGGCCTCGGCGTCGACGTCGAACGACAGGAACAGGGCGGCCTGGTAGCCCTGGGGCCAGGGATATTCCGGCGCCGGCGGCGCCGCGTTGGCCGGGGCCAGGGGGACGCGCAGCGAAGCGGTGTCGGGCATGGGCGTCACTCGCCGGCGTTGACGGTGGCCTTGGGCACGGCGATGTCGCCGAGCTGCCACTTGGCCAGGATCTTGCCGTAGCTGCCGTCGGCGATCAGCTGGTCGAGCGCCTCCTTGATCGCCTGCTGCAGGGCGGCGTTGCCCTTGGCGACGCCGATCCCCGTGTACTGGGCGGCGATGGCGCTGCCGATCGGCGCGTAGCGGCCCGGCTCCTGCTGCATCAGGTAGGGGATGGTCTCGTTGCCTTGCATGGCCGCGTCGACGCGGCCTTGGGTCAGCTGGGTGCGGGCGTCGACCGAGCCCTCGGTGCCGACGACGGTGATGGCGGGCTTGCCGGCCTTGACGCAGTACTCGTCGCTCCAGCCCTTGATCTCGGCGGGGAACGAGGTGCGGCGGCTGGCGCCGACGTTCTTGCCGCACAGGGCCGTCACGTCCTTGAACTCGGCGCCCCGCGCGGCCGTGGTGTAGAACTGCGGGCCCGACTTCACGTAGTCGACGAAGGTGACCTTGTCGTGGCGGCTGGCGAGGTCGGTCATGCCCGACAGGATGATGTCGACGCGGCCGGTGTCGACCGAGCTGATCATCTGCTCGAACGCGGTCTCTTCCCAGCGCAGCTTGACGCCCAGCTTGGCGGCCAGCGCGTTGCCCAGCTCGATGTCGACGCCGCTGAGCTTGTCGGTCGCCGGGTCCTTGAACTCGAAGGGCGGATAGTTCGGCACCACCGCGGCGACGATCTCGCCCTTGGCCTTGATCGCCGGCGGCGCCTCGGCGTGGGCGGCGAGGGGGGCCAGCAGGAGGGCGAGGGCGGGCAGGGCTGATCTCTTCATGGTGGCTCCTCAGATAACCGCGGCGATGAATTCGGCGGTGCGCGGATTGTTGGGGCGGGCCAGGACCTCGGCGGCGGGGCCGGCCTCGACGATGCGGCCGTGGTCCATGAAGACGACGCGGTCGGCGACCTCGCGGGCAAAGCCCAGCTCGTGGGTCACCACGATCATGGTCATGCCTGACGCGGCCAAGTCGCGCATCACGGTCAGCACCTCCCCGACCAGCTCGGGGTCGAGCGCCGAGGTCGGCTCATCGAACAGCATGAGCCTCGGCTGCATCGCCAGGGCGCGGGCGATCGCCACGCGCTGCAGCTGGCCGCCCGACAGCTCGACGGGATAGGCGTCGGCCTTGCTGGCCAGCCCGATCCGCGCCAGCAGCGCCTGCGCCTCCGCCGCTGCCTCGGCGCGCGGGCGGCGCAGCACCTGCACCGGGCCCTCGGTCACGTTCTGCAGCGCCGTCTTGTGCGGGAACAGGTTGAAGCGCTGGAACACCATGCCGGTGGCCAGGCGCTGCCGCGCGACCTCGGCGTCGCCCAGCCGGTGCAGGCGGTTGCCGACGCGGCGATAGCCGACCAGGTCGCCGTCGACCCACAACGCACCTTCGCTGACGGTCTCGAGCTGGTTGATGCAGCGCAGGAAGGTGCTCTTGCCCGAGCCCGACGGGCCGATGACGCACAGGACCTCGCCCCGCGCCACGTCGAGGGTGACCTCGGACAGCGCCTGGAACTGGCCGAAGCGCTTGCCGACGCCGACGGCGCGGACGATCGGATCGGTCATTGGCGTCGGCCGGCGCCGCGGGCGAAGACCGCTTCGATCCGGGCCTGGCCGAGCGACAGCACCGTCACCACGCCCAAGTACCAGATCGCGGCGACGATCAGCAGCTCGATGACCCGGGCGTTGGCGTAATAGATGTTCTCGGCGTTGTGCAGGATCTCGGCATATTGGATGACGCTGGCCAGCGAGGTCAGCTTGACCATGCCGATGAACTCGTTGCCGACCGGCGGGATGATCACCCGCATGGCCTGGGGCAGGATGATCCGGCGCAGCGCCAGCAGCCGGGTCATGCCGATCGCCTTGGCCGCTTCGTACTGCCCGATGTCGACGGCGAGCAGGCCGGCGCGCACGACCTCCGACGTATAGGCGCCCTGGTTGATGCCGAGGCCCAGCAGCGCGGCGGTGAAGGGTGTCATCACATCGACCGTGCGCGCCGAGACCAGCCCGGGAATGCCGAGGGTGGGGAACACCAGCGCCAGGTTGAACCACAGCAGCAGCTGCAGGATCACCGGGGTGCCGCGGAACAGCCAGGCATAGCCCTGGGCCACGGCGCCCAGCACCGGGTTCGGCGACATGCGCATGACCGCCGCCGCGACCCCCAGCACGATGCCGATCGCCATGGCCAGCACCGCCATGATGACGGTGTTGGCGAGGCCGCGCAGGATCGCCGGCACGGTCAGGAAGCGGCCGACATAGCTCCATTCGATCTGGCCGACCGCGAAGGCATAGACGAGGCCGGCCAGCGCCAGCAGGATCAGGGCGACGGCCGTCCAGCGGCCCCAGTAGCGCTGGGGCGCGATGGCCAAGCCCGCGATCTCGTCCGCGCGCGCCGCCACAGCCATCCGCATCCTCCGCAGTCAGACCGGCAACGATAGGGCGGCTTGCGACCCCGGTTCAATTGCAGCCATTATAAGAAATGCGGCCAGACTATTCAGATGGCGATTAGTCGGGCATGACGCTGCGCCAGCTGCAGATCCTGCGCGCCGTGATGCGCGGCCAGACCACCATGGCAGCGGCCGGCCTTTTGGGCATGTCGCAGCCGGCGGTCAGCAACGCGATCAAGCAGATCGAGAGCCAGGTCGGCTTTGCGCTGTTCGAACGGGTCAACAACCGCCTGTACCCGACCGACGCGGCGCGCCAGATCCAGGAGGAGTCGGAGCCGCTGTTCGCGATGTACGCGGTGCTGGAACGCCGGCTGGAGGACCTGCGCGACGACAAGGCCAGCCGGCTGCGGGTGGTGAGTACGCCGCCGCTCGGGCGCGGCGCCATTCCGGTGGCGCTGCAGCGCTTCGCCCGGCGCCATCCGCGGGTCCGGGTGTCGTTCGACGTGCGCGAGCTGGACACCGTGGTGCGCGCGGTCGAGAGCGGCGACGCCGACCTGGGATTCGGCCTGGGGCTGGACGGTCAGCCGACCCTGGCCCTGGAGCCGTTGTTCCAGGGCCGCATGGTCTGCGTGTGCCACCCCGAGCATCCGCTGGCGCGCCGGGCGGTGGTGACGCCGGCCGAACTGCAGGCGGGCGACCTGGTGGCGCTGCATGCCGGCACGCGCATGGGTGCCGCGGTGCGCGCCGCCTTCGCGGCCAGCCGCCAGCCCTTCCGGTTCGCGGTCTCGGTCCAATATTGCGATACCGCCTGCGACCTGGCGCAGGCCGGGCTCGGTCCGTCGGTGGTCGACCCGTTCTCGCCCTCGGGCGGCGGCCGTCCGGGCCTGGCGGTGCGGCCGTTCGAGCCGGCGATCCCGTCGGTCGCCTTCGCCGTGTGGTCGGCGCGCCGCGAACTGCCGCGTACCGCCCAGCGGTTCCTGGCCGGCGTCCGCCAAGTGCTGGACGAGACCGTGGCCGCGCTGCCGGCGCAGGCGATGGGGTGAGCCGGTGCGAGTCTGGGTAGACGGCTACTGGCAGCGCGGGAGGCCGGCATCGTCATAGAGAAAGCCGGTTGGGTCCTCGCGATCGATCGGCAATGGCGGTAGCTTCGCGACCATCGCCATGGTCTCGTCGACCAGCGCTTGCTGTTCGACGGTGAGCGCCTCTGGTGTCGCTCGGTCGGTCCGCGCCAGCTCCGCCCTGACCCCGGCGCTCACCGCCTGCTCGATGGTCTCTCCGCGGAGCGCCGCCAGGCGTCGGGCGAAGCGTTCGGTCTCCGCATCTACAATTTATCGCCATGCCTTGCTCCGGGGTTTACGGACGGTCGCGTCTGAACGGGTCATCGGACTACAGGTGATCGGCTCCATGCCACGATCATCCTAGTCCGGGGCGTCGTCTCAGGCGTCGCCCTCGATATGAGCCGGCGGCTGGCCTCCGGCCCGGATCTTGCCTAGCCTGGGCCACGAGACAGCAAGGACGGCAGGACATGGGCTTCGATCTGGTCATCCGCGGCGGCAAGGTCGCGACGGCGTCGGACGTGTTCACCGCCGACATCGGCATCCGGGACGGCCGCATCGCCGCCTTGGGCGAGCCGCTGGCCGGCGGTGCGCGCGAGATCGACGCGAGCGGCCGGCTGGTGCTGCC